>CAWDCQ010000019.1:0-68620 GCA_963800775.1 uncultured Methanomassiliicoccales archaeon | reverse complement strand
CAAAACCCCAAAACCCCTTTTCATTAGAACTAATAAGGCATAATATCTTAAAATAATGGAGGGAAATATTACACTATATTGGAACATTATCAGCTAACCTTCTAGAGCAGTCGAGGCTGTTCTCAATGCAGGTAGCGTCCCTAATAGTCAGTGGTGCTGGATTTGTTAGGAGGGGAGCACAAGGGAGAAGAGTACCTCAAGATCAACAAAAGAGGTTAGGTTCCTTACATCAGAGATGGAGATTTCAGCCTAGCTGAGAGCAATGCCATACTGAAGTATCTTTGCACCACACGGCCATCAATTCCAGAGCATTACTGGCCAAAGAATGATAATGAGAGAGCCTTGACCGATCAATTCTTGGAGTTCTACTAAAATCACGTGAGACCTACGTTGATGGCTCCGCTAGCGATGAGAATGGGAAAGCTCATGTTTGGCAAGCCGTTATACCGAAGAAGACATGTTGGGAGCCTTAGCTAACCTCTAAGTTCTTTTCACTACTCTTGAGAATTATCTAGGCCAAAGAAAGGGCGCCTTCTTAGTAAACGACAATCTAACTATTGCAGACCTAAATATTCTTTGAGCTCACGAGACCTCTCTTTCCTGAGAGTAGCTTTTGATGAGGTGAAACACCCAAAGCTTTTTATGTGGTACATATAAGTCGACAGCCATCCCGTTGTGAGAGCCATCTAAGAGGCCTGGCAGCCTGTCACTGCGCCAATCATTGAGAAGCTGCACTCTTGATTTAATCTAATTTGGAGAATAAAGGGGTTTTGGGGTTTTGGGGCCCGAGAGGAGCTGACCGCATTCTCGACTCGATCCATCTGGCATAGTTTATGTGGTTCTCCAGATTGGCCACGTACCATTTGAAGGCCCGAGGGGTAGAAAGAATGAGGTGGTCAGACGCCGATATCAACAGGAACAGGGCAATCATCGGGGCGATCGGAAGGTTGTAGACGGTCTGGATAGTGGGATCGAGATGTTGAGTGATGGGATTGTACCTGAGGAACGAACTCGTGATGGGCAAAGTGTAGCTGCTGCTGATGGCTAGGATCAGAGCCGCCTGGAAAAAGTGCAATAGTCCCATGGCGATGTTGAACCGGCGAAGTCCCTGATAGGTCGGTGCTTCCTTGGACATTTTTTTCCCCGGTCTTGGATAACGCCTGGCATATATATTATCGACGTCCTTAATATTATACTGGAAAATGAAGCGTGAAGCAGGAAAGATGAGCGAGTGGGAAAAGTGTAGCGGATTTAGAGCTCTTTTGGCACGGTTATAATCGAACCATCATCAAATAGGGGCGTCACCGAGCTTTCGGGAGAGAGTGCGGCGATGCGTTACAAATTGTTCCGGCAAGAGCGGTCTGCGGGTCTCGGAGCTGTGCCTCGGGACCATGACCTTCGGAGGAATGGGGCTGGGGCGCTTCAAGGAAGAGAGCCGCAGAATGTTCGATGCCTACGTCGAACGCCGGCGGCACCTTCATCGACACCGCGAACGGCTACACGAACGGGACCAGCGAAAGATATGTAGGCGAGTTCATCTCCCAGGACCGGGACAGGTTCGTCCTGGCCACAAAGTTCACGTTCTGAGGGGAATCCCAACAATCCGAACGGAGGGGGGAACCACCGCAAGAGCATGGTCCAGGCGTTGAACGCCAGTTTGAAGAGGCTCAACGTCGATTATGTGGATATCTATTGGGTGCACGCCTGGGACCCGTCACCCCCCTGGAGGAATTGATGCGTGGGCTGGACGACATGGTGAGGGCGGGCAAGGTGCTCTATGTGGGTTTTTCGGACGCGCCCTCCTGGATCGTGGCCAGGGCCAACACCCTGGCGGAAGAGAGGGGCTTGACCGCCTTCAATGGCATCCAGATCCCAGTACAGTTTGGTGGAGAGGACACCGGAGAGAGAGCTCCTTCCCATGGCCAAGAGCCTTGACCTGACGGCGGCTGCCTGGTCGCCCTTAGGGGCCGGCATACTGAGCGGAAAGTACAACACAGGGAAGGCCGAGGAGGATGCCAGGCTGAAACAGACCGTGCCCCGGAGCCATTTCAAGCTAGACGAAAGGAACCTTGCCGTCGCGGAAGCGGTGGTCTCGGTGGCCAAAGAACTGGGGCGAACCCCGGCCCAGGTTTCATTGTCGTGGTTGAGGCAGAGGAAGAACGCGGTCGTGGTACCAATAATCGGAGCAAGGAAGCTCTCCCAGTTGGAGGACGACCTAGGTTGCCTCGATCTCACGCTGGATGATGGCATGATCAACATATTGGACGAGGCAAGCGCGATCGATCCGGGATTCCCGTCGAACTTCATTGGGAGGGAATGGAACAGACGGTCCATATTGGGTGAGTATTGGGACCGGTTCGACAACCATCGGGCCTAAGTGAATTTGACTGGGGGAACGAACCCCGTTCATCCCCTTTCCATCATATTTACTCACAAACAGCCGATTCCAAGCGCGTTTTCTTTCTACAGTTTCGTGAACAGTCGGACCGCATGGAAGTAATAAATACGACAGCGGGGAATGTTTTAGGGGGAAGATGAAGAGGTCATTGAGGAAGGGTTCTCAAGGATCGTGCAAACCGGCGTAGGCTGTGTCTTGAGACCTTTTCTGACCGCCTCGGTCCGAAATGACGAACATGCTCGGGGATTTGAGATGGATAAGAAAGAATGGCCAGTGAGGGTTCTGCCTAAGCAGGAGGCCGAACGAGCCGAATGCATCAGCCCTATGCAGACCGAGATCCTGAGCCTGATGCGGGCCAACGGACGGTCCTGGTCTGAAGCCCATGCACGACCCCAAGAAGATGGCGGAAACCGCACTCTAGGCGATTGGAGGCGAGGGTGAATGACGGCGGCAATGAAGGGCGGCAGAGCCCTGGGCATCATTGGCTGCCAGGCGTTCGAGGACGAGATCGTCCACCTGATTTCCCGCGACAAGACCATAGACCGTGTGGAAGTAGTGGAATCGCCTGAATCGAAGGGCCTGTACGAAAAGCTGGCAAGGACCGATCTGATCGGCCGCTTGGAATACAGGAAGGCAACGGCATTCGAAGAAGGGCCTCCAGACCAGGGATTCTCCGTTGTAGTCCGCATCCTTCCCATTTCACTGCACCAGAAGCCGCCGGTATTGAGGGCGATGGTGATGTCCGAGATATGGAGGATGGAGCCGTCATGCGCCTCGGTGCTCGTTTTCTATGGGCTATGCGGTAATGCCTTCAGAAAAATCGATGAGCTGACCACTGGGCTGAGGTCCTCGGTGGTCATTCTCAAGGATGGCCGGGACAAGATCGTGGACGACTGCGTCGGTGCCGTCCTGGGTGGTACCGAGGAATACCTGAACTTTCTGATGACGGACAAGGGAGGCTATCCCCTGAATACGATGTGGGCCGCTAATTTTCGGCATTTCATGCAAGAGATCCAGCTTCTGCGGGACAATGGAGATATTGACGAAGCGAGGATGGTCTTCCAATGCATGAACTATTCCAAGATAGTGGAGCTGGACACCGGACTGGGCGGCGAGGAGTACCACCGCAGCATCCAGGAGATAGCCTCTTGGTTCGGGTTCGATGTCCACCGCGTGCCCTGCACCCTTAAGGTCATGCAACTCTCCTACGAAAAGGCCAAGGAACAATTGGAGAAGGTTGACCTTACGATCGCTGAAGGGGCGCAGCATCCGCCGATGACGAGAGGCATTCGCTGAACTGCAAAGGAGATGAGCGGTGTGCAGAAGAGATCCGTTTTTCAAGAAGGATACCGATCAGATCCCTAGACATTGGATCACGGGCTGCGGATCTTGTCCTTCAGATTTCGAAGGAACTCCTTTCCGGAATTCTTCGTGACGCTCGAGTAAGGAACCTGTTTGCCCCCGAAGCCCCGGTTGAACCGGTCGACGTTCTCCATCATACTTCCTTCGAAGTCGAATTTCTTGGTAACCTTGCTGGATTTCTTGATCCCCTCCCATGCTAGCAAGGTGATGGAATTGCATTTCTTGAACTCTGGATCCTGCCCTCCCATTAGGGAATAGGAACTCATTTTGTCCCAGATCAGATATATTGCCCCATGAGTTCGGCCGGAACTATCTTTGGCCAGGAATATCTCTCTGCAACCCCTTTCTTTGCAAGCCTCATCGATCCTTTTGATCAAATCAAAGGAATAAGGAGGGGACAACCCCTGTCTCCTGAAAGTCAGTGTGTTGATCCTGTGGAACTCTGCCAGGTCGTCAGAAGTTTCTATGGTCAGATCACCCTCTCCGGATCGTATATCGGTCCTTTTTTCGTGCTCGAACGATGAATATATTTTGTCAAGGTCCGCTAGATCTTCGATGACCGTGGTGTAATAGGTCGTCTGTTGAAAGCCTTCCCAATAGAACGGCGTCCAGTTGGTGATAGAATAGTGAAACTTTTGGTAATAGGAAGAAAAACGAGGCAGCATCTTGATCAGATCGAGGATCGCGTGCTTCTCGAACGCTATACGGGTGGTGTACTTTTGCTTTGCTGGATACATGATGTGAGGGCCCATGAATTGGGTCAGTGCGGGCATGGATATGGAATTCTGTCCCAGGATGTTCTTCCTCAGGTAATAGGGAAGGCTGGCCACGATCTTGTCGTTCTTCTTGACAAGTGCCACGTCCCAGTTGTTCTCTCCGCAGACCTGATCGAGCCACCAGTCCTTGACGAATATGGGGATGGATTCATTGATGCTACTATGTTCCCTATAATCCTGCTTTTCTTGCATAATTATCGGCCACGGACCGTTCTTGCCTGCCGAGTTTATTTAGTTTTATCGCCAGCATTATAATTTTAGTCATTTATCTATAAAAAATGTAACGAAACATCGGATCATCTATATTATTCGAGCGCGCCGATGAATTCTTTCTATTATGGTGGCTATTCGAACATCGAGACCGGCGGAGATCAGTATTGTCGGATTAATGCAGAATGGTGATCTGGAGGCCTGGCATTCTGGGCAATTCCTCGGAGCGCATAGGGACAGACCAAGGGAAAGGTCCATTGATATCGAACATGCCCGTTCTGGACACTCCGTAGGACTATGCCTACGGGACCTGAATCCTGGTAAAGTCGCCCGATATCCCAGATATTCCGTTCGATCAATTGCTTGATTTGCAACAACGACGCTTGACCTTGGAAAATCCTACGTTTCAAGGGTTTATTATATGGCGAGGACCAAATGAGTTAAGAGGTCGAAAGATGGGCAAAATGGATTTACCTGGCATCAAAATAGGCGAGATATCCCAGATCGGCATGGTGGTCAGGGACCTGCAGATGGAGGTGGACAATTGGACACTGTTGGGAATTGGCCCTTGGTATACCGTCAAAATGGAACCTCCGATTCTGACGGGCGTTACCTTGCGCGGGAAACCGGTCGATGCCACAATGATGGCCGCAGTTGCACAGAACGGAAGTATTCAATTAGAGCTCATACAACCCCTTGAGGGCCCTAGCATCTGGAAGGAGTTCCTGGAGGAGAGAGGAGGCGGCCTTCACCATGTCCAGTCGACGGTCCACGACCCGGACAAGATATTGGCGGCTTTCAAGGAAATGGGAATCGAAGTGCTCATGAGCGGCAAGATCGGCCCTAACACATTTTACTACATGGACTCAGAGCCGCTCCTGGGGACCATCTACGAGTTCATTGATACGGGTCCAGGAGTGTGATCTGTTCGGATAGGCCAATGAGCTCAGCAAGGTCATGTGCCTCTGATTGAATATGCAGGCCGGCCACAACAAAAGTTCTATCCATGGACCAGACCACATATTGAGCCCTTCCACAATTCCAATGGATGATCGACCGAAATAAATCTGGAATGGCATGCTTAGATGTGCAGTAACCAAGGTTAAGCTGCAAACTCTATTCACGAAGTTCTCAGATCGATGCACGGAAGCAAAACAGGACCGGCCCAATAAAAAATGGTGCGGGGAAAGGGATTTGAACCCTTGGACCGCTAGGGACTAGACCCTCGATCTAGCGCCGTTGGCCATGCTTGGCTATCCCCGCTTGAACCTCGGAATGTTGGCTTCGGTTATTAATGTTTGCCCAACGGAGTGGAGCACGCTGGAAAACGTCGCTAGATCGCCAGAGTCGTCGGCGCATGGAAGGAGAGGTCTGGATATGCGGAGAAAGTTGGTTCGGACGTGCCAGGGACTTGACTGCGAAAATGTCAGTATAACCTGACCTTGACACTTGACCTGGTCAATTTTTGATGTTTTTCGTCGAACATCGATGACTGGATCATCCTAATAACAGACCGATTCGAAAAAGATATGAAGTGCCCTCAGCCCTGCTGTAATTGTGCAAAGACAGTCCAGACTGAGGACAGCTCAGCTTACGCCTAACGGAAATAAATCTTTTCCCATCGGACCGAGTCTGATGGTGGACAATCTCTACGAACGACTGGGCTTGAGCGAGTTCATCGGACCGCTCAAGACCAAGGGCATCCCGCTGGATGCCCTCACGCGTGGTTTGCTGGCATACAAGCTGGGTGATAACTTCAGTGTGCTGCAGGCAAGCCAGTGGCTGAACCAGCCGGAGATGCTGGAACAGTACGAATTGAAGTCATTTGATGAAAAGACGCTCTATAGGGCGGTGGAAACTCTGGGCCACAACCGGGAAAGGATCATCCATAAGCTCCAGGACCGCGTCCTGGAGCTATTAGGCCATCCACCGACCGATATCCTGCTGGACTGGACATCGATCGCCATGTATGGCGACCGGTCCGACCTGGCCGAGTTCGGATATTCGCGAGACCACCAGCCGGACGAGCGTCAGCTGACGCTCGGGGCGGCCATGCTGGCGCCGCCCTACGGCGTTCCAATCGGTCTTACCGTCGAGGCCGGTAATATCAACGACCAAGTTCACATGAAGTCCACATATGGCCAGGTCCGGCGACTGCTCGTTCCGGGTTCCCTGATCGTGTTCGACCGGGGAGCGAACGACAGGGAGAATTTGGAGCGGATCGAGCTGGACGGAAATGACTATCTGACCGCCAAGAAATTGAATAAAAGTGATGACCAGTACTTCGAAAGATTCTCGAAGAAGGATTGGGAGTGCACGGATGCCGAGGCTGGCATCTGTGCTTTGAAGAAGGTTTTCCCCAGCCGTATCAACTACTACTTTTTCTCCCAGAAGCTGAAGAAAGAGCAGATGAGATCGCGCCTCAGGCAGGCGGAACGCCTGCTGGCCGAGGCGCGATTGATCCAGGACAGCCTGGACAAGGGAAAGAAATTGCCGAAACGTTTCCGGATCAACAATCCACTGGTCGACGTCAAGTATGACTACCAGACCAGGCTCACTGACCTGCCGGAAGCGGAGGCGCTCCGCCTCCTCCTCGGAGAGGTCATCGACGGACGCGAAGGTTGCTTCTGCCTCACCTCCAACCGGGATATGCCATCTTCCGAGGCGCTGAGGATCTACCGGGCCAAGGATGCGATAGAAAAGCTCTTCCATTCGTTGAAGAGCGAGATCGAGATCAAACCGGTCCGAGTATGGTCGGAGGACGCCGTGCACGGCGTCCTTTTGATCGGTTTCATCGCTCAGGTCATGATCAGTTTGACACGACATTTCGTTGAGCCAGTAAAACGCATGTCAACGAAATTCATCATTGCCGCTCTGAAAAAATTGACACTTACGCTGGTTTCGGCAGGAAACGGATTGAAGAAGAAGTTCTACTCGAACTTCAACGCAATCAACAAAGCCATTTTGGCAGAATACCTCGATCCGACCTAACAAAATCGCCCGAAAACGGGCGATTTCGACGAGGTCGAGACACCTCAAAATCTCCTGTCAAATTCTAAAACCAGTTGAAATTCGGTGTTTCAACTGTCAATCTCAGGGTATAAAGGAAACGGGAATAAATCGGGAGAAATTCATAGTCTGGTTACTGACAAAACGTCACCCAACAAGTGAGACCATCCCCGGAACCTGGCTTATTGGAGGGGCTATCTTCCGAAGCGGCTCAAAGCGATTCTTGGATAATGGCTGGGAGTCGTTCAGCTCATCTGCACTGTACTGAGACCGGTTCAGACTTTAACATCCCGTTCTCGAATCCCCTTTTCTTGCTTAGCAGAATCATTGCCTTTCTAAGGCCCAAGAACTGATCTTCAAAGTCCATACTCTTTTGAAGACAGATATCCGCCCCTCGGTTGATAGCTTCGATAGCAAGTTTTTCATCCACTCGCCAGGATAAGAGGATGAACGGGATGGAATTTCCAGAACTCCTCAATTCCTTCAGAAACGAAATACCATCCATGCCGGGCATCTGATAGTCTGAGACTATCACATCGAAATCGTCCGTCTGGAGGAGTTCCGAAGCTTTTTTGGGAGATGTAACCCCGACAATCTTGATCTGGTCATCCTCCCTGAAATAGATTGATGTCAACCTCAACAAAGCCGGATCATCATCAACACAAAGTACTCTTGGCATTTCATTACCTGACGAATATGATAATAACGGATTTTAAGACATTTAAAGCGAAATGTCTGATTATCATAATTGATTTTCAGAAAGACGAATGTCGCCTTTGGTTATGTTCCAGGCTCAGAAGATAAAAATGCTCACGTCGGAATATTAAATTCGGTTGTGATGTTCGCCCCACAAAGTGGATCACATCGTAATAATCGCCAAACCACCAGGGTCGTCGGCGCAACCATGGAAGAACCGGGACATGCAAGAGAAGTAGATTTCTGAGCTGCGCCTTTGACTGGAGCACATTTACAAACACTACTTTTTGGTTGCATCAATTGGAGAATAACATGGACTGGATATTAGTGCCATGATTGGCTATAATCAAGGAAAATTGGCCCTGTTCATTCTTTCACTTTCCCTTCCTCTTTGGGAATAGTGAAGTGGAATGTCGCTCCCTTCCCTTCTTCCGATTCGACCCATATCCGTCCACCATGTCGTTCCACGATCTTTTTCGCAATCGCCAAACCGATTCCAGTGCCTGGATATCGATCCTTGGTATGCAATCGTTGGAACATCTGGAATATCTTGTCGGAATATTCTGTGTTCAGCCCGATGCCGTTGTCCTTCACCGTGAATACCCAGTCCCTTGGTCCTGGCTCAGCGGTAATTTGAACCACCGGCCTCTCCGATCCATGGAATTTGATCGCGTTTCCCACAAGGTTTTGCATCAACAGGATCATTTGCATCTCATCTGCATTGACCACCGGAAGAGGTCCAACTACGATTTGTGCATTGTTTTCTTCAATTGGGATCTTCAGCACTCTAATCGTGTATTCTAGGACCTCGTTCATTTTAACGGGAACGAACTCTTTGCCCGCGACGTCCAATCGCGAGTACTCCAGCAGGTCATCGATGAGCTGCCGCATTATTGACCCGCCCTCGACGGCATTATTGATGTATTCCCTAGCCTGCGGATCGAGTTGGTGGTCGAACCTCTTATCGAGCAACGTCAAGTAGCTGACCACCATTCGGAGCGGTTCTTGGAGATCGTGCGAGGAGATATAGGCAAACTGTTGCAGCTCTGCGTTGGATCTGGCCAGATCTTCGGTTCTCTCTATGATCTCCTTTTCGATCATCTTTCGTTCGGAAACGTCATGAATTATCGAGTAAAGCAGGGGCCTGCCTTGAATATGAATTACCCCCGAATGTACCTCCACATCACGTACTTCCCCGTTGGCCAAACGGTGACGGAAATCGAATTTCCTCTTCGATCCATCAAGTGATTGGGCCATCTCCGCCTTTACCCCATCTGGATCGAGCGTGTTGATCTCCTGTATTTTGCATCTTTGTTAACATTTCATGCGAATATCCATAGTATCCAGAGGCGATCTGGTTGGCATCGAGGATCTCGCCAGTCGATGGATCGATGATCAGCATGGGAGCCTGATTGTTCTCGAAAAGGCTACGGTAGCGGGCTTCGCTTTCTTCTATTTCCGACTGGGCTCGCTTAATCTCTGTGATATCGGTTACTGATGTAATGAAGTGGTCTGCATCCAACAAGACCAGCGACGAAAGGAAATATCTTTTTGACCAATCAAAATATAATTCTTTAACAATCTGTTGGCCATTGGCTTTAAGCTGTTTCAACAAAGGAAGCCGATCACTCCGATTATTGGGACTCGAAGAGTTCCGTTTCATCTTTACCCAGAACATCTTCCAATGATTTCTTCCCCAGAATATTCAGTCCTGCCAGGTTGGTGTCTTCAAGGATCCAATGAACTATGTCCCCTTCGTTGTTGTAGATGAATTTGTATATTGATATCGGAGATTGAATGCCATTGAATAACCTGCGATACCTCTCCTCGCTATTAATCAGTCCCCTGATGTTTTTCTTTTGCATTCCATTCTATGTCGTCGTTGGCCCGTTTGAGTGCCTCTACCTCGATCATATGCTGGTAACATCGACCAGTACGGATCTGTACCCCTTTTCAGGACCGTTTTCAATGAGGGTGCTTTCAACTCGGACACGAATTTCGTTTCCATCCTTGCCTTGAACTGAGAACGTGCCCACTTGTTTTTCCCGATTTTGCTGCACTCCGCGATAATGCAGTATGAACGATTCGTGGGATTTTGGCAGGACAAACCTCGAAAAACCGGTGTCTATGAAGGGTCTCTTCCTTCTACCCCCAACAATAACGAAGCGGCCAGGTTCGATTCTTTGATGCTCAATTCGTCATCAAGCGTTATGTAGCCGACCGGAGCAAGTTCATAGAGATCGAAATATTTGGCCTTGGTCGCTTCCAACTCAGATCGCAGTCTCTTGAGCTCTTTGTTCTGCACCCCTAGATCTTCTGGACATGTCTCGAACTCTTATACGGTTTCATATCATCGCTCGACGAAACCTCCGGGACCGTGGCTCTACAATCTGGACCTTTGTTGGTCGTTCCATTGAGCCTGTCCTTATGGAGGTCGTTATCCATTGGGCAAAGGCAATGTCCTTGCCGTTCTTAATGAATTTGTGCCAATGTTCGCAATCGCATTTCCGTGCTTGACAAAACAACTCGCAAGGACCAATAATCTCGATCGGGTCGGCGGGAACAGACAGGATTTCCAAACTTTAGTATCGGTCGATTTGATTGGAATCTGATGCCTATCCGCACAATCGATTGAATATTCAGCGGCAATAGAAGATCTTCGATCCAACACCGTCAGCCTTCGTTTGCCTATCTTGGTTGCATCAGGGAATGCTGGTTTCGTCAATAAAAGTGTCAATTTGGATCAATGGATTTGAGGACCATAGTGGATGGATCGATACGGCATGGCGAAAAATAATAGTGATAAGATGTTGCGAATAGCAAATAATCCGGTCTTGCAGCGTAAAAGATAGTAATATCGGTCGTTAGGACTCATAATTGAGGTATCCTATGCCAATGGGAGAGAAACTGTTCGAGAAAAGGCCAAGTACACGACGATGTTCGTCGAATCGGTCGACGCTGATGGGATAAAGATGAAGCAATCGTTCAGTGCGGACCTGAAAGGTTTTGGACGGTTCCCTAGCGGAACGAATATGGGCTCTGAACTGTCTGGATAAAATCAGACGGTAAGGCCTTCGGCAAATGGGCCGGAATGATGATGGCCCAGGACAAAGAGATGATCGTCTGGAACGGCACATCACATGGCAAACAGATGGGAGCCAAGCAAACGGGCATCATTGTAGTCTCATTCATGACCAGATCGGAGAAGTATGCCTGGATGAACTCGATCATAGCGGTCGTGGATGCCAAGGGAGGACCGATGGAGTTCAGCGACGTGGCATACGCTTGGGAATGAATTCCTCCGGGATGGCAAACCCCGCTTCATTCCATCAGGGCAACCGATCCGGTAATCGATCGAACAATGCGATCGGGGGGATCACGATTAGACCATCCAGTTGAATGGCTTGTGTTGCGAATCATCCGATATAGGCACGAAATATGAGGACAAGAATGAAGGGATCTTTGAACTAACAGAGTTGTAAGAAAAGTTGTACCGACTTCGCCCTTACAATAATGGAGGAGGAGAGGGGAGTCACAATCGACGAAGCCGGTAAGGTGTGTTTTACCCTTTGATTGGACTTCCTTGAGCATGGACCCGCATTTTGAGCATATAAACCTCGTCAGGCTATTATCATTATTGATTCCGACAATTGCCGGCATCTGGCAAAGGCTACAGGGGTTGGAATATTCACGCCCTGTCGGATGAACAGCGATACGGTCAAGTCTGTGAGCCTCGGGTTCTTTCTCGACTCGAACATCCCTGAATTCACTGATGAGGGACGAATGCGTTCGATTACGAGGAAAGTGAACGAGCTCAGACCTGATCGGTACGAGAAAGCCATCCCATTGACGCTTCTCTTATCGCCCTCGGGCGAACATGACCACCTGAAACTGTGCATCTCAACGGCTTTGGTCCGACTCGATCGGAAGTCCCGGGCAATCTGGACCACCCAGAAGGTGAATTATTAATAGCTCCTTTGCTTAGGAAGACTTGCCAGGAGAGGGAGGGCGGCTGACGGTAGGACTTCGGTCCAGCTGAGGAAGTTCCCCACTCCAAGAGAAATGTGGACTGCACAAGCGGCCGGGCGAGAGCCTGGGCAAGGGCGCAGAAACGACACAGCCCCGATCAATAGGATGATCCGTTCGACGGTGACGTTCTCGGGGATTTGGTGAAACGGCGACACCTCACAGGAGCAAGCCCAAACAGCCGGGATGACAGCTCAGGACTGGCAGGTAGGGCGCTAAGTTGAATGCTGCCTGAAACAGAAAGGGACTACTACCCTCACCTGGCACAATCGACCCTTCGGGGACGTAACTTCGCCATTTTCGCGGAATCAGCGGAAGATGCGCTTTTTGAACATGTGTATATTTGACCCTCGTTCCATGGTGCCTGGTATCGATCCCGGACCGACCTCGGGCGGGGGAATAATGCTTCGGGAGTTTAGAAGGTTCCGCTGTAGACCATGGAATTATCGCCTTTATTGCGGAAAATGACGGTTTTCCCGATAAGAACATGGGCAACTATCATCAATGCACTAACGAAAGAGCGTACAGCATAAGGGTGCGAGGAAGGGTGTTTATGAGGATCTCGTCTGGAAAGCTGTATTTGATCGAGGAGAGAGTGCCATTGCGAACACATCAACTGTTAAGGAAGGAACTTGCACGAGGGAGGGCGGCATTGTACATATCAAAACACTCCCCCAGCCAGCTAGGAACCCAGTTCAGCCTTAATTCGGATCCGTTACAGACAAAGTGGCTTACGCCCAGGCCGGAGAGCAACTGCATCCCACCGATGAACCTGCAGATGTTCGAGGAACAGGTCAAGGAGTTCCTTAAGGTCAACCATGACGGGATCGTCGTACTGAACGGAGTGGATGTCCTGGAAATGTGGAACGGCAGCCGGCCGGTCCTCGACGTCATCAAGAAGGTCCAGACAGAGATGAAGACCGGGGAGGGTAATTTCATCATCAGTCTTGACCCGAAGAACCACTATCAGACCAGCCTAAATGCGCTGGAGAAGGCTTCGGACGAGGTCGTTTACCCGACGGTGTAGGGCCCCCACCCTAACACCGGATTTTCCTATTTCTTGAGCCAAGGTCACAATTGATATTGGCGCTAGCTATTCTAATCGCATGCCGAACGATCTAGCGGCCCTCGCGGACAAGGTGAGAGAGGATTACGTCTCCGGTTCGTCTGAGACCGCCGCGTATGTTCTCGACGGGCTTCACAGGATCTTGACCGACAACGAAGCAAGCCAGGAGCGGCTTCTGGAATTCGCTGGCGCTCTGAGGAAAGCCAAACCGGCGATGGCGCCATTAAGCAATATTGCCCGGATGATAGAAACAGCGGCCAGATCGCCTGGGCCGGACCGGGCGGCGCTGCTCTGGGTGGAACGGGTCATCGCCAACGAGCGGTCTGCTGTTGACCGGATCTCTGAGAACGCGATGGAAAAGGTCGGGGGAACGGTCCTCACCCTATCCTACTCGGGGACTGTGGTCAGGGTCCTGGAAATGCTCGCGAAGAAGAAGGATCTAAAGGTAGTTGTGGCCGAATCCTTGCCGCTGGGCGAGGGCAAGCGAACCGCAGAGCTGCTGTCCGGATCGGACATCGACGTGACCATGATCTCCGATTCGATGGTCTACGCCGAGGCAAGGGATTCTGACCTGTGCCTGTTAGGAGCGGACGCGATAACTCCCCCGGCCCTGATCAACAAGGTGGGCACGTACGGGATCGCTCTCGCATCGATGCAGGCGGGCATTCCGGTGTATGTGGTCTCGAGCACGCTGAAGATCACATCCGAACTAAGGCCGGGGTGGAACATCCAGCAAAGAACGGACGGCAAATACAAGGTAAGGAGCCAGATATTCGAACCGACGCCGTTGGAGCTGATCTCTCGAGGCCATCACCGAGAAGGGCCCTTCGAGAGGGGGCCGGCTGTTCTGATCCCTCAGCCTATCATCTGGATGAACTGCCTGACCTGGAATTCCCGCTTCGGTGAGGACCTCTACGTCGGTTTCATGCTCTCCGCAGGCGGTGACCGTTACTCGGCCGCCTGCCCCTTCCAGGCAACACGCTTCCCGGGCTCCTGGCTGACGACCTTGAGACCCAGCTTTTCAAAGTACGTCTTGGCCTTCTCGATCACTTTTTCAGGCGGGAGATTGCTGCTTGCGCCGTATCGCATACCAGGTACCCATGGCCATAGTGGCCGCGAGAGTACTTAATCCTCCCGCCGGGGTGGCATTCTCCATAGGTTTATGCCCTTTGAGCGACAACGTTAACCTCCGATGTCCGAGGAGTTCCCCAAGCTCAGCGAGAACGCGCTGAAGGTCCTGGCCAGCGATACCTGCTGAAGAACGAGTTGGGAGAGGTCGTCGAGAGCCCGGATGCGATGTTCCAGCGTATCGCCCGCAATGTCGCCTCGGTCGACCATTTCCAAAGGGACCGTGACGCGGATACGGAGGCGAGGGAGTTCCACCGGATGATGCGGTCCCTGGAGTTCCTGCCGAATTCCCCGACCATCATGAACGCCGGGACCAGGATGCAGCAGCTGGCGGCCTGCTTCGTCATTCCGGTCGGTGATTCCATCGAGCAGATATTCGATGCGGTCAAGTTCGCCGCCATCATCCACCAGACCGGGGGCGGGACCGGCTTCTCCTTCTCCCGGCTGAGGCCGGCCGGGGATAGGGTGGCCTCGACCGGCGGCACCGCCTCGGGACCGATCTCGTTCATGAAGGTGTTCGACGTCGCCACCGACGCGGTCAAGCAGGGGGGGCGCAGACGCGGAGCCAACATGGGGATCCTCCGGGTGGACCATCCTGATATAATGGAGTTCGTGCGGGTAAAGTCAGACCTGAAGACGCTGTCCAATTTCAACATCTCCGTCGGGGTGACCGACGATTTCATGGAGCGGGCGACCCAGGGCAGCCAGATGGAACTTGTCAACCCAAGGACCTCGCTCGCCTCCGGAACGGTCCATGCCGGCTCACTGATGGACGAGATATGTTCGCTGGCATGGAGCACAGGCGACCCGGGCATCATCTTCCTGGACGAGATCAACCGTAACAACCCCACGCCCAGGATGGGGGAGATCGAGGCCACCAACCCGTGCGGGGAGGTCCCCCTGTTGCCGTTCGAGGCCTGCAATCTGGGCTCGGTTAATCTCGACCAGATGCTGGTGGAGAGGCGGGGAGAGTATGAGATGGACCTGGACAAGCTCAGGGACACCGTGGACGGAGGCATACGTTTCCTGGACAATGTCATAGATGCGAGCAGGTACCCGCTGAAACAGATCGACCTGATCGTAAAAGGTAACCGCAAGGTCGGCCTCGGGGTCATGGGCTTCGCCGATGCGCTGGTCAAGCTCGGTCTGCAGTACGGATCGAAGGGCGCAGAGGAATGGGCGGAGTCGATCATCAGGACGATAAGGGAGCAGGCCGAGGAATCGACGAAGTCCATCGGGGAACAGAGGGGCGATTTCCCGAACATCGAGGCCAGCGATTTTGCCTCGCCGCGGCGCAATGCCACTGTGCTCAGCATCGCCCCCACCGGAACTATCTCGATGATAGCTAACTGCTCCTCGGGCATAGAACCGTTCTTTGCCCTCGCCTACGACAAGCACGTGCTTGACGGTGAGTCCCTGCACGAAACCAACCAGTTCTTTTTCGATCGGATCAGGAAAAGCGGTCTCGACGCAGACAGTATCCTGGCGCAGATGGCGGACAGATGGTCCATCCAGGACTTGGACGCCATTCCCGCTGAGCTGAGGCAGGTGTTCGTCACCGCGCACGACATCAAACCATCCCGCCAGGTGCGGATGCAATCCATATTCCAGAAGTACGTCGACAACGCGGTCTCGAAGACCATCAATCTGCCGGAGTCGAGTTCCGTGGAAGATATCCGTTCGATCTACTTGTTGGCGTACCAGCTCCATTGCAAAGGTATCACGGTGTATCGGGAGGGGACCAAGCCGGGGCAGGTGTACACATCCTCCGGAAGGGGCGTGGAGTGCGCCTCCTGCGGTCAATTGGTGTGATACTTGTTCCATGACGATTTCCCTGAAATGAGGGCGGCCCTCCCCTACCAGAATCAATAGTGATAACCAGTGGCCGGGTTATATATTCCATGTAAAACGATAATGAATCAGAAAGGAAGTCCAATCAAGGGCCAAGAACTTTCTTGCCTAGCCGACTTCGTCGATTGCGACTCCTCCCCCCAATTATCACCTTTCCCCCAGGAAAGACGAGGCCGGCACAAGTTTTTCTAAAAAACAGCCATTCCAAGGAACGGTCTCTATCTAAAAAAAATAAAGATTATTAAGGGGTTTGTCCGGGTCACTCGAAACGGAGCACCTCGGCTGGTGCAACCTTCGAGGCCCCGCGGGCCGCCGGTATGACGCACAGGACGGTGGCCAGGAACGCTGCCAGGCCGAGCCCGATGATCGGGACCCAGGCGATGGAGAAATCTATCCCCATGCCGCTCAGGAACAGGTCCCAAATGTCGTACCCGACGATGATGCCGAGCCCGGAACCGATGGCTATCCCAAGGGCAGAGATGAACGCCGACTCTATCGCGAAGTTCATCACGACCATGCGCCGGGTGTAGCCCATGGCGCGCATCATACCAATCTCCAGGCGCCGTTCGTGCATGGACCTGATGGTGATGATGCCGAGTCCAGACACGCCGATCACCAGGCCCATGCTGAGGAACGCCTGGAACAGCGTCATGAAGCTGTCGATGGTGCCGGTTATCTGCTTGGCGAGGGTCTTGATGGCGATGGTCTGTGCGCCGAACGCCACGAACTCCTGCTTGAACAGTGCCGCCTGATGGTCCACATCCAGTCCGGGCGCGAACGTAATCAGGAACATGCTTACGCCGACCGGGTGGTAGGTGTCATCGAACGACGATGTCGACATGAACACCCCGTTGAGGTTGCTCTGCTTCATGAACCCGATCACCGTCGCGTTCTTCACGCCGCCGTCCGAGGACACCATGCTGATCTGCTGACCGATCACCATCGGGTAGTTGTCCCCGTTCCCGAAGCCGAAGCCGCTCGTGGACGGATACTTCGAACCGTCCATTATCACCAGGGAACTGTTCTGCTGGACCGCCGCCCACACCGCCTCCTCGTTGGGATAAACGGTATTGTTGAAGCGGTCAGGGGATAGTTCCCCAGCTGGTTGAAGTTCGCACCCACCCCGATCACGGTATAAGTGAACGAATTCTCGGACACGGTACCGTTCCCGTACGTCCGCATGTAGTGCACGTTCACGTTCGTGGTCGGCATCGCTTCCATCACGGAGATGTTCTCCGCGGCCAGCGGGCCGGCGGTATCGTTCACGTGCTGCCACGGGTCGTACGGTATCGGCGACATGCTGTAGCCGATCACGTCGAACCCGCCCGAGGTCTCGTCGACCATCTTGGTTATTCCGATGCCGAGCATGCCGGTCATCATCGACAGGGCGGTGATCGTGAAGATCACTATGGCGAAGATGAAGATGCTGATGCCGGTCCGGAAATGGGCCTTCAGCGGATAGGAGATCGAGGTCTTGATGACCGCCCGGTATCCGTTCTTGAAACGGAAGATCGTGGTGAAGAAGGATACGAACAACTTCGAGTTGAACATCACGATCAGCAGGCATGCCACGATCATGAACATGCCAGATACGATCAGCATCTCGATCCCGGAAGGGTAGTTGAAGATCTTGAAATCCCCCTTCGGCACCCAGACGAACAGGACGAACGCACCGGCGATGACCCAGGCGGGCCGGTCCCCGATGAAGCGGCGGAGCAGCAGTCCGGAGGATATGCCGATGATCGACAGCCCTCCCAGGGCCAGTGCCAAGCTGCTGCCTCTCATGCCCAGCAGCATCAGGACCAGGCCGATGCCGAACGTTGCCAAGCCCATTCTGAAGGCCTTCTTGTCCTCCTTCTTGACCGCAGGCTCGGGGATGTTCCGGATGGCCCGCACTATGTTCAGGTTGGATATCCGGCGGGTAACGAAGTAGACGGTCACGATGGTTATCATGAAACCGGCCGCGAACGAGATCGCCAGGGAGAAGAAGGAGAACGTGAAGTAATTGCTCAGGTTCACGTCCCCGAACATCGGCATGCCGGAGATCCCGATTATTATGACGTCCGCCATTATCACGCCGACGATCATTCCAATCCCGGCCGCCACGCACGCATACACCAGGCCTTCGTAGACGAAGAGCTTCCTGAGGTGGGTCTTCTTCATGCCGATGGCACGGGACATCCCCATCTCGCTCTTCCTCTTCCTCGCCCAGCATCGTGAATATGTTGACGATCAGCAGCAATCCGGCAATGACCGAGAACGAGCCCAGCACAAAGAACATGTCCGTGAACTGGCTCAGGCTGGTCCGGCCATCGTCAAGCATCTGCTTCTTGTCCAGCTGGATGCCCATCCCACTTCCGGGCATGAGGTCGGCTATGCTTCCCTTGATGTCGCCGCGGACCTGGTCGGAATATGCGAAGGCGTCGGATCCCTTCGAATCGATGGAGACGAAGACCGAGTTCACCTGGCCGACATGGCCGGTCAGGAGCTGAGAGGACCCAAGGTCCATGAACACGTTGGATCCGGAGTTGAATCCGCCGAAGTTGTCCGCGGTCACTATGGCGCTCACCGTGACCGGCATGGGCTGGCCATTGGTGAACAGCAGGACCTGGTCGCCTTCTCGGGCGTCAAGGTCCGTCGCCGCCTTCTGGTTGATTATTATCGTCCCGGGTGCCGGGGCGTCGCTGATCGGTGCGCCGGTCTGATCGACCAAGCCCCCGAAGTCCGTGATGCCCTTGCTGTCTATGCCGAGGAGCGCGACCTGCGGCGTGAAGAGCTGGGTACGATTATCTCGTATAGAGACAGTAGAAATTATCAGCGTGTCCACCGCCCTCACGTGCTGGGTGGAGCTGATGTTCGTGACCATCGGTGAAAGGGCCGAGCCGTTGTAGTACGAGGTGGTCCCGGTGTTCACCGATTGCAGTTCGAAATCGACCTGTCCCATACCCTTGGTGACCTGGTCGGTGATCATGTTGTCCATGGTGTCCCCGACCACGAACGAGGCCGAGATGATGGCGGTCCCGATCATCAGTCCGCCGATGACCAGCGCGGTCGTCCCGGACGTCGTATTATGTTACTGACGGACATACGGAACAGTATCCTGTTCCCGTTGGCGTCGATGAGGATCAGGACGATCATCAGGGCCACCGTATTATCAGCGCATAGGCTGTGGGAAGTATGTAAGAACGGAAGCATCAGCACTATCACCGATGCCAGTGCTACCAGATGGAGCGGACCTTCAAAACGTTCACCCCATCTCTTTGATCTCTTTCGCGATGCTGTCGACACGACCGTTCGTGGATATCACCTGGCCGTCGCGCATGTGGATGATCCGGTCGCACTTGGCGCCCACCTCTGGATCATGCGTGACGATGACGAACGTCTCGCCTATGTCCTTGTTCAAGCGGCGCATCAATGCCACGATGTCGTCCGCGGTCTTCTTGTCCAGGTCCCCGGTCGGCTCATCGGCCCACACCAAGGCCGGCTTGTTGGCCAGGGCCCGGGCGATGGTCACCCGCTGTCGCTCTCCGCCGGACAGGGACGCAGGCCTTAGGACGGCCCTCTCCTTCAGTCCGACCAGCTCGAGCAGGTCCATGGCCCTCTTCTTCGCCAATGACGGGTCCTCGCCGCAGATCAGCAGCGGAAGCTCCACGTTCTCGCAGGCGGTCAGGACCGGGAGCAGATTGTAGAATTGGAAGACGAATCCCATCTTCTTCGCCCGGAAGTTGGTCTTCTCATCGTCATTCATCGATGTTAGTTCGCTGTCATCGATCATGATCTTTCCGTCAGTCACTTCGTCAATGCCGGACAAACAATTGAGCAGCGTCGTCTTTCCGCATCCAGATGGTCCCATTATCGCGACCATCTCGCCTTTCTCGATGTCAATACTCAGCCCTTTTAGCGCTTGCACCGTGACATTCCCGGTGACATATGTCTTTTTGACTTCCTCGGTATGAATGATTGGCATTGATGACCACCTTTGGGCCAGGTTGCATTTGACCTTAGCTATATAACATCTTGCCATTTACACTATCGGTACTTGGTTATGCTCGTCGATCGTCACTAGAACATCTCGAAATCTTCCAGATCTGCATCGATTCATTTTGACCTGAATTACAGTCAATCGACATGGCAATTGTCGAAGTCAAACTTAATCGCCACTTGCGGAAATATGGTCCCGCCAAGTATTATAAATGCACATATTGGTACATTATTACTCAACATTGTTATATATTCCTCATTTTCATTATCCGGATCATGACGCTCAAACCAGAAGATATCAGGATCAATCTGGGAATGGAAGAACTCCCCAAGAAATGGTATAACATCGCCGCCGACTCGCCCGAACCGATACCACCACCCGCTGACCCGAAAACTAGGCAAGCCGAGTACCGCCGGAGCGCTTGAAGCAATATTCCCCAAGAACATCAATAGAACAGGAACTCTCCACGGAAAAGTACATCACCATACCGGAGGAGGTCAGACTGGCTACGCCAGGCTTGGCCGGCCGAGCCCGTTACAAAGGGCTGTTCGCCTTGGAGGCCGTGCTGAACACCCCAGCAAAGATCTATTTCAAGCGCGAGGACCTCAGCCCCACCGGGAGCCACAAGCCGAACTCCGCCATCCCTCAGGCCTACTACAACATGAAGGCCGGGCACCGAGAATCTTACCACCGAGACCGGTGCCGGACAATGGGGATCTTCGCTCGCACTTTCCTGCGCTCTCTTCAACTTCAAGTGCACGGTCTTTATGGTCAGGGTTAGCTTTGACCAGAAGCCGTACCGGCGCTATGTCATGGAAACCTACGGTTCTACCGTGCATGCGTCCCCCAGCCCGATGACCAATTACGGCCGGGAATGCCTCAAGGCGAACCCGGACAACAAGGGATCGCTGGGCATCGCCATATCCGAAGCTATCGAGATGGCGGTCACCTCGAAGAACACCAAGTACTCCCTGGGAAGTGTCGCCAACCACGTCATGCTGCATCAGACTGTGATCGGCGAAGAGGTCATGGCCCAGCTGAAGAAGATCGACACCGTGCCGGACTACATGGTCGGATGCGTCGGCGGTGGAAGCAACTTCGCCGGGTTCGCCTTCCCGATGCTCGGCCAGAAGATCCAGAAGAAGTGCGAGACCGAGTTCATCGCCTGCGAACCGAAATCGGTCCCATCGCTCACCGGTGGCGAATACCGATACGATTTCGGGGACACAGCCGGTATGACCCCGATGTTCAAGATGTACACCCTGGGACATGACTTCATGCCTTCCCCGATCCATGCCGGCGGGCTCCGCTACCATGGGATGGCGCCCACCGTAAGCCTGATGACCAATCTCGGACTGGTAGATGCCAGGGCATATGACCAGCTGGAGACGTTCGAGGCGGGGGTCACCTTCGCCCGGGCCGAGGGCATAATACCGGCGCCGGAATCGAACCACGCCGTGAAGTGCGCCATCGACCTGGCCCTCGAGGCCAAGAAGAACAACGAGGAGAAGGTCATCGTCTTCAATCTGTCCGGGCACGGGCTGATGGACATGAACGGGTACGCCAACTACAACAGCGGAAAGATGACCAACAACGGCTGATCCGTTGGCATACCGGAAACCCTACAAACCCCTTAATCCCATTTTTTCGGCAAGAATGATATCTGCGCTTGACTAATCTGGAAGAGATCGAAAATGGCAGCGATAATCGTCCACGGAGGGGCATGGGACATCCCGGACCAGGAACATTCCGCCCACCTCAGGGGCTGCGACCGGGCGGCGATCGCAGGCCACCAGGTCCTGGCCGCAGGGGGAAGTTCCCTTGATGCGGTCGAGACCGCGGTCCGCAGCCTAGAGGATGATCCCACTTTCGATGCCGGAAGGGGATCGTTCCTCAATGCCGTGGGAGAGGTGGAGATGGACGCCATGATCATGCAAGGGCAGGACCTCCGTTTCGGGTCGGTCGCGGCAGTGAGGAACATCCGGCATCCAGTAACACTGGCCCGCCATGTGATGCAGGACACTGGCTACTGCATGCTGGCCGGAGAGGGGGCGATTGGCTTCGCCCGGTCCATCGGCATGGAGCTGGTCCCCACCTCCGACCTGCTCACCGAGAGGGAGATCGAAAGGTGGGACGAGCTGAAGAAAGGAGGCTACGATCAGAGGTCGGTGTTCGCGCCCCCGGACCAGAAGAGGCCGATGGGCACGGTCGGAGCGGTGGCCATGGACGAAGAGGGCAACATAGCGGCCGCTACCTCCACGGGCGGTACGCCAGGCAAGATACCGGGCCGGGTGGGGGACAGCCCGCTGGTGGGCTGCGGGACCTATGCCGACAACGAAACGGCGGGCGTTTCCGTCACCGGCTATGGCGAATCGATCATGAAGGTCACGCTTGGCCCGGAGGGTATGCAGCAACCTGGAAAAGGGGCTCGGTATGAACCGGGCGGCCGGGAGGCGATCGATTACCTTGAAAAGCGGGTCAGCGGCCTGGGAGGCCTCATCGCCATCGACCGCCACGGAGAGTGGACGTACTCTTTCAACACGCCCCATATGGCTGTAGCCTGCATCGATTCAGAAGGAAAGAAGACACTCAGCATCTAGGAGTTTTGGCGAAGCTTTATTATCTCACATTTGATTATAGAATCGTCGTAGTCGTCCGAAGGTGCCTTCTAGTGCAAACGTATCGGCCCGAATTGGAAATTCTGGCATTCCCTTCAATCAGCGTTCGCTCTGGCATCGTTGAGCACGTTATTGATTTTGGTCGCATCTATCTGCTCAAGGACGATCGTCTGGAAAAGACAGTGAGCATCGTCAGGTCGCTGGCGGATGCTGGCAAGGATGTTCTCTGCATATCCCGCTACCATCCGGCCATCATGGCGGGAAGGCTTCCCCTGAGAAACATGCAGTTCATTTGGCTGGGCGAAAGGGCGGGCGAGGACAGGATATCGCCCGACAACCTGAACAAGCTGAAGCACGTCATCGCCGTGTTCGCCAGAGAGCACAAGAACGGGGTGGTGGTCGTCGACGGACTGGAATATTTGGCGCTGTTCAACGACTTCCACCGGCTGAATGTGTTCTACGAGGAATTGAACGACATCGTGATGGAGACCAGGACGGTCCTTTTCATCCCCATCGATGAACGCCTCATCGAACCTTCGGACATAGCCCGGTTGAAAAGGTTTGCAGAGATCATCTGATGGGATGATTTCTGGAAACGATCGCCCTAGGCGATCGCGCCGGTCCCGGACGCGGGTTCCTTTATATTTATTGCGCCATGCGCGTCCACCGGCTCGGTCTCGGGGATCGGTTCCATCTTCGGGTACAGCGCCCAAAGCTTCTTGAGGTCGTTCTGCTCCAGGGTCAGCGGGTCAAAGCATATGACCATGGTGCCGTTGTTCGCCGCCAGGATGTTCTGTATCTCGTCCAGGGTGGAGATGACCTTGTTCATCTCGTTCCACAGCAGGAGGTATTCCAGACCGTCCAGGAACACGACCGGCTTGCCTTCCTTGGCGTCCGTCTTGACCATCTTCACGATCTGACCGAGTGATTTGGGGGAAATGATGTCCTTGCCCTTGCAGCCGCTCAGCCAGTAGCACTTGCGGCTCCTGACGTTGAACTTCTCGGCCACGTAATCGGGGTGAAGCCTGGTGATGCAGATGCTGTTCGCGTTTCCCTTGGACAAGCTCGAGAAGACCTTGAACCCTGACCTCGGGTAACCTTCAACAAGCAGTGATATTCGTGATGTCTCGTGATTTACTGCCAATTGTGCACTCTCCTTCATTATTCTGACTAGCTACCCTTTCCGAGCGTATATAAATCCGATTTGAGCATGCTCTTTTTTTGAATTGCCTTTCTCCCCCTGCCTAGGGGCCCAAATTTAGGGCAAACTATTATTGTTATATAACGAGTGATGCCCCCGTGCATCGCGGTTCCCGAAAATCATTGCTCACCGTGAGGGAAAGGGTGATACTTCACCTACTTGCCCAACACAAGTTCAGTCAGGACGCCGACGCACCTAAAGTGGTCACCCAGGACGGAATCGCCTCCAGCATCGAGGTGGGACGGAACAATGTGGCCAAGATCATGACCGTGATGACGAAAGAGGGCACGGTCGACTCCCAGAGCAAGCATGTCAAGGGCCTTCCCTCGATCCGCCTGGTCTATTTCCTATCGTTCAAAGGGTTCGAGGAAGGCAAGAAGCTCAAGACCGCGATCGAGTCCACACCTGTAGAGGTGATCGACCTTAACGGGGAGGGCCACGACGAAGAGGTGGCCCGAATAGGCGTGTACCTTCCGAACCGCTACTCGCTCTTGGAACTGGCCATGGGCGTGTCCAGGGGCAAGTTCGACTGCGCCTCGTTCCATGAGGGAAAGGTCAAGGAGGAACGGAGGTTCGTCGACTATTCGGACAAGAAACCGGCGATCCGCACATTCTTCGGAAGAGAGGAGGAGATGGAGAAGCTGCAGGGCCTCCTGACCTCGCAGACGCTCAAAGCGGTTATGATCTACGGGATCCCGGGGATCGGGAAGACCACCCTGCTGGCCAAGTTCACCCAGGACATCCGGGACAAGATCAACGTCTTCTGGTTCAAGGTGCACGAGTGGGTGGATTACAAGGGTGTGCTGAAACCGCTCTCGGAGTTCCTGTCCCAGATCGGCAAGAAGAACCTGGAGTACTACCTGACCCAGACGGACAACCCGGTGCTGGGGGAGGTATGCCACATCATAGAGATGGACATGCGGGGGTCGAACTCCCTCATGATCTTCGATGACATCCACAAGGCGGACAAGGGGGTGAAAGAGCTTCTCGGGGCGATGCTCACCACCATAGAAGGCATCCCCGGGACCTGGATGATCGGTTCCGCCAGGGAGATGCAGTCATTCTACGACCGGGGGGCGGTGCACCGGGGGTTCGTGCTAGAAATGCAGATGGAAGGCCTGGACCGGGACAGCAGCTTCCGCATGATGCGCACCCGTTCCCTTCCAGAGACCGACCTGGAATCGCTCTTCACCATCACCAATGGCCACCCCCTGTTCCTGGAATTCATCGAGGACCCGAAACTGGCCCTGGGAAAGAACATCAGGATGTTCATCGAGCAGGAGGTCTTCTCCAGGCTGGACATCTCCGAGAAGAGGATCATGGGCATAGCCGCCATCTTCCGCTACCCGGTGATGATCGACGCGTTCTTCAGCATGGAAGAGGAGATCCAGAACGAGAGCCGCGGGATGGCGGTGGAGCTCGAGTCCACCGACTACACGATCTCTTATGAGACCGTCGACTCCCTGATCGCCAAATCGATCCTTCATGAATCTGTGGGACGGATGATTGGCATGCACGACCTGATGCGGGAGTTCGTCTATTCCCGACCTCACCCCTCGGCAGCGCAACATCTACCATAAGGCTGCGGCCCGTTTCTATCTTTAGGACAATTCCGCCCCGTCGTCGGTGGAGGCCCTCTACCATTGCCTTATGGCGAAGGAGTATCCCATCGCGATCGATATCGCCGCGGGCAATGGCAGGGACATCATCAACCGCGGCTACTCGGTCCAGTTCAGTCCTCTGCTGAAGACGCTGCCTGTCCAACGCCCCGAAAATCGAGGAAAGGGACCGAATGGAGATACTGCAGCCTCCAGGGCGAGATCATGGAGATACAGGGTGACTGGGACGCGGCCATACAGAGGTTCTCCCAGATCATCGGCATGGCCTCGTTCCCAGTTGATGCTCCGTCTCAATGGCGGAAATGAACCGGAGGATCGGTGCCATAGACCTGAGGCGGTCCAGGCTTGACGATTCATACGATTCGCTTGAATTAGGCGCTGGACCTGGCGCTAGAGGCGGACGAGAAGCAAACGCTGGCGGACGTTTATTACGGCCTCAAGCTGGGTGATGGGAGCGGACGGGGCGATTGGCGGCAGCGCCAGCAAGAGCTTCTCTGAATCACTGTCACTATCGGAGACCCCGGGGACGAGACCGGAATGGGAAATCGATGTACGGGCTCGCCCAGGTCGCTTGATCTCAGCACCTGTGGGAACTTTCAATCGCCAAGAAGAAGGAAGTCTCCGCATACTAGAGCGCTTCGGCGACATCAGCATGATCTCGAAGGTGAGCACCAGCCTGGGAACGACCTGAGGCAGGTCAAACAGTATGACGACGCGAACAAGTACCAGGAGACCGCGATCAGGCTGGCCCGCATGGCCGGGGACCTTAATCGCTCGGTTTCGCCCTGGCCAATTCTGCCGCGATCCTTATCGATGAGGGCGACTGGCTCCGGGGCGAGGAAATGGTCGCCTCGGCGACGCCGATCTTCAAGAAGCTGAACGACCTCCTCATGCTGTCCACTCTGCATCTCTACCGGGGAGTCATCTACGCCAAGAAAGGGGAATGGGAGTGGGCCAAGGTCGAATACAAGGAGAGCATCGACATCATACGTTCCGTCAATATGCCTGTGCGGCTCAGCGAATGGCTGAACAGGTCGCCCAGTCATATATCGAGAACGATGACAAGGAGCAGGCGCTCAGTTCCTTCAGGAAGCTTATCAAGTGGCCGAGAGCGTCGGTAATGAGCAACTGATGAAGGACGCGCATATGAACATAGAAAAGATGTGCGCAGTTCAGTGAACGGCGCTTGGGCGCAATGAAGGTTCCTCCTTACGGAGGAAAGAAATGGTTTTGAGATCAGTCCGTTTTAGTTGTGAGGCCCTACGCCGGGGAGACCCATGGTATAGCCACCGGTGCTGTGGGGCCCGACACCGGGAAATGGCATCTTGTAGGTCTTATGAGGCCCTACCCCTGGTAGTGGCATTGAGTGTGGTCCGACGCCCGGGAGAGGCATGCTGTGTGGCCCTACGCCGGGAAGTGGCATGGAATGAGGTCCAAATCCGGGGAACGGCAGCGAGTGTGGTCCGACACCGGGCAATGACATGGAACGAGGTCCAACTCCGGGGAGCGGCATACTGCTGCGGTCCAACCCCTGGAAGCGGTCATGTAATGAGGTCCAACTCCGGGCAGTGGCATCGAGTGTGGTCCGACGCCCGGGAGAGGCATGTTGTTTCCGCGCTTCCTAACATTGTTATAGTTTATTGTGAGTTTGGCTCTCATTATTAACACCCAAGGACTTGATATTGTACCATGTGGTTTTGTGAATATTAAAAGGGTCTTTGAGCATGCTACAGTTAATGTTATATACTATGAAGCCTAAAAAATAATCATCCAGATACGTCCTGAAAAGTCCCTCATTTTAGGAAATATATTCCTGCGACGATAATGACGAAAATCAACAATCGATTTCATATCCTGATTTCGACGTTCCAGTACTGGTGCAGAACCATGCCAAACATTGATCCGAGCCGCATAGAAGGAATTGTTTTCGATCTCGACGGAACCCTGATCGTGAGCACGATCGATTTCATGCAGATGAGGTGCCATACGTTCAAAAGAATGAAAGAGGCCGGAGTTCCCGAAGAGATATCGGAAGACAACAAAACGATTGCGTGACAATTTGCTGGTCTCGTTAAATTTTCTGATCGGCCGTGAAATCGATTGAGGCCTGCAAGATCGATGTGTATGGATGTCGGGAGATCGATGAGCGATATCGAGATGCTCAAGGTGGGCGAGACCCGGGCTGTCCCGGGAACGCATCCGAGACGATCGAGCAACTGCTCGAGGAAGGCTATTCGATCGCTGTCCTTACCAGAGGTTCCAGAAAGTACACGCAGGCGGCCCTGGCGGCAGCGGGGTCTGGCGGAATATTTTCCCTGCAGAGTCTGCCGGGACGACCACTCCTGACGAGGAAGCGAAACCGAACCCCATCGCGATGGCCCGGGCGGCCGGAATGATGGGATTGGTCAATGACCGATGCATCCTTGTGGGAGACCACCCGATGGACCTGGAGTGCGCGCGATCGGCCGGCTCATTTTTCGTGGGAGTGCTCTCCGGCGCGACTGACCGTTCCCGTTGGAACGAGTTCGGAGAGGTCACGGTGATCACCGACGTTTCCAGCCTGCCGGCGCTTCTCAGACCTTGAGCTCGAAGTGGGATGGGTATATTGATTTGCCATGCGGTGCATCGAAGCGGCATGAAGAATGTTAGAACCGAGAACGCACCGGTCCCGGTTGGTCCTTATTCCCAGGCAATAGTGAACGACAGCTCGTGTTCTGCTCCGGGCAGCTGGGGATCGACCCGGCCACAGGCAGATTGGCTCCATCCGGAGAGGTCGCTGAGGTAAACAGATCATGAAGAACATCAGTTCTGTGCTGGAGGCGTGCCGGCTCCTCCATGAAAAAGGTGATCAAGGTCACGATATACATGACCGACCTGGACCGGTTCAAGGAGGTCAACGCGATCTACGCGGAGTACTTCAAGGAACCATACCCGGCCAGGACCACCGTCGGGGTGGCCCGCCTTCCGCTGGGGGCGACGATCGAGATCGAGGTTGTCGCGTCCCTCTGATCAGACCCTGGCCTTCAGGGTCTCGATCTTCTGTTCCAGGTTCTTCTGGCAGATCGGGCAGCAGACGTAGTATTCCTTGTCCCCTTCCTTGACCTTGTAGGCGTCGTCCCTTATCTCCTTGTTGCAGTAAGCGCAGGACAGGACCACGTTGACCTCGGGGTTAATGACCGCCCTTTGGTTCTCCTTGACGACGGCGATGATGTTGGTCAGCTCGTACTCGACGATCTCCGGGATGTCCGAAAGGGTCATGACGAACTCGTTGATGAGATGCTGCTGGGTGAACGTGACTACGATCAGGATGCGACTGTTGCTCAGGATGTACGCCTTGCGCACATGCTCGTCACCGGCGAACCGGTCGGAGACCTTGCGCATGTCGGCCGGTCTGGTCTTGATGTCCAGAACGACGCTGATCCCTCCCAGCTTCTCCGAGTCGAGCTCAGCCTGATATCCCTTGATGACTCCCATGCTCTCCATGCTGTTGATCTTGCTACTGACCGTCGGCACACTTACCTTGACCTTCTCTGCTATCTGCCTGAATGAGAGGCGGCCATTTGACTGAAGAACCTTGAGAATCTTAATATCAGTTGCATCTAAATTCATAACGTCCGCATTGCATCATTAAATTTATAAGATTTCCTGAGCAACAATCTTCCGTTCGAAACGTGTTGGTGGAAAATACCAACTATGATTTTGCCAATTGAGATGTTTCGTTGCACAAAAACATGCCAATCGTATATCGCTATGTACTTCGAACAGGACGCTATATGGTGTTAACGATGAGTGAGGAAATAGACGATGACAGGTCTCCCGCCCGGGAACGAGGAAAGAGGACCGCCTCTTTCGGACTGACCGGCATGACCTGTGCCACCTGCGCCCAGACGATCTCGGAAAGCCTATCGGGCCTGGAAGGAGTGGAAAGGGCGGACGTGAACCTGGCCACCGAGAAGGCCACCGTCACCTACGATCCGTCAAAGGTGAAGATCGAGGAAATGAGGAAAGCGGTTGTGGACGCTGGCTACGATGTCATCATCAACGAGGTCACGCTCTCCATCGGCGGCATGAGCTGCGCTTCCTGTTCCTCGACGGTGGAGGAAGCGGTCCGGGACCTCGACGGGGTGCTGAGCGCCAGCGTGAACCTGGCCACCGAGAAGCTGACGGTCCGATACGACCCCCAGCGGGTGCGGGTCCCGCAGATGAAGAAGGCCATCGTCGATGCTGGTTACGAGGTACTTGAATCGCAGGACTCCGATCAGGAAAAGGAGGTGCGGGCCAGGGAGCTGCACCGCCAGAAGATCCTGCTAATCTCGGCGCTGGCGATCGCCGTACCCATCATGGTCCTCATGCTCCTGATGCAGTTCACCTCCCTGGGACAGGTGCAGTTCCTGATGGACTGGGGGAACCTGATCCTTTTCATAGCGGCCACACCGGTGCAGTTCGTGATCGGGTACCAGTTCTATGCCGGCACCTACAAGGCACTGAGGAACCGGAGGGCCAACATGGACACGCTGATCGCGGTGGGAACATCGGCGGCCTATTTCTACAGCGTGGCGGTCACTTTCTTTCCGTCGTCGTTCATAAACACCAGCGTCTACTTCGACACCTCTGCCATGATCATCGCCCTGATACTGTTCGGGAAATACCTGGAGGCTAAGGCGAAGAGCCGGACCTCGGAGGCGATACGCCGACTTATCGACCTGCAGGCCAAGACGGCGGTCATCATCCGGGACGGGGTCGAGGTCCAGGTCCCGGCGGATGAACTGGACGTCAGCGACGTGATGGTGGTCCGGCCAGGAGAGAAGATCCCCACCGATGGAACGGTGATCGAAGGACAGTCATCGGTGGACGAATCCCTGCTGACTGGGGAGAGCATGCCAGTGTCCAAGTCGGAGTTCTCGGAGGTGATCGGCGGGACGATAAACAAGAACGGACTGCTCAAGGTCCGGGCCACCCGGGTGGGAAAGGATACCGCTCTGGCCCAGATCGTCCTCCTGGTGGAGAACGCCCAGGCCTCCAAGGCACCGATACAGAGGCTGGCCGACCGGGTGGCCGAAGTCTTCGTACCCGGCGGTCATATCCATCGCCATCATCACCTTCCTGTTCTGGTTCTTCATCGGGTACGGGCTTTTCAGCGTAGACCAGCCTCAGTTCATCTTTTCCCTCACGGCGTTCATTTCGGTCATGGTCATCGCCTGCCCTTGCGCGCTGGGCCTGGCAACGCCCACTGCGATCATGGTGGGCACCGGCAAGGGGGCAGAGAACGGCATACTGATCAAGAGCAGCGAATCATTGGAGAACGCAGGCCGCACCACTACGGTGGTTTTCGATAAGACCGGGACCCTCACCCGAGGAGAGCCCGAGGTCACCGACGTGGCCGCCTTTGACATGAAGGAAGAGGAGATGATCAGGCTGGCCGGGACAGCGGAGAAGGGCTCGGAACATCCGCTGGCCGAGGCAGTGGTACGCAGGGCAAGAAAGGGAACGGAGAACCTGCCCGACGCGGACACCTTCGAGAACGTGCCGGGAATGGGCGTAAGGGCGCTAGTCGAGGGCCGGGAGGTCCTGATAGGCAGCCGGAAGCTGATGACGTCGCACGGGATCGATGTGACCAAGGTCGAGCCCAAGGTGGTCGAATTCGAGGGCCGGGGGCGCACCGCGGTCATCGTGGCCTGCGAGAGCAAGGCGGTCGGCGTGATAGCTATCGCGGACGTTCCCAAGGACTCGGCCAAAGAGGCGATCGAGGCGCTCAAGAAGATGGACATCGAGGTATTCATGATCACCGGCGACAACATCCGGACCGCCAGGACGATCGGCGAGCAGCTGGGCATCACCAACGTTCTGGCCGAGGTACTGCCCGAGGACAAGGCGAAGGAGGTCTCGAAACTGCAGGCCCAGGGCAAGGTGGTGATGATGGTGGGCGACGGCGTGAACGACGCCCCCGCACTGGCCCAGGCGGACATCGGGGTGGCTATAGGATCCGGCACCGACGTTGCTATGGAGACCGGGGACGTGGTCCTGATAAGGGATGACCTGAAGGACGTGGTGGCCACGATCCAGCTGAGCCGCCAGACCATGAGAAAGATACGGCAGAACCTTTTCTGGGCATTCGGATACAACGTGGCTGGAATACCCATAGCGGCCGGTGTCCTGTTCCCGTTGACCGGAGTACTGCTAAGCCCGATCATCGCCGCCGGCGCCATGGCCCTATCATCGGTATCGGTGGTGTCCAACGCCGCGCTGCTGAAAAGATATACCCCTGAAATCAAGAGAAGGAGCAAAGAGGAGGTGAACAAGAATGGCTGAAGACGTGATATGCAAGATGCAGGTCGACGAGAAGACCGCCAAGTGGAAATCGGAGTACCAGGGCAAGACCTACTACTTCTGTGCCCCCGGATGCAAGAAGAAGTTCGATGCGAGCCCGGAGAAGTACGCCACCAAGTGACCGCTTGGAAATATTTTCCCCTTTGTTCTATTTTTCCTATCCCGAGGACAGCCTGGGCTCGCTTGGAATGTCAAAATATATGGAAACGGTTTTGAAAAGTGATTTGACCGAAGGCGGGCAGTGCCCGCTTTCGAAGGACGATCAGTGCTTCGGGTGCTGGTGTTCCTTCTCGGCCCTTTCCTTGATCATGCGCTCGTTGGCGTAGGCCTCGGCCTTATCATCGAACTGCGTGTCACGGGGGAGCATGACCTTGGCCAGTGCCATGGCGTTCATGCCCTGCTCGAACAGCATCGGCGGGATCTTTATGCCGTAGCGCAGCGTCGTTCCGGTCAGCTTGCCCGGGTTCATGATGTCCTCCGGATCGACCGTCTTCTTGATGGCGCGGATGTACTTTGCGCCCGAGCCCCGTATGGCGTCGAGGTTCGATGCGAAGAACGCCCCGAACCCGAGCGGCCGGCCGCCGTACTCCATGGCGATGTCCCCGCACTTCTTGTTGAACGAGAAGGCGGTCATCTGCACCAGGTCATCTGGGTTGAATAGATAGTACGGCATGAACATGACGGTGTTCCGGTCCGCCATGATCCCGATGATGGCGCCGGTCATCTTCATATTGTACATGAGCTCATAGGTGCGCTTGGCGAACGCGGCGAAGTCCTTCACCGGGAGCACGACCTCACCGGGGATGCATCCGAGCCCGACCTCGCGGCAGCGGAACTCGTAGCAGTTCTCGGCCCACTCGTGGGCTGCGGTGGCGTCATCGGCCTTCCTGCCCCCGAACTTGGCCACGACCGCGTCGATGACCGCTTCCTCATGCGCTACCGTCTCCTTGTCGCCCTCGAGCACCACGTTGAGCGCGGTGGCGACCTCGGTGACGTGCTTGCCCGTCTTCTTCAGGAGCTCGAAGTGGTTCCCGTCCGAGAAGCTTATGTGCAGAGGAACGACCCGCTTGTGGGCGATCTCGAGCAGCGGCTGTCCGATGGAGGGCAGGTCGTTGAAGAAATAGGTAAGGGGCCGCACGACCTCAGGGGCCGGGGTCAGTTTGAAGGTGATGTTGGATATTACGGCCAGTGTCCCTTCTGCTCCGCTGATCAGGCGGGTCAGGTTGTAGCCGGTCATGTTGTCGCAGACGCCCTTGAAGCCGGTGTTGACGATGGTCCCGTCCGGCATCACGACCTCCATGTCCCGGATGTTGTCCGCGGCACCGCCGTACTTGTACGTGCCGACGCCGATCCCGCCGGTGGACGTCCAGCCGCCGATGGTGGCGCTCGGGTAGCTGCTGGGATAGGATCCGAGCAACATGCCCTTAGCCATGCAGGCCTCGGAGACCTGCTTCCAGGTGCATCCCGCTTGAGCAGTGACTTCCAAGTTGACCTCGTCTATCTTGATGATCTTGTTCATGGCCCCGGTGAAGTCGATGAGTATCCCGGCGAACACCGGGGTAGAACCGCCCAATCCCCAGGTGGACGATCCCCTGGGAGTGATGGGGATCTTTTCCTCGGCCGCGATCCTGACGATCTTCTGCAGGTCCTCTGTCGATCCCGGCCTTACCACGATGTCCGGGATGTTCTTGAACCCAAGCTGAGCCATGTTCGGCAGCGGTGCCAGGTCGTGGCTGTAAAGCAGCCTCTCCATCTTGCTGGTCTTGACGTTCGCCTTTCCTATGGCATCCTCCAATTTGGCTACGGCTGCCTGGAGGTTCTTGGGTATGTGCTCAGCGGCTTCCATAATCGAAACCCTCGAAGATAATATAAACGAGATTGTAAACCCGTAGCATATCAACGTATTAAAATTCTATCTAGTGCAATGGCTAGTCAAAAGTATAGTAGTGTTAAGGGGCTTTTCGCCCCTGTTTCCCTCCGACGAGAAGGGCATGTAGGCCCGGGGATTGCGTGGCCTACTGGGTACTTCGTCCTCAGGTCAGGTTGAGCATTTCTGCAGAATTGACTCTTACCTGAATCTTGGACGCTCCGTATCGCCAGACAAAGATTTCGACGGTCAAGTCGATCTCTTTTTGTCATAGGCGAATCCAAGCGTCTTTTTCACGACCTGCAGGCCGCGAACGATCGCTCAGACCCAGCTTTCGCCGGAACAGACACAGATTCCTTGGGCATCGTCCACAAACGATGCAGGTACCTTCCTGCTTTCCCCAGATGCATTCCGCCCCCGGGCTTAGATATAACTAGGCTGCCGCGACTATTTCTAATCTTCGATTCGCCAATATCATCAGCAAAAGTAAACGAAACAGTGTTTGGTCCATCGAATCAGATCTGATGCGAAAAATCATCACGCCAGTAGTTCATTGCGGCGACTGGAAAACTCGCCCGGAGATTTCGGAGGGACCGGATTCCGACGACCTGCGAAGGTCATTCCACAAAATGACCTTCTTCTCAGGCGGCCGTTTTTTCCTTTCTGCTTGCAGGTCACCGTTCAGCCTGAACGGAACCTATCCCGCTTAGCAGGTTCGCGTCTGGAAACGGGTAATACCCGATTCCTTCCTATTGACGGACGTGGACTTAGCCACGTAAGGAAACAGGATCGAGCAGAGGAGCCTCGTCCATCTGAACTTGTCCTGTCCGGAACCGCATTCCGCCTCCGGGCAATAATAATTCACTGAGCGAGAAGTATTAGAAGATTAGGCCCGCTCCAGGCGATTTTCTGACCCATCTTCCGACATTTTCACGACGAAAACTGACATTTGACCGCAGCCCCCTTGCCAGCATCTCGTCCGCTGGACCCCGGGAGGCCGGTCCGGACCTCATTGTTTCTTGTCCCTCAGCCCGTGGAGCTCGTCATTGCAGGCCTTCACCTTATCGCCGATCTGCGCCATCTTCTCGTCGCACTTGGATTTGATGCGGTCATGCTCTTCTTTCGTGATCTTGCGTTTCTTGAGCTGGGCGTCCGCCTCCTCGGCCTCGGCCCGGTACTCTCCTCTGATCGCGTTCAGTTCTTTGATCCGGTGCTCAATCTTTTCCGCCTTCGGGTCTACCACGATCATTCACCATACCAGTACTGTGATTGATTAGGCTATCCTGAATATTAATCATTTTCCGGCTGATCGCCTTTGCTGTCAGGTCTGTTATCAGCCCGGTCAAAGCATCTATCGACCGGTCATCGATCCGACAAAGATGGGAACGGCAAGAACAATCGGATGAACCGAACCCCTCGATAGGCTCCGAACCATCCAACGAGGAAATGAGAGCCGCCCAGCATGCATTCCATGCCTTCACCGCCAGGGACCAGGTACGCACCCACCGGTTCCCCCACCTGGAGCAGGTAATCTATGTGCCAGCGCAGCTTCTTTTCCTTCGAGAAGTGACGCCCCACGCGGCCCCGGTAACCGGCCATCGCCGAGCCGCAGTACGCGTAGGTACCGGGCCGAAACCGGACCGGGCCGAGCTTGCCGACCGTGATCGTATGCTCGTCCTCCAGGTAGATCAGAAGAACATACGTGCCGCGGTCCGTCGATAGCCCGTCAGTCAATTCATTTCACCCGGCTGGCTCCGGCACTTCGACCGCCCGGTATCCGGGGCAGCGGCCTGGACCCTGCTTCCAAGCCTGCCCGCCCGGCGCATGAACGCGTTGCCCGGGACTCCGCCGTCGTCCCGGGTACCGGCAATTTGTGTCGATGAGCCTCGTAAGCAACCGAATATGTATGCGGTTCTCGCAGTAATAACGATATCCGTTTCCGATCGACCGGGCTCAGTGCCTGACCGAGTCCCTTGCCTTCACTTCGCACTCCGTCATGATGCGTATCAGGGTGCTTCCCAGCATGCGGGAGCCGGTTATCCTGGCTATGTCCCCCAGTTTCCTTCCGTAGACCTCGAGGTCGGCGATCTGCTTCCCGTACTCCTCGAACGGGACTTTCACCCGCAATCCGTCCAAGTGAAGCACTATCGGCGCCGGGCGCAGCGACTCACGGACCGCCTCGATATCCTCCAGACGTTCCTTGATCTCTGAGGGATGGACGAACAGCGGGTCCTCGTCTATCTCCTGGCGGCGTTTGGCTATAGTCCGGTCGACGGCCGTCGATACCTCTTCCAGCTTCTCGATCTCCTCGGCCCGCCTCATCCGCTCCACCTTCCTCCCCACCCCGGAGACGAGCGCTTCGCAGTTGGGCAGCTCTGGGATGTCAGGGCCGCAGACCACGGTCACCGGCACGGAGATGTCCTGGAACAGGCGGTACTTGTCGTGGATGATGCAGTCCTTGAAATTTCCCAGAACGAACACGGCGGCGTCATACTCGTCGATGATCGCCTTCTCGTCCGCGGATATCTGCGCCGTGGCCCTTCCCTTTCCGCGGGCCAGGCCCATGACCACGGTGATGGCGCCGTAACGCCGCAGCTGCTCCGCGATGTCGCAAATGGGGTGCGGCATGTGGTGCCGGCCGAGGGTGGGGCCCACCACCGCTATCTCGGTCCCCGCCAGCGGGACGTCCACCAGCTTCCCGCCCAGCTCGCGCGATTTGGCCTCGATGATGGGCTGGTCCTCCTCAGGGATGGCCATGGTGACCGTGATCATGACCTGGATGGTGGTCTTCTGTATGACGAAGCCGCCGATGTCCTCTATCAGCTCGTACAGCTCGTTTATGCGGTATACGCCGCCGTCGAACAGCAGGACCTTGTACATCAGGGGGCCTCCATTTCCTTCTCCGTCGCCACTCCGAGCGCGATCTGTTCCGGCGTGAGGGTCCTTTCGGTGGAGGTGATGGTCATCGAGGTCTCGGAGGCCACCTCGTGCCGGACCTTGAGCCCTTCCGGCAGTATCCTCCAGACGGCGTCGAGCAGCTTCTTCTTCAGCTCCTCCTCGGGGTCCAGCTTGAGCGACTCGATGTCCTTGGCGGTCGCCCCTTTGGCGAATATCTCCAGCCTGGTCACCTGCTCGATACGCTCCCTGCCGAACGTCCTCCACAGCAGCGAGAGCAGGCGGGGGGCGAAGTTCTCGTCGTTGATGGCTATGAACGTCCCGCCCTCCTTCTCCTCGATCGTGGATATCTCCGACACCATCCGGGAACCGCCGGCCTTTCGGGTGCGGATGGAGATGATGAAGAGGGGCTCGGCCGGACGTATGATCATCTTCACCTTCTCGATCGAGGTCGTGATGCCCATGTCGACCAGCGTCCGTTCCAGCAGCTGCGTGTAGCTGTCGTTCGCGAAGCTTTCCGGCCCCTCCACGATGATCTCCATCTCAATGTCCCTCTATCAATCCTGAACACAGCAAGGCCGCTCCCGCGGCCCCGATGTACTGGGAGTGCGGCGGTACGATGGGGCGCTGCCCGAGGGTGTCCTCCATGGCCCGGACCATGCCGCTGATCAGGGATGTCCCGCCCACCTGGATGACCGGGTAGCGCACATCGATCTCCTGCAGCTGCTGCTCGAAGATCTGTTCCGCCACCGAGTGGCATGCGGCGGCGGCCACGTCCTCCATGGACGCCCCGCCGGCCAGCGAGGTCACCAGGTCCTGGGTGCCGAACACCGAGCAGTACGAGTTCATCGGGACATTGCGGTAGTTGCCCTTGTCCGCCAGCGTCCCCAGTTCGGTGATCTCCACGTGCAGACGTTTCGCCACTATCTCCATGAAACGCCCGGACGCCCCGGCGCAGATGCCGCCCATGGTGAAGTTGTCCGGTATGCCGTCCCGGACCGTGATGGCCTTGTTGTCCATCCCGCCGATGTCGATGATCGTCGCCTCTCCCTTCTGCCGGTCGGCCAACCACACCGCGCCCTTCGAGTTCACGGTCAGCTCCTCCTGCACCAGCTTGGCGTTGAACTTCTTGCCCAGGCTGAACCGGCCGTAGCCGGTGGTGCCGATGGCCTCCGAGCTGTTCCCGCTTGACGCCGGCCTCCTTCAACGCGTTCTCCAGGGCGGTCTCGGCCGATACGTAGACGTCGTTGGTCGGCAGCCAGAACTTGCCGATGATCTCGTTGTCGCGCATCACCATGGCCTTGGTGGTGGACGACCCGGAGTCTATGCCGGCGGTAAGGCCCACCTGGCGCTCCCGGGCCAGCAGCTCCTTCCGTTCCACGATGGTGACCAGGGCCTCCATCCGGGTGAGCATCTGGGCGGACTTGGTCCTCTCTGTGAAAGAGTATGTGACCACCGGCAGCTCGGGTGTGCTCCTGGATGTACTTCCTCAGTTCCGTACGTACCAGCGCCGCCTCGGCACAGCGAAAGCAGGACGCGATGAACACCGCATCAGCGTCGTAATGTCCCTCTGCCAGGTTGATCCCCCGGGCGATCATCAGTTTCAGCTGGGGGGAGACCGGGTTGAACCCGAACTTGTCGATGGCGGACTTGATGTTCTCCAGATCGACGTCCGGATAGACCATCTTCCCACCCACCGCCCCGGCGGCGTGCTCTATCTCCGATTGGACCCCGGAGTACTCCGTCCCGCAGGACAACTGTGCGATCTTGATCATTTCTTCAATCCCTCCAGGAACTCCTTCACTTTCTTCACCGCGACCTTCGCCTCTTCGTCGTTGGTGGGGTATTCCAGTTCCAGCAGCGGGATCTTCCTCTTCCGCACCAGGAGCTTGACCATCTCGTTGGTGCGGGCGCACCCGACGCAGCCGAACGAATAAGGCGCGTCCTCCATGAAAATCGCCGCCTCCGCCTCGTCGATCAGCGGCCCGTAGATCGCCAGCCGGCCGCGTATGCCTGACGGGACCTCGATGCCGGCGTACTTCAGCCCTTTCTTGACGTCGTCGACGGTGACGTTCAGGGGCGGCGACTCTATCTCCGTGGAAGTGACCTTCTCCTTGAGCGCCCCCATTATGCTGAGGGGCTGGTGCCCGAAACGTTCCACGAGGTCGAAAAGGATCAGGCTGTTGGGGGGGACTTGAAAACCTTCATTGTTGACACACCTCGTCGCAAATCTTCTTGAACTCCGAGACCGGGATCTTCTTCCGCTTCGGCACCTCGCACACCGGTCCGTTCTTCTCCGCGCACTCCAGGCCGGCCTCGATAATCGGCAGGTGGCCTCTCCATTCCTTCTCCAGCTGGGTGAAGCCCGGTCTGGAGCCGTGCTCGGCCCGACATCTGCGGGCGTCACCGATGGGGTAGCCCCGCACCTTGGAGAAAAGCCGGTTAGGGTCCAGCTTCCTGACCTCGGCGAGCACCTTGGCCACCACCTCCTGCTCGCCCTGGATGATGACCCCGAAGCAGGTCTCCTTGATCTGGACCTCGACCGCCATGGTGTGGATGAAGCGGGTGATCTGGTCCGGTGTGATGGAGGAGCTGGGCGCGATCACGATGTACCTGGTCTCACTTTGCTGGGTCATTCTTCTTCACCCTCTTCCTCGGGCTGGACTTCGTCCCTTCCGCTTTTTCCGCCGGCTTCGCCCGGGCCTTCTTGGCCTTGGGGGCCGCCGGCCGGGGGACCTCGCGGACATAGACTATGTCGCCGTCCTTAAGGCCTGACATCATGGCGTTCAGGTCGGAGACCACATATCCCGCCATGTTCGTCCCGTGGTCCTCCTCTCCGGTGGGTCCGAACTCATTGCTCGCCTCGAGACGCACGCCCATCAGGCCGCGGTTGGGCCGGGCCATGTTGGTCACGCCGATCTCCCCCCGGGCCACTCCCTTCTCGATGATGAACGTGTTCTCCGGGATCAGGCCTGAGGCGACCGAGGCGTTTCCCTCGAACGTCACCAGCGGCATCCCTTCGAACGTGAAATGCACTTTCATGGTTCCTATGGGCTTGTGGTCCATCCCGGTCATCTTGCGGATATAGTGGGCCGTGGTGGGCGCGACGTCATCGGCCAGGAACACGTCCCTTATCTGGTCGGGCCGCACGCCGAAGGTCTCGACCTCCGGAGAGATGGCCGCATCCATGGTCAGTTCCGGCTCCTGCTCCACCACCATGCTGTCGCCGGCGCCGTCCCCGGTCCTTTTCTGCATCAGACCTTTGGACTCCAGGAATGCCATGGCCTGGTCCTGGGTCAGGCCTATGGTCATGATCCGTTCCGGGTCGGTGACGACGGTGACCTCGGCGTGTTCCGGCACCAGGTGTATCAGCTGTTCACCGGCCACCGCCATTCCTACCGTGCTGTGGCTCGGGTTGATCTGGCGGCGCAGCTTGTAGATGTATATGCGGCCGGTCCCGGAGCCGCTGTTCCTGACCGTCACCATGTCCGGCTGCCGGATATCGCTGGCCTCGGCGATCAGGGAAACGTCCATGCTGCTGGAGCTGGCGGTGTAGGAGGCGGTGCGCTCGGTGAGCTTCAGGGTGCCGGACCTGACCGAGACCAGGAAATGCTCGCAGCTGACCGGCGAACGCTTGTCCAGTTTTACCCGGACATAGGACTCCACGCTCATACCGTCCTCCAGCTTGGTCCCCAGGTCGGTGGTGGCGAAGGCGTCCTTGGAGCTCAGCTCGAGGACGATGGGGCTGACCTCCAGCACCTTGTCCGCCTCCTTCAGTGCGGAGAGGACATGCCGTCCCTTGGTGATGTGTCCGATCACCCCTCCCGCCAGGCCATACTCTCCTTCATGGTCGGACCGGGCTAGCATGATGTAAGTGGTATTGGGATCGAAACCGCCCAGAGAAAGGAATGCTTCGTATCTGGAATACTTCGCCTTGCCCATGACCGCGGTGAGCTTGGTCGGGAACGAGCCGACCGCCAGGACCTTGGAGGTGGCCCAGCGCACCGACTTGTCGACCGTCTGCGCGTAAACTGCCCTCCAGGCGTTGGCCGCATCCGAGGAGTTCAGCTTGAGGACGAACGACCCCTTTGTGGTCGTGAATTTGTACTCGTCGGTCTCTTTCCGGACCTTGTCCATAGGGCGGATGACCGCCACCATGGTCCCAGGCGTGTAGGGCTCTCCCGCGATCACGTCGCCGACCGCCGCCCCTTCCGGTGCTTCCACCGACCTGCCATTGACAAGTATTCTCATCTGGTCCTTCCATGTGATGCTTCAGACCGTTAATAATCCTTGCTACCCGGCTACCGTAAATGGGGTTCCAGGTGATCGAAGGTCAGACCCGTGGGAGGACTGAGCTACCGCCTTCGCGTTGGGCACACCCTGCAACTGTTTTATAGACAATGCACCGCTCTTGATACCCATGGACAAAGAGGCGATCCTGAGACAGGTCGAAGAAACGCTCCGCGCCATCCCCGGCGTGATGGACGTCTGGTTATTGGACCCGGCCACAGGTCCCGCCTGGAGTCCATCGAAAGGGAGGCCGAGTCCCATGGGGCGTGCGGCGGCCGATGCCGTTCATCAACCGCGGGGTTTGGGCGACGATGAGCAGAGAGGTAGTGCTCGTCATAGTGATCGGCTCCTCCATCCCGCTCATCGGTGACCAGTTCAACATCGTCTACATCGAGGACCAGAACAAGCAGGTCATCGGAGAGTATCTGACCCCCGACCGCCAGGAGCAGTTCAAGGACCGTGACGACGTATGCAGGATCAGCAATGATTTCATCATCTACGGGGATAAGGCCATGGTGGGCGAGCCTTATTTCGTCCTACCGGAGCTGGAGTTCCATTTCCTGGACAAGATCAAGGGAGTGCAGGATGTGACGTCCGGCAGCATCTCCACCATCGGGGACGATTGGGTAAGGTTCGAACGGGGATATACCCATACGAAGCACTGGACCCACATCATCGGTTTCAACGTCAAAGAATGAAACGTCAGATGTGCTTCTTGACCTTGGAGACTATCTCGTCCAGCTTGGACTGGGATATGGTCGACCCGCGTATGACGCCGGTCACGATCTCCACTATCTCCCCTTTGGTCCCGATGTTCTCGGGCTTGGGCATGACGTACCGGGTCTTGACCCCGATGCGGGCGAAATCCTCAAAGTCCACCGGCGCCTGGCACACCACAACCGCCGGCATGTCCACGTTCCTGAGGATGAGCCGGGCTTTGTAGATGATGTGCGCCTTCACGTTGCCTAGGTGGATCAGGGCGATGCGGAACTGCTGCATCCTCTTGATCTCGATCTCGTCCAGGCCGAAGATGGAACCGGTCGAGGCGTCCGGCGCATCGACCGGTACGCCCGAGCCGGCGTTGATGACGATGACACTGGTGTCGATCCCTTCTTCCCTGAGCTCGTAGGTGATCTCGCACACCGGCTTGGTGATATGCCGCTTCCCCGGGCCCATGGCCACCGCCACCACCTGCCTTCCGCTCTCGGAGATGGTGGCCTTCTGGGCCAGACTGCCCCCGACACCGAGACCCCGCGCCTCCCGGCACTCCACGAACCGGGTCTTGCGACCGATGCTCTCCTTCACGGGTTTACCCCGCAGGTCACTGGGCCGGGATCCCCGACCAGGTCGGCCTCGGTCAGGTTGGCGACCACTTCCTTCGGGTCCCCGAGGGCGATGACCTTGCCGCCCTTCATGAGCGCCACCCGGTCGCAGCAGTCGGTGACGAAGTCCATGTCGTGGCTGACTATCATGAAGGTCTCCCCTGAGCTCCTTACGTGCGTTCAGGATGGACTTGGCCACCGAGACCCGGGTTATCGGGTCCATGGTGCCGGTCGGCTCGTCCAGGATCACGAACCTCGGGTTCGGCAATAAGCACCCGGGCCATCGCCACCCTCTGCTTCTCCCCGACGCTAAGGGTCTCCGGGAATGCGTAGAGGATGCGGTCTATGTCCTTCGACAGGAATCCCACGCCGCTCAGGACCTGGATGGCCTTCATCTTGGCCAGTTCGGCGGGCATCTTCATGCCGATGCATACGGTCAGGTTCTGCAGGATGGTGTTGAACGGGTACAGGCTATACTCCTGGTGCAGCATGCCGATGTAGGACGTCGCCCGGCCCCGGCCGAACTCCCCCAGCTCCGCCATGTTAATCCAGTCATCGCCGATCCGGACCTCCACCTTGCCTCCGGTGGCGGGAGTGAGACCAGAGATCATGTTGGACATGGTGGTCTTTCCGGCGCCGCTCAGGCCCACCAGTCCGAATATCTCCTTCTCCTTGACATCGAACGAGACCCCGTCGACCGCCTTTACCACGCCGCGAACGATGGAGTAAAAATACTTCTTGGCAGTCGGTGCACCTGATGATCGGCTGACCCACCGGTACCAGCATCTCGGTGGTCTTCTCGAACCCGACCTCGAACTCCTTGACCACTTCCTCCGGGCTGCCCCTCTTCACCATTTCACCAGACTCCAGCCAGATCGCCTTGTCGGACAGCCTGGCAATGGCCTTGGGCCAGTGCGAGGTCACCACCATGGTCATGCCCTGGCATTTGACCGCCTCGATCAAGGCCTTGTGTACGATCTCCGCGGTTTGCGGGTCCAAGGTCCCGGTCGGCTCGTCCGCCAGGAACAGTATCGGCTCGCGGGCAAGCTGACGGGCCAGGACGCACCTCTGTTTCTCGCCCCCGGAAAGGTCCCGGGCCATGTGAGTGGTGCGGTGGGTCATGTTGACCATTTGAAGCAGTTCTATGGCCCGCTGTATCTTGGCCTTCTCGTCGATGAAAGAGGGGAAGGCCTCGAAGATGTTCTCGATGACCCACATGTCCCCGTACAGTGCGAAGGAGCGCTGGAGCATGATCGCGATGCGCTCCTTGACCGCCATGCGCATCGGGTCCCTTTCGTCCAGCCCCCAGAAATCGACCTCTTCGATGTGGGTCGGCCCGCCACACCGGGTGCAGTTCTTGCCCAGCTCGGGCAGGTCCACGCGATTGCATTTTTCGCAATGGTTGACGCGGTAGACTATCTTGCCGGAAGTGGGCCGGTATTCCTCGCTACCCCTCAGCGCATGGATCAGTACGGACTTGCCGGAGCCGCTCCTTCCTATCAGGCCCAGACCTCGCCTACGCTGATGGTGGTGCTGATGTCCCTGAGCACCTGGGTGCCGCTGAAGATCTTGCTGATATTGTCCACAACGACAAAAATCTCACTATTCTCGGACATATCACTCCCGGATGATTAAACAGTCTTAATATACTTACTCCCAGATGGTCAATTATCGTTAACTTTGTTAACTATCGGCAACCTGATGTTGGGTCCATGGATTAGTATCTAGGCCCTTCCTCTTTTAACTTTGCGGGATGGTTCTTTAAAAACCAGAATGTTCGCTTTCTCAGGCCAGTGGTCGACACGTTCCTAAGGGTGGAAAATCGACCAAAAAAAGGTTTAAATGGATGGATTATATATCCATCCACAATGTCATTGGCGTTCAACTCCTATTTTGCCGGTGGACCTACACCCAAATTCAGTCTTTTCCACATCTGGAAGGCCTATCAGGTCATTGACAGCCAAGGTCCGATAGGGCGAAAGGCCTTGGCGGATGCGCTCCAGATAGGGGAAGGGCAGCATCCGCACCATACTGGACAAGATGGTGCGGGAAGGGTCAGTGGAGAACACCAGAATGGGGACGGTCATCACCGACCGGGGAAGAAAGAAGCTGGACACGTCCGGGGTGGAAGTGGCGTCGGTGGACATGTCCGACCTTACCCTCGGCAAGCATAACTGCGCCGTGCTGGTGAAGGGCATGGCCCACCGGATCAAGATGGGTTGCGAGCAGCGTGATGAGGCGGTCCGGGCGGAGCGGTCGGCGCGACCACGCTGATCGTCAAGGATGGCAAGATCGTGTTCCCGGGGGACGAGGATTTCCCCGACCAGGAGACCGTTTCCCCGCTGCGCAGCAAGTTCAAGATAGAGGACGGCGACGTCGTCATCATCGGCTCTGCTTTCTCCTACGAGGCGGCAGAGAAAGGCGCGGTGACCTCGGCGCTTGCCCTGGGAAACCAATCCCGGCGGTGCTGGAACGAGGGCACCAACCTGCTTTCACAGGACACCGAGGCGGACGAGCTCAAGTGCCTCACCCTGGCGATACATGAACTGCTGGGACGGCTCCCGGTCACCATGCGGAGCAAGAACCATTATGGCGTAAGGTGCGACGAGGGAGAGGTGGTGGACACGAACTTCACCGGTCCTTTGCTGGAGGAATCGCTCAAGCGGAACACCATCATCAGGAAGACGGCAACCACCGGTCCGTTCCGCGGGTTGCCCGTGGTGGTCGTCCCGATCATGCGCAAGAAAGAGGCGATAGCGGTCATCGGAACGCTCGATGTGGGCAAGGGCGCGGTCTTCGAGATGCTCAACAAGACCCGAAAGGACAGGTTCTGACCTCCGGGGTGCTTCCACAGAAAATGCCAACGATGCCAAAGGCATTTCTATTCCATTCATTCATGCGTAGGGCATGGACGAAGTCCTAGCAAAGGCGGGTCCGGTCGTGGCGGTAATGCTCCGAACTGGGAGTTTGTCAGTTCAGACAAGATCGAGCGTCACCATGGACCAAGACAGACCGTCTGTCTTACAGCATCCAGAGCTCGTGCCCGCATGTCAAGAAGATGAACGAGGAGATGCCTCTTTTCGCATGTTCGACATCATGAAGATGCCGTTCGGGGAGAACCCCATTTACGAGATGGGGCAAGTTCCTCAAGCACAGCGCCTGCCCTGTCCCCATGGCCATGATCAAGGCCGGGGAAGTGGTCACCGGGATGGGCCTGAAGAGAAGCGTACCCTTACGTTCGAAAGCTAGAACATCAGCCGATGATCTCGTCGATTGGTCGCTCCAAATAACGGTCGCTCGGACCGGCGAGGAACATGGCCACCAGGAGCGACTCGCGGAGCTCGTCCTTGGTGGCCCCGGCCTCCATCGCCTTCTTGGCGTGCAGAACGATGCATTCGTCACACTTGAGCAGCGCGGTGACCGCCACGGCGATCAGTTCCTTCTCCTTGACGCTGAGCGCCCCCTCCTTGAACACCGTACCTTTGAGCTTGTACAGCGCGGCAACGACCTCTGGCTGCTGCTTCGAGATGAGCTCCAGACTCATGTTTGCAGTTAACGGCCACTCTAGCAGATCCACGTCCGTCCGTCGGGGAAAGCATATATTATTCGATAGGCCATTCTGGGTAGTGATGGCAGCGATTGATGAGGCACTCATTATCATCAAGGGAATGAAAGGAACCCGCATAGTCTTCCCTTTGACCAAGAAGGACATCGAAGAGATACTAGAGGCCGAAAGAGGTGTCAAGTCCCAGATGGGGACGAAGGTGTTCAACGTGGGCCTCGAGGAGCAATGAAGAAGGACCACGTGATTGCATCATCAAGGACGTGACGTTCCGGCCGCCACCGGAGCCGACGGTTTTCATGCTTGACGACGACGGCATGATCCTAGGGACCGAAGTCCTTCCCGGAGAACACCAGCGCTACAAGGACATGGATAATGTCATGTTCCTCTGCCAGGACTTCGTGGTATTTACCGACAAGAAGCAGGTGTCCAGAGAGCACTGGATGATGCCTCCGGTGTCTTTCCCGGAATCTGACGACGATCAAAGGAGTGACCGAGGTGGTCTCCTGCAGCCCATCGCCCCCGAGCGACATAGTCATCAAGACGAACTACAACCTGGAGGACGACCCCAAGCTGGCCTCGATCCTGGTGGGGTTCAACTCCAAGTAAGGCCTCAAAGTCGGGATCCTCCCTAGATCTCGGGCAGATCTTGCCAACGCATCAGCTGCACGGCAACTCAGCACATTATCGCTGCCGGGGCGGAATAGATTGATGTACAGTGGATTGTCGGATAGCCACCGGTGTTTTAGATGCCCTGGGAAGAGACAAAGGATTACATCAGGAGCGGCCACGAGAGCACTGACAATTTTGACAAGGATTCGATCCGCACCATAACCCTGGACGAAGACAAGGGGATCAAGGCGCTGGTGGGATGCCCGAAAGGCAACTACGATTCCAAAAAATGCGAGGTCGGGACGCAGGTCCTAAGCTTTCTGTTCTCCAAGGAGAAGGGCTGGAAAATGGACGACGCCAAGAAATGGTTCGAGAAGAACAAGAAATGACAGATGACGTCAGGCTGAACTTAACGTCTACAGATGCATTATCGATGAGATCGTTCCGTGGGCTGACAGTGTCGCCAGTGAACCATTGATCATGGCTTTGGACAGCATGTGGTCATCGCGATGCAATGCGCAGCGTTAGGCCTGGCCGGAGGTTGGGCTGAACTGATCGTTCCGCAAAGCCGGTCAGCCCGAGGCAAAGACCAGGGACCTATCCCAGCATACTAGAGGCGTTGGATAATACCTACCAGAATGGACAGTTGACAGAAATACAAAAAAATGGAAAGTTAAAGGGTTTGTTTTGAAGGATTCAACCGCCGCCGGAGGCGGTTATCGAACCATACCGCTCAACCTTGGCGATCTCTTCCTTCATGGCCTCGATGTCTTCCACCGTCAGCCCGGTTGTCCTTTCTTTGACGGAGAACGTCTTGTACTCCTGCGCCGAGCCAGGCTCGAGGGTCATGGAGTCGTAGTAGAGGTTGAAGGTGTCGAGCAGAATCCACTCGACCCCTGCCTCCTGTTTGATCTCCAAGACCTTTCCAACGGTCCCGGTGTTCTTGTACCTGGCGTAGTCTCCGACGTTCATTCAGGATCACATCGGGGGTATGATGGTCGTCCTCTCGCCGGCTGGCATGAACTCGCGCAGTGCGCCGCGGCCGAGCTCCTTCGTTATGTTGGCGAAGTCGAACGGGAGGTTCTTGTCAGCGAACGCGATCTTGATCAGCGGGCTACAGGCGAAAGCGTCTCCCCTCGCAGCGTGCGGGGCGGAAGCGATACCGGCGTAGCCTGGCAGGTGACCGACGTTCATGGCGTAGTTGGGGTAGTTCGGGCCACGGAGTTCGTGCGGGAGACCCTCGTCGGACCTGTACGACAGCGAGTTGGACGCGCCGCACATATCCTGCAGGTCGTAACCGTAGAATCCGAGTCTTCCGAGCCTCTCCCTGTGCTGGAGCATGGATAGGTACCATGCGTTGACACCGGCGTTCGCGTTGGCGGTAGCCATTGCGACACCGATACCAGTTGCTGCGGCTGCAACGGTCGCTCTCTGCGATCCACCGAAGTGGGTTTCCATTGCTGCCGGGTACTTCTCGTACTGCTCCAGTGCGTAGGAGTTGATCTCGGACCCGAGCTTGTTGACCAGGTCCATCGTCGGCTTGCTCTTGGTGAGCCCGCCGTACTTGGTCTTGACCAGGTCAGCTGCCCAGTAGACGTAGTCCTCGAGGATGTTGTCGGTGTAGGCTGCGGTTGCGTATTGGGTGAAACCGACACCGCCGGACATGTACGCTCCGAGGTAGATCTGATCGAAGATGACCGCACCGAGTGCGACTACTTCGAGGGCCTGCCTGCAGGGGTCGTCCGGGTATTTCCTCTGGGACTGGACCATATCAGCCAGGAATCCGAACGGAATTCCGCCGGGTTCGTTCGGGCCACGGGCCCTCCTTGCTGGCATCATGGTACCCATTTCTATGACCGAGGCGTGCTTCGCTGCGTAGGCGAAGTCCGCGATCGCAGCCTCACCGGCAGCCAGCTTGTAGCTGCTGATGAAGGACATAGAGATCTGCATCGCAGACCATCTGGACATCGTACCGCCGTCGCATACCCTTCCAACGATGGTCGGGCAACGGATGACCTGCCACAGGGACTTTCCGACGGCGTCCTTCAGCTGTTTGGCCTGGTCTGCCGGGAATTCCTTGTTGATGTCGATCCTGTACGGCTTGTCGATCTCGTCCATGAGCTCGTCGTCGCCGGAGAAGACCTTGACGTAGCAGTCCGCGGTCAGAGCCGGGGAACACTCAGCCATGTGCTCCTGAACGACTGCGCCGCCAGGCATAGCGTGGTTGACGGTCTCCAGGTAGTGGTTGATGGTCTCCGGGGTGACTTCCTTCTGCAGTCTCTTCTCGATGACGTTGTGGGCGGTGTCCAGACCGGATATTACGGTCCTCCTGATATCGTCCCACGCCTGCTGCATAGCAGAGTTGTTGACGAAGTGCAGGTCATCGGCCTCAGCGTATATGTCGGTGTGAGAGAGCTGGTAGGGCATCAAGACACGCTGTCCGAGCGGGACACCGATGTCTGGGTTCATCATCGGGATGCCGCGCTCTTTGGCGATCTTGTTCGCCTGCTCGACCCATTCCCTCTTCCTCTTGGACTGCTTCCAGCCGCCGAAGGAGTAGTAGTTCGTGTGGACGTCAGTTGGGTCCTCTTTGAACTTCTTCTTCATGGCGGCCATGAACAGTTTTTCTTTTTCCTTTGCCATTGTTTACTCCCCCTTGACGTCGAACGGCTTGTAGCCGCATAGGGTCCTCAGTGTGTGGATCCTCAGGTTCTGGGCCATGACCTCTGGGTCCGCCCTCATGTCCACATCGTCCGCGCGGAACATTGTGGTGTGAGCCTTGAGCCACTTCTCGTCCATCGGCTTACCGATGACGATCGGCTTGTCCAACGGGATTGCGACCTGGTCCTTCACGTACTCGACCATGCCGGTCTTGGCGTTGAACCGGTATCTCTGCCAGGCATCGAACATGAGCCCGTTCTCGTCCAGCCTGCATGCGTGTCCGTGCACTGTTGCTCCACGGATACCAGTCCTGGCCGGGTCGAAGGTCTCGTTCTCGATGAACTCCTTGGCGATCTTTTCGAGGTCCCTTTCCCTCATTTCGATGATTGTCTGCCGGACAGGGTACCGGTATCGATCCCACGGAGCCTGGACATGTACATCTGGGCCCTTATGTACGGGATCGCCGGAGCGAAGTAGACGGAGTCGGTGAACTGAATGTACCTGATCCTGTCTCCCTTCTTGGCACCCTCGATCGGCGTGACGACCTGTCTTACTGAGCAGTCGGGCTCTGTGCCCTCGTCCAGTGGCGGGTGGATCGACTTGTAGTCGGTTCCTGGCGCCCTGTGGCCCATGATCTTCACGACATCGTCCATTGCGACCTCTCGAAGCTTCTCGAGCTTCTTGCTGGGGTCGATGAACCTGCGCCTGTTCTTCGCCGGCACAGACATACCTGGATAGAATTGTCTTTCGTACTTTGCCATGTGAATCACCTGTTCTTCTTGTAGTCGGTGACTGTTGGTCTGAATTTCGAGTACCGCCCCACTTCGAGATTGAATCCAAAAGGCAGCAATTCCTTGCACACCTCTTCGATGTCCTCCATAGCCTTGGGCACGTTGTCGATATCGTTGATCTCGACAAATATCCGGCCGACGAGCAGCCTCAGCTCAACCACATCACCTTTGACAGTAATCTTCTGTTGTTCGGGATGGTTGACCGGCTTTCCCTTGCCCGGACCCGCGTTCAAGACTGCTGGAAGACTTCTCCGCTCACGGTGATGTGCCTGACGTTCGAGATCGCATGATCCGGTTGAGGATCTTCTCGGTGGTCTCAGCTCTCAGGAGCCGGGCCGGGAAAATCAGTATCTCCGGTAATGGCATCTGTTCCGAAGCGGAAGCAGAACTCATTTTCAGGCCACCAGGTCCTTGATCTTCTTGGCCTCCTTGCCGACCACTTTCAACGGTGTCTTGAACTCAGGTATGTCGCCGAATACATCCTTCACCAGTGATGAGGTGTGTTCCGGAGAGAACATCTGGGTTCCAGCATCTAAGTACAGCATCCTGCTGCGATGACCGGGTTGACGAATCCCTTCGAGTGCCTGGTAACTACGTGGTTACCATGGAACAGACCCGGGCCGCCGCCACCATAGATCGAGTGCGAGAAGAATGACATACCGACGGACGTACCCATCGATCGGCCATAGTCCACACCGGGCAGGCTGGTCTCATGCTCAAGCAGGTCGTTGTAGTATAGGATGGTTGACGGAATACCTTGGGATGCCCTGGCAGCTCCAACGTTGACCATTATTGCTGCGAGCAGTCCGGCGGCGGCGTACGCGTTCCACAACGGGAAATCGTTGGTGGTGTACGTCTTGAATCCAGACGGCAACTTCTCCTTGACCTTTATGACCTTGTCTTCGATCGCACGGCCGACGATGGACTCGACGACTGTACCGACCGTGCCGGTCTTGCCGTTGTCCTTGGTTATGCCGTAGACGATGTTGTTCGCGTTCAATCCCTGGTATGCGAGACCGAGCAGCTGTTGCCTTTCGAACGGGCCGATAGCGTCGCCCATCTCGAACGATGCTGCCTGCTCGAAGATCGAGGACAGTGCTGCGGCGTTCATGGCGCTCTTGCCGGTTAGGGCAACAATGTGGTTCGCCATGATGTTCCTGAGGGCGTATCCTGCACCCTCGTTCAGCTGCGGAACATCCAGGATAGACTTCAGGTTCGAGTTCTGGAAGTTGATGGTCTGCGGGTACCTTCCCCAGACGGCGGCCTTGACCATGCTCGCCTGGAACATGTCAACGTCGAACTCGTCTAGAATGACCTGCGTCACTGCTGCGGCGGCCGCGGTGAATCCGGTGGTGTACTCTACACCAGCGTCCAACCTGACCTCCGGGACGATGACGATCATCTTCTTCCCGTCCATCAAGGTTCTGACTTCTGTGTCATCGTCCTTGGTGGTCTTCAGGATTTCCTTGGTCTTCTTTGCGATCTTCTCTGCGTTTGCCACAATAGCGAGGTTCATTTCCCTTCCGCGCAGAACTCCACCGCCGACTGCACCGTTCTTGAGACCTTTCTCAATTGCGGCGAGGTCGACTGCGATCGTTCTCTTAGCTAGAGAAACTGTTCGCTTTATGGCTGGGTTGTATAGAGGACTTATTGCCTCGAGGGGCACTGCTTTCTCGATTACTTTGCCCCTGTCGTCATACAAGTCCACCTTGTCCTTGTACTTTGCCATGTTTTACCTCCTTTTTAATAACTCAACATTCACTAGAGATTTGCATCAATCTAGTGAAAATCGGCTCCCCTTGCGAGGGTATAGTATCCAGCAACATGATTTAAGCTTGATGTTGGATGGATTATCCATCCAGCCTAAACGATAGTGAGGAGAAAAACATCGACCAGACGTACCAGGTCCAAGTTTTAACGGGGTTAATTTTTTTCGATTTAAGGCCGTTAATAATCGTTTCTGATTTTAAGGAATTTTCATTTTTCGTGAATTTTCCCGATTTTCATTTTTCATGATTTTTGCGATCTCCTGCAGCACCGCGATAGCATCCCTTTTTTTGAGGTCAAATGATGATTTTTCTACGAAATCAGCAAAATCCTGAAAGGCCGCCGGGTCCATGACGCCCCGGGCAAGCTCGACCATCAGGGGCATCGACCGTCTCGGGTAGAACTCCGCCCTCACCTTTTCCAGGATCGAGGACGATAGGTCCGCCTCCAGAAGCCCTCTCTCCACCGCCAAGGCCAACGTTGCCCGGATGTTGACCAGCGGCTCCGAGAGGGGATCGTTAGTCTCCGGGTTGAAGATCAGGGCCACCTCGTCATCTCCCTCGATCTCGCCGTTATTGTACAGCTCGAAGATCTTGCCGACGCCGATCATTCCCATGTCGTTGAGCTCCAAGGCCCTCAGCGCGCCCATGCTGCCGCCGCCGACCACGGTCACCCCTCTCTTGAGCAGGGCCATTATCTCCCGGTGCCCCACCGAGCAGTCGTTCATGAAGACGCCGTCGATGATGCCGACGTACCGCACCTTCTCGTCCAGCAGGGGAAGGTCGCCCCTTTTGATGGGCGGCCGGTAGTCGGCATCCAATATCTCCCTGGCCTCGGACAGCTTCAGGCTCATGCCCAAAAAGACGACCGGCCTCATCCCCGGGCGCTCCTTTCCGGCCTCCACGAGCCTCCTGCCGACCCGGTCGGAATCGATGGAGAACACTTCCAGGCCGGGGACGACGACCCGGACCACCGGTATCCCCAGCTCCTTCCGGGTGAGGTCGACGGCGATGACCGAACTGAGCCCGGTCTTGTGTATCCGGGACACCGCCTCCTCTATGTTGGTCTCGACATCGCCCCGGTCTATGCCCTCCATGTCCTCGATGCTCATGCTCGTGGCCGCTTTCCCGAACCACAGCTGGTTCATGCGTTTCATCCGTTCGTATCCCAGCTTCCGGTTGCCTTCGGCCATGACCGCGTCCTCCCGGGCCCCGTGTATCTGGGTCAGCCTGCTCTGGGCCACCTCGGTCAACGCCTTCAATGCCGCGACCTTCGGGGACGGGTGCGCACCGATGCCCAGTGTCAGCAATCCGGCGTCCTGCAGCTGGACATCGTCGGCCGCGGCCGCGATCACCGGCATCCCAATATCGCTGGTCAGATTCTTCAGGTGGACCTCGACGCCTTTTGCGGTGAAGCGCTCCATCGTCGCCTTCAACAGCCCATCGTCCTGGGCCACGGACACGTCCGAGACCACCTTTCTCTTCACCTCGGCCAGAGACCAGGCGTCCCTCTCGATGACCTCGCACAGCCCGTGAAGGATGGCCTCGAGCAATGTGTTCCCGGACGCCAGTCCGTTGGTGTTGCTGCGGAACAGCTGCAGGTCCGCCATAGAGGTGTAGGGATGGAACACGGCGCTGGCCGGGACCATGACCGGTTTGCCTTCTCCTATTTCCTTTCCTTCCACCCAGGCGATGGGCATGTCCTTTAGCCTCATCTTGGTGTAGATCGGGAGTATGAGCTCGCGCGGATCGACCGCGTTGTCCTTGGCCAGCATCTCGTCCATCCTCTCTCTGACCAGCACGTCCCCGTGCAGCTCCGCGCTGTACCTCTCGATCCCTTCCATGATGGCCGATATGCGGGCCTGGGTCTGGGTCAGCCCTTTGCCGTTGTAGATGGAGATGGCGCCGTTCTCGGCGGTGGGGCGGATCGTGGAGAAAACGGGAATGCCGATCCGGTCCAGCCCGGTAATGTCGGCGATGCGGGTGATGCCCGCCCTCTTGGTCAGGGGCTCTATCCGGGCCAGGGTCGCTTCAGGATCCTCGGAGCGGTTGCCTTCCGGGCCGGTCGCGGCCACCTTCACCCTGCGGCTCATGTGACGGTGGATGCTCTCGCCGATTATAACGGTTATGCAGACCGTCCCAGCAAGTTCGCTAGACGGTGGAGGAGACCTTGCTGAGCATGTCCAACTCCGCATCGGGGTTAAGGGAGATCTTCTCGATCAGGATGTCGACCTCCACGTTCTGGATGCTCGCCACCTTGAGTATGCGGCTCTGGATGAGGTCATAGAGGGAATCGACGCTCTTGGTGTAGACCTCGCAGATCAGACTGTGGTCGCCGAACACCTTGAATATGTTCTGTATCTCTTCGAACTTCTTGAGCTCCTCGATGACCTCCGTGAGGGAGGAACCGGCCACCTCCACCCCTATGATGGCCCGCATCAGGCCCAGCTTGGTGGAATTGGTGATGAGCGTGTATCCTGAGATCAGGTCGTCATCTTCCATCTTTGATATGCGGCGAGAAACGGTCGCCTTGGATATTCCCAACTTCTGTGCGATCGTGCCAAGGCTCACCCGGGAATCTTGCTTCAACATCTTCAGGATGTTCAGGTCTATTTCGTCCATTTCCCCACCGACTATTGCAAAAATCGAGCGTTTTTAGCACGATTCTTGTTACAATGTTTCACAAATTAGCGTGATACATATAAATTGTTGACGGTGCAGAAAAAAGAGGTTGCGGCCGTGGCCGGCGGCCGAAACGCACTAGGCCTTGACCCTGGACTTGGGAATCGCGCCTGCGCCCATCTTCTCTATCGCGGTCATGAGCTCCTCGAGTTTGGAGGCCGGTATTCCGACCAGCATCTCTTCGGGGGCGATGTCGGTGGTCTTCCGGCATCCGAAGCAGCCCAAGGACATGTTGATGTTCCCGGTGATGATGGGAACCACGGTCGAATCCGCGCAGGACGCTTGGACAGCAGCCATTTCCATGGTCACCCGACCCCCTTCTTGGAAGGTCGCGGCCGCTGGTGCGATCCAGAACAGCTGCTCGGGCAGACCGACGACCACGATCACATCCGGCGCCACAGTCGCCCTGCTCAACGGAGCGATCGCAGTGGCGATGACGCTTTCCGGTCTCCAGTGAGGGCCTGGAGGCGATCGTCTTGGCCGCCGAGTTGGCAGATTCATACATTCCCATGCTGTGGTGGAACTCCCCCGACCTGACCTTTTCTGGCAACGGGACCATGCCCAGGGCCGAAGCACCGACCGGACATGCCTGTTTTCCGGCCGGGACAGCCAGCTTTTCACCCTTTCTTGCCCTCATGATCGTTTGGCAATGTCGGAGCGGCGTCTCCACCACCACGTATCCCTCCGGGATTTCTTGGCCCTTTTTTATCAGGGTCACCGCCACCGGCTCGGTCCTGCAGACCGAGGATATCAACCATTTTACCGGAAAGCTCAGCGTAATCGGTCATTCTTAACCTCTTCACATTCGAAGCATTCTTGATTTACTTAACCATATCGTTATTCATACATAAACAATATAATTCGCAATTATTACGTTCTTATGACTTAAATGACAAAATGTTCTCTAATTGATAAATTAACAATTGAAAGGAGATAATCATAATTCCTTATGGAATCGCTTGTGCGTTATCGGCGGTCCGGACAGTGCTAAATATTGCGACTGTTCCGGGATGACCAGGCTCACGGCTCACGATATTACGCAGACCCACCGGTCGTAGAAGGGGTCGCGGTTGTTCTCGTACATCCTGACCTCGCGCCCTTGGGCGAGACACCACCGCTTGACGCGTTCCGCTTCCTTCTCCGTTTCGACAGTTACCAGGGTCTCGCCGGTCAGCCTGAGCGTTTCCTCGACTATCGGCTTCCATACGTACTCATTGAAATCGTTCATGGAACCGGCCATGAGGATGAGCCCCAATGGCGCCTTCGGAGCGAACAGGCTAGCCCTTGTGGCATCGATGCACATCGTCCCCTCCGGCATTAGCCGCCCCTTGATCATCCCCAGGGCCAGAAGACCGGGGTCATTGTCATAGGCTATTGGGACCATGCCCAGCTGTCTCAGGGCCGCGGATCCGAGACCTGAGCCGCATGCCACATCCAGGCAACCCTGGCCTATGCGCTCGCCCCATACCTCGCAAATAAGCTCCTGGACGCCGGCACAGCGTGGGGACGAAAAGTCCTCTATCGCCGGGATGACCATTTGCAGCAGCCTTTCAGAGAAGTGCTCCCGCATCGCCGCGGCGAACTCCGCCCTGTCCGTCTGGAAGATCTCTCCGCCAAGCGCCTCATAGCGTTCGACGATCTCCACCTTGGGCTTTCGCAGCAGAAAACTGGTCGCTTTCCACCCCTTAGGGGTTTTTACCGCGAAGGAGAGGGGCCATTCCTCCTCGTCGATCAGCATCCGGCTCTCGTTAGCATCGATGAGCCGCACCTCCTCGGTGAACCGGTCATTAAGCATCTGCTCGTATGATTGCTCGAGGAAATCCAGGCCCTCGAAAAGCTCGAAAAGGTCAGCTGCCCAGGTCATCTTGCTCCTGCCTGGGAAGGCCTGCGACCCTATAAGTCCTCCGAATGTTCCAACCCTTCACAGGTAGGGCAGCTGCCTTCGTTCGTATTCGTCGATCAGGGCGAGGCGGTATTCCCGGTCCAGGGACTTGTCCATCTCGTTCATCTCCAGGAACCTGGACATCAGTTCCTCGATGATCCGGTTCCGGTCCTTGATCCGCATCCGGAACACCTCTTCCATGATGGCGTCTATGCCCCGGGCGTCCACGAATCGGTCCTTTACCCACAGCTTGGAGGGTGTGTCCAGGCCGATACGGGAATCTCCGCACACCGCGCATTCCGGTTTATTTTCGTGTTCCTCCATCGTTTCACCTCATGCGTTAGAAATAGTTCCTTTCCATGATATGAATCTATTCGGCCTTGCCGGGAGAATAATGTTCGCTGGCCGATCATATCCCGTCCAATGCATCCATTGAGCGCATGAACCTCATCCCCGCGAGATGCAATTCCCGCATCCATCCCATCATCGCCTCGTCCTCGACCTTTGGAGGTAGGTCGAACGGGCGGGCCTCCCCGCCCTGGGCGCTTTTCATGGGGTGCAATGCGCTCGAGGAAGTTTCGGCCACCACCACCAGGTACCATCTCAGGATGATCGCTGAACCCATACGCTGCAGGGCCCTTCGCACAGGGGAACACCGACCGGTTCGATGTTCGCCCCGACCTGCTCCATGGCCACCCTCCTCGCTGCATATACGATGCCCTCCTCGGTCCGGATCTGGCCCATCGGAAGGGACCACTCTGACAGGTCACTCCTTCCCACGAATATGCACGAACCCGCCAGGGTGAATATCAGAAGGATAACCCCGCGAGCAGTCCAGGGCGTCGAGCTCGCTGGCCGTCCCCGGCAGGTCCCTGACCTGCTCGGAGAACTCGGGAGTGCCGAAAGCACGGACCAGATCGTCCCAATCCGGATCGGCTGGCCTCTGAATGATCATGCAGGAATAAATTGGTCGGAACGAGGACAAAAAGGCTCGTTCCCGATATGATAGGGGTTTAGATGGTTATCTCGCTGCCCGATGGCAGCATATCGAAACCGACGAACCGGTCGGACATCATCTTCAGGGCCTCGAAGCCCGTGCAGTGGGTCGGTGCGATGCGGTCCACGCCCAGCGCCTTCAGTCCGTCCATGGTCTTTAGGATGCGGTCCTTGTTCGCCGAACTTAGATGGAACCCCCCGATGACCATGTAGATGCGCTTGTCGAACAGCTTCTTGGCCTGGGTGACCACATTGACGATCCCCGGATGACCGCAGCCGGAAACGATGACCAGGCCCTTCTTGGTCTGGACGAACAGGGCCTGCTCCTCGAGCACTTCGTCATTGATCTGGCAACCAGGTTCCTCCTCCTTGAGGAAATGGTCCTGCACCTCGAACTTCGATTCGCGCACGATACGTCCGGAGGTCTTTACCCCGGGGACTATCTCCATGCTCGCGGAGGACAGGTGGAGCTTGGCCCGGGACAGGGCCTCGATGAGCTCCTTCGGGGCGCTGATGTCCCTTTGGGTCCCGTCGACGGCGACGGCGAACCGCCTGGACGAAAAAATGTTCGGGTCGCCGTAGATCGGCACCCCGGCATCGATCATCGAGACCAGGCTGCCCATGTGGTCGTAGTGTCCGTGGGAGATGAATACAGCATCGATGTCGCTGGGCTTGAAGCCCAGGAGATTTAGGTTGTGTGAGAATACCATCGGGTTGGCCCCGGTGTCGACAAGCACGCGTTTGCCTTCGTCCGTCTCGACCAGGATGGAAAGCCCGTGCTCAGAAAGGAAATGTCTGTCCGGCCGGTCCAGGCGCTTCACCAGTTTGGAATAGTTGAATGACGTGCCCGACGTGTTGTCAACGACTGATAGGATACGCACTTACTGGTCATCTCCTCTTCTTACTACTGCTAGTTTGCTGAACTGGTAAACTTTCTTCGGGCACACCGACTCGCAGTGTTTGCACGCGGTGCCGAGGCAGAACTCGGTGGCGATCCGGACCTTGAACCGGTCATTTCCCATCGGGAGTATCTTGAGGGCCCTTTCCGGACATTCCATCTCGCACTTCTTGCAGCCGATGCAGCCTTCGAAGGACCCGATGAGATATACGCCGACATCCTCCAGCGTCTTTAGGCCCCGGTCCCCGATGACCGGGATATCGCTGCTTACGATGCGCAGGGTTTCCTTGGGGCGGACGATGTCTGGCATGGGCGCGTATCCCGCCGATACCAGCATTTGGTTGAAGAGCTCGAACGGCATCCCCTCGTCCCAGTAGGCCAGCTCGTTGACGTAATGGTCCTCGAACACCTTGCTGGTGGCGAACATGATGTGCTTGGAGGCGATGGAGTTGGCCACATCCTGCATATGGTCCAGACCGTTGTCGTCCACCAGGATGTCGTAGGCCATCATGAGGGATGTGTTGCCCGCCTGCACGGTCTTTTTTAGGACCCTGGGAACTAGCCCCACGGTCTGTGCCTTGATCGGATCGACGTAGGTGCCGGAAGCCCCGGCCAGGTACATCGTCTTGACCTCGGAGTCGTCGATCCCCACATCATTTATCAGGGTCCTGTGCCCGGCCCGGATGGCGCCCATCGCCTTTCCCGCCTCCCTCAGGTCATGTTCCCCGAAGGATATGCCGTTCAGCAGGTGCAATAAATGATCTGGAGTGTCGATGCGGGGCAGCTTGATGATTCCGGTCTCCAGGCCTACCGCCACCGCCGCCACAACGCCGGTCCCGGTGATACCGCGCGCCGGCAGATTCTCCAATATCTGGACCCGATTGTTGCGGGGGCCGACCAAGGCCGCCTTGCGTCAGGTTCATGAGCAGGTAGGCTTTCATGATGCGATCATGCACCTCGAATTCGTCGGGGTTCGCCTCATCGCGAGTGAGCCGAGCGAGACCATTCTTCTTCAATCCCATCCCCGCACCTCGGTCAAGCCCAACTTGACTCAGTACCCGTGTGTCCTCAGCCAGAAACGCCAGAGCACGAAGGTAGGCGGATCGAGCCTCTTTCAACCGTCCCAGGTTATAGAAGGCATCCCCGCAGATATTTTCTTTTTCGCCCGCCGCTGCCCGACCCGACATTGCGACGCTGGAGAGAAGTTTAAGAGCGCGATCATAGGCGTGGATCTCGAGGTAAAGATTAGCCAGAGAAAGATAAGGGACGGGGGAGCGCTCAGGGCTAAGAGCCAGGGCTTTCTGGAAACACTCGATACCAACCGAGTAGTTCTTAAACTGCTCATATTCCACCTGGCCTAGCTCGATCCAGGCTTGCGGATCGTTGGGTGCATCTTTGATCTTGAGCCAGCCCAGTTTCCGGTAATGCCCGTCCTTCGCCCGGCGCTCTTCAGCGGAGCACAGAATGCCGAAATGATGGATCACGAGACCTGCGTGCTCCGGCTCCTGACCGATCGCATGGATTCGTGGCTCCACCAGTTCACGCACTCTCCCGACGTAATATATTTCGGGATGGCGTCGAAACAGCCGGCAAATCGCAAAGTCTATATAGGCCCGAGCCCGTGCCGCTCGTAAGATGGTGGAGTCGTTCGGCTTCACGCTACGATCATGTCCGCCGGATCCAAACCCGAAGGCAAGGTAGTTCCTCAGCGTAACGTAGTAGCCACTAACCCTGGCATTATCCAGGAGAGTTGGAATCTTATCGCGCGCCTGTGGATCCAGTTCTTCGTCATCGTCCATTACCAGCACCCAGTCGGTGGTTGGGGCCTGAACCGCCGCATTGCGGGCCTTGGCAAAATCGTCTTGCCAGGGGACGTCGAATACCTCCGCCCCCAGGTTACGCGCCAACTGAGGCGTTCCATCGCTAGAACCCGTATCCGCGATGACAATCTGATCTGTTATCCCCGCAACGCTCGAAATGCAATTGCGCAAAGTCTTCGCGCCGTTCTTCACGATCATGGCCAAACCAAGGGACGGCATCGGGTTTTACAGTCTCCGGATTAGGAGCGGCTCAAGGAATAGACTCCTCGGGCGATGTCCTCGCAATTTGACAACCAATCACCACTGCTCCTCTCGGACGGCAGATTGGAAAGTGAACGGCAGTTCCCGTTTCGGCAGATGGGTCCGGGCCCTATTCCGAACATGCAAGAGCGTGCCGGATGTTGAAGCCGCTCCGCCGCCTAAATCCAAGCTAGGGTAATCGCCAAGTTGCCGGTCTCAGGCGAACACCGCGCCAGCCGCGCTGGCGCTGCCCCTAACGGTCAGAAAGCTGGCGATGGTTTGCTTGAACTGGGAGTCCACTTCGTCGGCAATGATCATGACATCGGGCAACACGGTGCTGAAGTCCACGGTTGCCAGATTGCGTTGGATGGTCTCGAAGATGCTGACCTGCAAGAGGCGGGACTCCTGCAGGATGAGAGGCGCGCTGTAGCCTTGGCAGAAGCGCAATTTTCCAAGCGCCACGGCCGCAGGAGAGTTGCGGTCAATGGCTTCGATCTCGCGGACGTCGCGCAGCCGTACGGGAATGCTTTTAACGATTTCAGGAAGGTTGGCGGTGCGCTCTTGCGGGGCCAGCGCCAGGGCTGCCAGTTCGCGTACCTGTTCCACCCTTGTAAGCCAGCGTTGCATGAGGATGGCGACGTCGCGGTCCAGAATACTGGCGACGTTTTCTTTCACGGGCCTGGCGGGAGGACCGGATGGCCGCATTTTTTTCGCCATCATCCCGGGGATGCGCAGAACATCGAAAGGCTTGGTGACGACTTCATCGGCCTGCAAAAGGATCGTGTCCATCGCTTTTTGCACGTCCGGAAAATCGCTGGCTACAACCGTGAGCACGTCGGGCTGGCTGTGACGCATGACGGTGACTACGGCAAAACCATCGCCCGCCTCCGGCATGTGGAGGTCGGTAAGCAGCACGTCGAACTTTTGGGTCGCGATATGGTCCAGCGCGGTAAGGACGCTGTTGGCGGAAACCACCTCGAAGTTTTGCTTTTCCAGCGACCTGCGCATGTGATAGAGATGATTCTGGTTGTCATCGACCAGTAGAACTTTGGGCCGGGCACCGGGAGTAAGCAGATGGGGCGGGACGACGTTGAGCAGCGAAGGACCAAGGGATTGAGGCTCAGCGGACACAGTCGCGGGCGCAGGATCAGGATAAGGATCGTCGAGCACGGGATATGGTTTTTGAGGCATCGGCATGGTGAACCTCCTTGGGGAAACTCTAGAGGAGCGAAAACAGGAGGACTACGCAAAAAAGCAAGCGGCGGATGACCTAAAGGACATCGAGTGCAGGAAGCGGAAAGCCACAGAAGTAGGAACGATGTCAGCTGTGTTGAACTCTGGCTGCGAGACAAATTATCGCCGCGCCGCGTCCCTAGCTTTTCCGCTATGGACCACCTGTATTAGATCTTATCAACATGAGCATTCTTGAACAGTCCTTGGGTTTTCCGAGATTCTAAACTTTTGCGTAGGAGAGAACCCATGTCGCTTCCTGATGAACGGCAAGCACTCAGTCAGCCGTATCCCGTATCATGGAGTCGTTGTTGCCGCGTCTTTTCGCCGAACCACTCGCCTTCTTCTATTAAGCGACTAAAGTGCTTCTGGTCGATGACAATGACAACGATCTTTTTCTGATGCGCAAGTCGCTTGAAACGCAAAACTGTGATGTGATTTCGGCAAAGAGCGTGACGGATGCACTGAAACAGATTGCTACGCAGAGCTTCGACGTTCTTATCACCGATCTTCACATGCCGGCCCCAGGAGATGGTTTTGCAATCGTGACCGCGATGCGTCACAGCCAGCCCGACGCGCTGACCCTCGTAGTAAGCGACCATCCTGACGTGCAAAAAGCGATGAACGCCATTATTTTGCAGGCGGACGAAGTTCTGATGAAGCCCTTCGACGCCAAGCGACTGGCTGGGCTCATGGACAAGAATAGACTTACAGCTCTTCCTTTTTCAAAACCAGTGAAGGAAGGCGTCGCTTCATTCTGGATCGCGACGTTGCCATCTTGATGCAGCGGTGGCTGGAACTTGTGGAACAGGTAAAAGAATTGGCCGACATTCCGCTTTCCGCGAAAGAGCGCACGAAGTACCTCCCAGATATGATAAGTAGCATTTCAGCGCGGCTTCGTCGTGCTCGCACCATACAAGCGACTGACGGGCCCATTCCCGCAGCTGTAGCCCACGGACAGCATCGCTATCGCCAAGGCTATACCGCGCCCTTGATCGTGCAGGAGGCGCAACTGCTGCAAGTCAGCATCTTCGAGACAATCCAGCGTAACTTGGCCAGCGTGGATTTCACTACTGTGTTGGCCGATATGATGATTGTCGCCGACCAGGTGGATTCGCATCTGAAACAAGCCATAAGCAGTTTCTTGGCTGCCCAAAGGATAGGCGAGGCTTTAGCTCCCGCAGTAATGGCCAACGTTCCTCTTTCTACGAAAACCAATTGACCTTGGCAATAGTAGTCGGTACTTCTGGATCATTTGGAAAATTAAAACTGAGATTCCCGAGGTCACATATTCGGATGCATTGGCGTGGGCTACCGAGCCTTCCTCTGTAATCGTAGATTTCCTATCTCGTGAAAGTACTTTTCCTGCCAGCATAAGGCGCCAGGTGGGTTCCTCCCCCTATTGCTCTCAGACTTGTTTCTCTACATTGCCGATGCGTTCCGCCTTGGTTCACCAAGAGCTTCCATGGGTCATTGGCCGCTCGCTAACTCAGGCGGGTAAACTCTGCCTCAGTTACGGTTCCAGTCACAACTGAAGTCAGACGACCCGGTTTGTCGATACCCATGAAGTGGAGTGCTTCACAGTAGAGGTTAGAAGAAGATCTCGTAAGGATGAAGGCGAAGCGCTACTTGGCCGAGCGTAGCAAACCGGACGCGAAATATCGATGGCTATTGGAAGAAGCTCCGGATGCGATGGTGGTGGTAAACCACAGGGCGAGATCGGAAGCTTAGCTAGCTGCTGGGTAAACTAGGTCTCAAAATCCAATCTTGCGGCTGGAGAACCCGGAGGCCACATTTGGCGCGTTCAACCTTATTGCCCGGCATGTTCGATGCCCGATCCCGATGCTCACCGATGCTCTTCAAGGCCAGCAACAGTGCGCCTGCTAAAGCGGTTGGGAATGAAAACTAAGGGGCAATTAAATCGTAGATCGTATTTCGCGTTCGGGGCCGCCATTTTAGTTTTACTCGGTTTGGGTGTGACCTCCTATCGTGACGTGGTCGAGTCCGGTGAAAGCGAACGCTGGTTGCGGCATACCCACGAAGTTCCGGAGAACCTGCAAAGTCTGAGCTCCACGATGAACAGGATCGAATCGAATTACCGGGGATACGTCCTGACGGGCAAGGAATCTTATATCGAGTCTTGGCGCGCCGACATGTTGAGTGCCAGGCAAAGCGTGGCAACGGTTGGCAGTCTCACGCAGGACAATCGTGTGCAGCAGAGCCGAATGCCGGATATCGAGCGACTAGTGGTCGCGAAGTCCCAGTTTGGAGAGGTGGTCATCAATCTGCGCCGGGTCCATGGTTTCGATGCGGCAGCGGACGCGATTCGAGCTGGAGAAGGCCAGCTGGTTATGGATCAGTTCCAGACGTCGATTCGGAACATGGAGGATGAAGAGCGGCGCTTGCTGGGACGGCGGATCGGGGACGGGAAGCGGCACCTGAGGCAGACCAAGATTGTTCTGTTCCTCGGAACGCTGCTGGGAGTGTTGATCACATTGGAAGCGGGTAGGACGGCCCGTCGGGAGGTTGCCGCTCGCGACCTCTCGGAGAGCCGGTATCGCGGGCTGTTGGAAGCCGCTCCGGATGCGATGGTGGTGGTGAACCAGGGTGGGGAATTGTGCTGCTGAATGTGCAGGGGGAGAAACAGTTTGGCTACCCTCGCGATGAACTGGTGGGACAGAAAGTGAAAAATATCATTCCCAAGGGTTTCGCGGAACGGCTGATCGCCGACGCCACGCGAAGCGTGGCCGAGGCTCTAGCGCAGCAGATCGGCACCGGGATCGAGCTCTCCGGGCGACGGAAGGATGATAGCGAGTTTCCGATCGAGATCATGCTGAGTCCGCTGGAAAGCGCAGAAGGAATCCTGGTGACGGCGGCGATCCGTGATATCAGCATGCGCAAGGATGCAGAAAAGCATCTGGTGCAGATGGAGAGCCGGTACCGTGGGCTGTTGGAAGCCGCTCCGGATGCGATGGTGGTAGTCAACCAGGGTGGGGAGATCGTGCTACTGAACGTTCAGGCGGAGAAGCAGTTCGGATACCGCCGCGACGAGCTCCTGGGGCAGAAGGTGAAGAACATCATTCCTGAGGGCTTTGCCGAACGTCTGATCGCCGACGCCACCCGCAGCGCGGCGGAGGCTGTGGCGCAGCAGATCGGCATGGGGATTGAACTCTCCGGGCGGCGGAAAGACGGCAGTGAATTTCCGATCGAGATCATGCTGAGTCCGCTGGACAGCGCGGATGGAATACTGGTGACGGCGGCGATCCGGAACATCAGCGCGCGCAGGGCTGCGGAACTGCATCTAGTGCTGATGGAGAGCAAGTATCGAGGGCTATTGGAAGCAGCCCCAGATGCGATGGTGGTGGTGAACCAGCGCGGCGAGATCGTGCTAGTTAACGTTCAGGCGGAGAAACAGTTCGGCTACCGGCGCGACGAGTTGATTGCTCAGAAAGTGAAGAACATTATTCCCGAGGGCTTCGCCGAACGGCTGGTCGCGGACGCTACCCGAAGCTCGGTCGAAGCGTTGGCACAGCAGATAGGCATGGGGATTGAACTTTCGGGCGGCGGAAAGACGGCAGTGAATTTCCAATTGAGATCATGCTCAGCCCGCTGGAAAGCGCAGAAGGATTCTGGTGACTGCGGCGATCCGCAACGTCAGCGCGCGTAAGAAATCCGAGGAGGACAACCTGCAACTTGAACTGCGCGTCGACGACCGCACAAAAGAACTCGCAAATGCCAACCGAGTCTTGGAACGGAGCAATATGGAGTTGCAACAATTCGCCTATGTTGCCTCCCACGACCTGCAATCTCCGCTGCGCAGCATTAGCGGGTTTGTGCAATTGCTTAAGATGGAATATGCGAGCCAGTTAGACGAACAAGCCATCGACTGGATTCGCCGAACCATTCAAGCCACCGAACAGATGCAGAGTCTGATCAGCGGTGTGCTCGCCTATTCGCGAGTCGATTCCCGTTCCCGTCCCTTCATGCCAACGCCCTTCCTCGATGTCTTCAATGACGTCTTGGCGCAGCTCGATTCGTCTATTCACGACGCCGGGGGCCAGGTGACCTGTGGTGAACTGCCGGTCGTGATGGGCGACCGGTCACAGTTTGTTCAATTGATGCAAAACCTGATTGGCAACGGGCTCAAGTACCATGGCGGCCAGTCGCCGCAGGTCCACGTTTCCGCCGAACGCCACGGGAAGGAATGGACCTTTTCGGTCCGCGACAACGGGATTGGAATCGAGCCCAAGTATTACGAGCGGATCTTTGAAATATTCAAACGCTTGCACGGTCAAAACGAATATCCGGGCACCGGCATTGGACTGGCCGTCTGCCGTCGCGTTGTCAATCGCCACGGCGGAAGGATCTGGGTAGAGTCCGGAACCGGACACGGAAGTGTATTTCATTTCACCCTGCCCGAAGGGACGGCGCAAACAAATGTCCAGCAACTTCCTACACCAGACCGGCGGAAATCCTGCTGGCAGAAGACAACGAAAACGATGTGGAGCTGACCCGTCAGGGTTTCAAGAGGTGCCAGTTACTCTTCAACCTGCACCGCGTTAAAGACGGCGAAGAATGCCTGGCTTTCCTTCGCAAGCAAGGGACGTATGGGAATGTCCCGACCCCGGACCTGGTCCTCCTCGACCTGAATATGCCCCGAATGGACGGCCGTGAAGTGTTTGCCGAGATGGTGCAGACAAAGACCTGAACGGGATACCCGTCGTTGTCCTGACCACGTCGGCGAATGAAGAGGGAGATCCTGACGATGTACAAGCTGCGCTGTAGTTCGTACATCGTTAAACCTGTCGACTTCGAGCAGTTTCTTCATAAGTTCAGGTGCTCGCAGAGTATTGGTTTAGGGTTGTGGTCCTGCCTACCAGAGTTGAGACCGAAGCAGCACCATCGCATGCGGAAGTGTAGGAAATCGGAACCTCGCTAGGACTCTCTTTGGAATCGTCGGCTTGCTGGCGACCAATTCGGAAGGCTTTCACAAATTTGGCGCTTGTGGGCTGCGCTCGAACTCCGGCGTCACGCTATTGGAGAGCGTTCGTCTGGGCAATCCTCCCTAAGTCTAGCGAAGGCCTCGCAGGCGAATTTTTTCCACAGACCAGAGATGTTCATTAATCACAGACGGCTTGTCATTCGTTGTGAGATAAACAGCGAAGGCGTCCAAAGGCAAAGGAACTGTCCGTGAGGCTTATTGTGGCCTGTTTGTAAGCTGGTGTGGCTCAAGTGAGTTTCGAGGACGAAGACCTACTCAGGCATCGCCTTAAACGCTGCGAGGTACTCGCGGAACCGAAGGAAGTAAAACGATGACGCAATTCGATAGCTCATCCAAACGACGGGTGTTCAGGGCGTTATTGTTAGCCTTAATGCTTGCCGGCGGCGGAATCGGAAGCGCCTGGCCTGCGGCGAAACCCCGCGATAGAGTTTCTGTCACAGAACCCTCGGTGATTTCTTCAAGCCCGAGTAACTGGTCCACCAACGTACCCACCAGCATAAACAATGGCGAGAACGTCATCATTGGCACTCCGGTAACGGCAATTTTCAGCGAGCCTATGGACCCAACAACGGTCAACTCGTTATCGCCGGGAGACATGCTTACGTTCACGGTCAAGGAGACGACTGGAAACAATGTGCCCGGCACGGTCGCCCTGAATGGGGCAAATACAGAGGCAACCTTTACCCCTAGTTCCACTCTCAACCCTAATACCAGCTATACAGCCACGGTTACGGCGGCCGCCAAGAGCGCTAACGGAGTCCCGATGGCCAACCCTGTAGTATGGAGTTTCACAACAACCCCAGTCGTGTTTACTGGACAGACGCCAGTGCCCCTTGGAGAAGCCGGCATTTTCTCGATCTTGACCAAATCAGGAATCACGGATGTTCCTCCATCTGCGATCAGCGGTGATATTGGAGCCAGCCCCATCACGGGCGCTGCCATCCACGTGACCTGTGCCGAAATGGTGACAGGGATAATTTACTCCGTAAATGCGGCGGGTCCTCTTCCCCGCAGAGACACAGATCCCACCTTACTCACAACGGCAGTAGCCAACATGCAAACCGCATACACCAATGCCGCAGGACGGGGAGCTGCCCAATTTCGTAAATTTGGGAGCTGGACAGATTGGCGGGTTAACCCTTGTCCCCGGCCTCTATAAATGGATACCGGCGTTCTGATATCAACGAGTGTCACGCTTTCGGGTAGCGCAAGCGATGTCTGGATATTCCAGATAGCGGGTAATCTTATACAGGCCAGCGGTACGAAGATGATCCTGACGGGCGGCGCGCTGCCTAAGAACATTTTCTGGCAGACTTCCGGCGCCGTTTCCATCGGAACGACTGCGCACGCTGAGGGAGTAATACTTTCTAAAACACTGATCGCCATAAAGACGGGAGCATCGACAAATGCCAGACTGTTAGCACAAACTGCAGTCACTCTCCAACAGGCCGCGGTGACACAGCCCGCCCACTAATGCACAAAGACCACTTTGGGGGCCGCCTCCATTCTTACAAGGGCCGGTAACAAGGATGGATGCGAAATAGCATTCGCACGTCGGACTCAATTAGGCCTCTGATTGCCACAACCTCACTTTTTAGATCCACCCCTTTGTGCCCGTGACTTTGTCACCCGAATGGCAACATGAAAATGTCGCCCTGGCGAGGCCAGTTGCACTGAAGGCGTGTGTCATGTATGTCCTCTCTTTTTCGGAGGCGACACTCTGCAATTCGCAAGCAGTCCGCAGTGAAGGGCCGGATCGAGTTAAAGAAATGAGTGACACCAGTACTCCCTGGTCGCAGACCTTGCGCAACGCTCGGACGACACAATCTCCGTAA
>CAWDCQ010000018.1:0-9047 GCA_963800775.1 uncultured Methanomassiliicoccales archaeon | reverse complement strand
GTTAACCTATTTGGTTCAGTTGCGTATTGCTAATCGGGAAAGAGGGCCAGTCAATGCCCAGAAGATGGACCACTATGAGAACTAAGGCGGCCGCGCTTAATGCGTACATCAGATAGCCGGCGAAGGAGGTGGGGATGGTGATGATGGCACATGACCCTCTGCATCTCGTACAGTCATCACGGGTATGCCAGTTCCTGGGGTGCAGCTCCTTGCACTCCGGACAATAACAGAACTTCACGGTCCATTGATGCAGGACCGGGAATAAATTGGTTTTGAGGTCTCAGCTCAGGCGGGAAACCCCCTCTTGGTCCAGGCGGTCTCAGGTAATGACATGTAGACATCCTGTTCATCTGGGCTCTGGGTCAGCTTTATCTCGCACTCCTTGAGCTCTCCAGGTTCAATGCCCAGTAAAATATGCGCCAGTTCCTTCCGCTGGCCAGTTGGGTCTCTTCCCAATGGGTCTGCAGCAGGTCTATGTCCTGAAGATAATAGAACAATTTCCGGTCTTCCTGGTTGAGGGCATTGTCGATGATCTCATCATGGTAGCCGGAGTAGTTCAGGATCTTGAGGGTGACCTCCTGCGCAGTATCCTCATTCAACCCAGCCCTAGATTCCAGCACCTTTTCCAGCAGCGTAAAGCGGCTAATGTTTTGGTTTTCCGTCATTATTTTTTACTCGCATAACAACTTGAACCGCTGGAATATTAAAACTTGTCCTTCGGGACACAGTATTTGAGAAGAGACTCCGAGGAACACAGATGCTGGACTGCGCCTCGAGAAAGAGGTTCTTGGCAGCAAGATCGTATCATTTTCGCCACCGTCCAAGGAACGGTGTTCGCCATCCCAATTCTTCATACCGTAAAGGTCGAGGAAAGAACATCGTGTCATCACAACAAATGAACGAACGACAAGGGTTGGGCCTGACCCGGGTTACAGGAGGCAATGCCATGGAACCTGTTAGTTGCTTATCGTATCCATTTAAGCAAGCCAGGCTGATGATCGTCTGTCATCGTTATCTGAAAATCAGGTCGAATGGCTTATAATCGACCTTCATGGTACAATCGGAGGTCAATTCCGGTCGTCGGAATCTGGCCAAGGACCCAGATCACCCACTTGCAGAGCCTGGCATGATCAGGACCGGGTGGAATTGGGTACGATTGATAATGATCGAGGAATTTACATGGGACTGTTCGACAAAGTAATGGGACCGAAAGAGGACAAGGCAAAACTGAGCAAGGAAGAAGCTTTCGCCGCAGTATCCTTCGCCGCCATCGCGGCAGATGGTGTCATCACCGAGGAAGAGGCCCGCGGGTTCATCGTGAGCCTGTACCGCATGAAGATGTTCGCCAACTTCAGCGACAGGGACATGAACGCGATGCTCAACAAGCTTGTCAACACGATCAAGAAGAGCGGGCTCGAGGGAATGGTCACACTGGCGAACGAGTCGTTGCCGGCAGACCTAAAGGAGACGGCTTTCGCGGTCGCGACCGATCTGGCCTTCGCCGACGGAGACGTCGACGTTACCGAGAGGGACATCCTGACCAAGGTCCAGCAGATGATGGGCATACCGGAAGCCCAAGCGATGAAGATCATTGAAGTGATCATGATCAAGAACAAGGGCTGAGATCCGTCCTGGGCCTATAATTCGACCAGGCCGGAACGGCTGGTCATTTTCCTTTTTTTGTAAATTCGTCGTGTAACTTGCAAGACACGTCTTTTAAGAGCGCTTCAAGGTCGCGCACGTAGTAATGTATTATGAATTGCCTGCAAACAATTGTGACCATGGTACATGGACGAGACCAAGAGAATAATCGGAAGGCCCAAGGTCAGCTCGGAATACGCCACCGAGTACTGGAAGGAAATGGACGACCAGTTCAAGAAGACCATCCAGCGCACGAACACCACCTTCCTGGCAAACCTGGTCATCAATTTCATCGTGATCGGTCTGGGCGTGGTCCTGATGGCCTATTCTATCATCTACAGCTGGAAGAACGGTCTGGACATCTACTCGGTAAGGTTCGGGACCATCGGATTGGTCGCTTTCATCACCACCTTCTTCTTCACCACCCAGAAGAACGTCCAGAGAGCGGCCATCAATTCGGCCCAGATGCAGATCCTCTACAGGGCGTTCAACACTGTCTGGGAAGAACGTTAGCGACCAGTTTTCCGATCCGGAAAACAGTTGAGCCTGGAACAGATGAGGGAACTGAACTGTCATCTGGCGAGCGTGGACAAGGACCTCGCAAGTGTCATGAAGGAATCGGCCGAATGATGTTTCCAGGCCGGAACAGCCCGCCACTCAGAAACCCTATAATTCCTTGAGCCATCCCAACCTTAAATGCCTTCCGATGAGTTTGGCATGCCCGCCAACGGATTAGGTCATTTGTCCTCGCCTTCAGCCTGTGTTCGTTGCAAAAGTGTCCGATCATGGGTGCCTAGACGGCTGTCCCGGAAGACACCGCCTCACGGAAAAGTTCTAGTATGTTTGAATGTCAAACTTATCGCTAAGATGGGAAGGATCACAATATGAAAGAAAGCGGTTTGGTATGCATCTACGAAAATGGGCTTAGCTACACACTGCGCCTTTATGTATCTGGCATCACTTCAAGGTCCCAGGATGCGATAAGGAAGGTCAGGGAAATATGCGAACAGGAGCTGCATGGATTCTATGAGGTCGAGGTCATCTACGAGCAGCCGGATTCGGTCCCAGAGGAACAAGTATCGTCCGTTCCTACGATTTTGAAGAGACTGCCTTCTCCCCTTAAAGATGTTAATCGGTGACCTGTCTAACAAGGAGAGTGTCATAGTCGGGCTGGAGATCGTTCCAGTGGAGTGGTCACCGCGGAAGAAGGCTTCGGCCATCTCTTCCTGATCAAGGTCAAGCGCTCTGACCGGCACACGGTCGATGCGTGAACAGGTACGGACGATCGCTATGTACTGATCTTCTGTCACTGTCTCACGCGATATCTTAGATACTTTCTATCTCGCCCTGTTCCTCAAGCTGTTACGACACCAGCGGCCGAAACGCCGCTGGTAGGAACCAGATCATTTTGAGATATCCACTCTGTCTGTGATCTCGCCTTTTCCGAAAACGAATAGTCTTGGCCGCCCACCAGTGATCTCGACATACGTCCCATGGACGGCGGCGTCGGTCACCCAGGAGCCGGAGTTGACCAGGTTCTCCTGGCGATTGATGAAGGGCCGGTGGGTGTGCCCGTAGACCAGGATCTGTTTGGGTCTTGTCGCCCTGCTCTTTGAATGCCCTTCTGTCAACGTCCTCGATGGTATCGGCCAGCCTTGTTTCTGGAGCGTTCTGGAGCATTTTCGCCGTGAGGTTTACTTCCTTCTTCTTGAGGAGCAGGATGGTGGTTAGGAAGTACTTGATCTCGCTCCAGGCTTTCGTGACCAGGCCCCAGACGTCCTGTTCGAAGGCTCCTTCCTCATCGGACATAACGCGGCACAGAGCATCCATCACCTCGTACATGGTCGGGTTGTCATTCTTCGAACCGTACTCAAACTCATAACCGTGCATGAACCGGTAGATGAACTCGCCGTCGGTGATCGTCAGGTCCGGTGTGAAATTGATCGGATATCGGAAGTATGCCCTGATGTTCCTGAGGTGCAGGACATGGTAGTCATGGTTTCCGGCCACGTAGTGCACCTTGATGGACTGCGGCAGCTCCAGGATCCGGTCCATGGTGTCCCGATTCTCCAGGAACACGCCCGACGCGTCCCTCCTCCACATGTCCACGATATCGCCCAGGAGGACCAGGTCGGTGACCTCCGTGTCCTTGCCCAGATCGTCAAGGAACTGGTTCAATGAGGCTTTGTCGCAATGCTCGTAACCGAGATGCACGTCCGAGATGACCACAACCTTCGTCTGTACCATTTTACCACTTCCTTCTAGCTCAACGGGCGAACCGACTGACATTTTTCTGTGACGTTCTACCGTGTCCTCGCCTTCACCCTACGGATTTCGACGCTGTAGGTCCTGCGACATCTGGTCGAACTTCTCCTTGGTGATCTCCCCCCGGGCATATCTTTCTTGGAGGATCCTCATCGGCTCGTTATGGCCCTGACCTTGCTGCCTCCAGTATCTTCGCCGGGAACGACGGTATGAGATGCGGAAGATCAGCAGGAAGAAGAGTACGGCAATTACTACGATCCACCATTCGCTGCCAGGCCCTGCCCGGCCCCCGAAGAGGATGATGACCAGGAGAAGGATCAGGCCGATCGGGAGCAACAGCAGGATGCCGATCGCCCGCCGCCCCGGGCTGTCCCTGTAAGGCTTGGTTCTCTCCGGATATTCATCCGTCATTTCGCCTCATTTCTGTGAAAATAGTTGCCTCAGTGGGCCAAGGCCTTGAGCTGCTCGATGTTGCTCTCGATGTGCTCAATCCTCTTCCGTTCTTCCTTTTCCAGCGTCTCGATGATCTTCTCGAACGGAATCGCGATCTTGTAGACGTGGACGGGCCGGCCCTTGCCCTCCTTCTTGAGGTCCCGCTTGATGATCCATTTCCTCCGCCTCAGTTCCTGCATGGCGATGGAAACCTCCGGTTGCCGGAGGGCGGTCGATATCTCGATCTCTACCGAGGTCGTCTCTTCTTTCTTGCGCAGGAACGCCAATGTCCGGGCGACGTTCTTGGCCATTCCGGTGCCCATTAGAAGCTCGACGAGCGTCTCGTCCTTTTTACTGAAACCTCTGTCAGCCATGAATTTCATCCTCTCCCATTATTATTCAAGAGATGTGGCCCTTGGTAATATATCTTTTGCTTTAAAAATATCTAGTGGGATAATATAATTAGTGGTGTGTCTGGGTCTCAATTTAATTATATCAGAGCGGTACCATTCACCGCCCGGGCGGTCGAAATGATGGACAAATTGCAATACTACAAGGCCATGGCAGATGGGACGGTGCCGCATCCCCCGATCGCCGACCTTATCGGTTTCAAGGTCGTCGAGGCCGACAGGGGCAAGATCGTGATCGAACTGGTCTGCAACGAGAAGATGGTCAACTCCATCGGGGCGGTCCAGGGCGGGATCACCGCCACCATCGCCGACGCTTCGATGGGGATGGCGGCCATGACCCTGATGGACGATGCCCATTACGCCATCACCGTGGAGCTGAAGATAAATTTCCTGCGCCAGCCCGGCATGGAAAGGCTCGTCTCCACCGGCAGGATCGTTCATCCGGGCCGGAAGGTCATGATGGGCGAGGCCGAGGTGGTCTCCGAGAAAGGCAAACTGGTGGCGAAGGCGACCTCGACCCTCATGGTCCTGGAGGAAGGTCCAGCGGATTGAAGCGTCGGGGCGATCGGCCTCAAGGTCTTTGAGACCTGTTGCCAGACCTCGGACACTCCAGATAAGGTCGGTGCGGGCCGGCGAACACGGCAGTCGCCGCCACCAACTCATCCCAGCCATCTTTCCGAATCCGCCGGTCTGAAAGGGCATACATTTATCGATAAATGGTAGAATTACGCCATGGCCGTGAACGGGGTGTATAGGAAAATGAAGGTGGCGATCGCAGGCGGGGGCATGTCCGGTGCCTACCTGTTCAGAAGACTGAAGGACCAGGGAATGGACGTCGACCTGTACGACGTCAAGAAGACCAACGCCTGCGGTAGCAGGCCCTGCGCCTGGGGATTCGCCCCCTCCGACGAGACACGGCGGTTGATCTCCATGGCCACCGATCCGGCGCAGTATGAAATGCACCATTCCTACCAGATCACCGTCGATGGGGTCGGGATCAAGGCGGACATGCTCATCCTCAACAAACCGGCCCTCATCAGAGGGCTGGTGGAGGGGAACCGGTCAGGGAGGGACGGTCGACCTGAACGCTTACGATCGGGTCATCGACGCCACCGGCGTGAGCCGGGCCTACCTGCCGCCGATCAAGGGCGACCTGATCGCCGACACGGTGCAATACCGGGTCCGCAGCGAAGAGCCTCTGGGCCTTTGGTTCAACACATCTTCGATCGGATATGAATGGTGCTTTCCGCTTGGCAATGACGAATATCACGTGGGGTTCGGGAACCTTAGGTCCGAGGTCAAGAATTACCGTCCTCCTGCAGGCAAGGAAGGTAGCCATCCACTGAAGTTCAGCCTACAAATGCCACAGTACCGTGAGGCTCACTACGCCGTTCTATTCGCGCCCTTCACCTCGAACGGAAAAGTGGTGGGCATCGGCGAGAGCATAGGGGCGGTGGCCCCGATCGTTGCGGACGGCAATCTGTACGCTATGCAGACAGCGGAGATGCTGTTAGAGAACTGGGACGATCTGGAAGGCTATTCCGAAAAAGTGCTCACCAGATATGGATGGATGACAAAGGAACGGAGCGCCTTGGAGAAGATCATGGCCGGCAGGATGCCTACGCTTTCCGAGGCGTTGACAATGAAGCGGCACAGCAACATGGTAGGGGTAGAAATGAAGACCATGCACGTTCTGAAGCTGTTCCGGAAGATGTCCCGATTGGGCAGGGACGTTCCAAATTCCCCGAATGAACTGCAGGGATCCTTCACATCCACCGATTCCGACGCCGGTGGCCCAAAAAGGGGTAGGGGTATCACTGAAAGGAATGGGTGCCAATAGATAGGATAATAAATCGAAACGTATTTTCATGATTTGTGGGAATAGAATCAGAGCTTTGGGCCCAAGGCCCGATCCTTCGGCGAGACCACTGTACTCCTGGTTCTATTAGCTCTGCTGATGATGCTTGCGGTAGCCTGCCTCGTCTTCCTTTCGATCAAGCATGGCAGGTTCTATTTTCCCAGATTGGTCCGGGTCGGGTTCCAGTTCATGGAGGACATCGTGCGCAGCTTGTGCAGGATGATGGGGCTGGATGACAAGGACCTGACCATATTTTTCATCCGGCTGCACAACAAGATGAGCGAGAACGACTTCTCCAAGGTGGCGATCGAGGATCGAGCTATCTTCCTGCCGCATTGCCTGAGATCCTCCAATTGCCCTGCCGACCTGACGCCCGAAGGGCTGTCATGCCAGCATTGCGGAAGGTGCGATCTCGACCGACCGTGAACGAGCTGGAAGGAATGGGATACAAGGTGTTCATAGTTCCCGGCTCGACCTTTGTCCGGCGCATGGTAGAGAAATACTGGCCTACCGCCATTATCGGGGTCGGTTGCCTGATGGAGACCAAGGAAGGGCTGGAGTTCGCGGACAAGTTCGGGCTCATCGCGATGGGGGTGGTCAACGTGACCGACGGCTGCGTGGAGACCCTGGCCGACTGGACCGAGCTGATGAAGGTCGCCTCACTTAAAACGCCAAAAAGCTGACGTTCCTGTTCCCAAGGATAGGTCGTGCTATTAGTCTCGATTTACGGGTCACCACGCACCGCGATCATGCGGATATGACCATAATTCATATGGAATGTCCGTAACGAAAAAGTGATAGGATGGCTGGAATGCGTTTGACCATTCCAGCCCATCCGGTTCGGCTGAAGATATTCACATCTTGGGGTTGATCTTGGCGATCTTCTCCTCAGCTTTCTTCTCGACATCGACCTTCTTGGCCTCGTCCTTGGCGACCACCTTTTTCTCTTTCTCGTCCAGCTTGGCGATCTTCTGCTTCTCTTTCTCTTCGATCTTGGCAATCTTCTCTTTTGGCTCCATGAATGTCCTTTTTGACCTGTTCCTATATAATCTTGGTCTGATGATAACTCGGAAAATTCCCTAACGGGAGCTGAATCAGCATTCGAACCCCGTTAACAATCATCACATTCAGGAAACTGGCCATCATTCTTCAATAAGAATTTGAAAGGATGTTCCGAATGTGACCCCTGCAAATGGACAATTTCCTCTAACCGATGGTGCCTCAGCACTGGACCCGAACGTTCATCGGATATCGTTGTCGGAGGGATATTAGTTTAGTAATCCAAGGGCGGTCTCAAGACAGGTGATCTTCCTTCCCTGTGTAAGGACTACATCCATCTGGTCACTTCCTCCAACAAAGGCCTTTTGGACGGTTGGGCCGCTTCCTCAGGAAATCCGACCAGGCAGCCGTCCAGGGCAAATTCTCCGAACGGGATCCCTATGAGGTCGCAGAACTCCTTCTCCTCGGCCATCCTTTCGGTGACGGAAAGAAGCTGGAATCCCAGACCGAGAGCGGTTGCCTTCAACCACATGTTCTCCAGGCAGTGAGCGATCGAGCGACCGGCCGCACTGGGATGCCCTTCTGCTCGGCCACTATGATGTAGTAAGGCGCCTTCCCGAGGATCGGGAGTCCCTGCTGACCTATCATCTTGAGGAAACCCATATATCTGCCACATTTTCCTTTCTGGAGCTCCTCCTCGGTCAGCTGTTCCTCAAGCTCACCATACATCGATGACGCCTTTCTTTTGATCAGAGAGGCAGCTTTGGCGGTGGCTTCGCTTTCTCTGTGGAATGACCACAAATCGCCTGTAGTCCTGCTCAGTCACCGCCATCTGACCATAAGGCGCCAGCATCCCTGCTTCAAGGATATCCTGGATCAGGTCCCTCGATGGCTGGCTCGGCCTTGACTTCTGGATGGTTCGTCTCGACCTGATGATCGTGTCGAGCGTTCGGTTCAGCTCATCGGAGGTGAAGGAGGTGGGATCTTGATCCATGTGGCAACACCAGATTGTTCCGATAAATATCTATGGCACGAGGGGGTCCCGGCGTCCCACTGAGGGATCTGAAATGAGCGTATGCCTCACTCAAACGGCTCACCAGGTATCTTGGCTATGTCGGCGCCATCGGCCAGACAGGACAATATCGGCATGATCATCTTCAGGCCGGACCAGAACTCAAGGCGATGGTCCAAGAATCAATAGTGATTCCCATCTGGTGACGTTTATAACCTGAGAACGGAGATAAGTGATTAGAAAGGTTGTCCGATCAAGAGGCAAGAAACCATCTTGACCTTCACCGACTTCGTCGATTGAGACTGCCCTTCTCCCCCCCAATATTATCACACAAGACGAGGTCGGTATACTTTCTTATATTCATGTCTCAGCGATAATGAGTTCGCTGACATCATTAGTGGTCAGAATGAAATGGATCGGTGATCACTTA
>CAWDCQ010000017.1:0-5773 GCA_963800775.1 uncultured Methanomassiliicoccales archaeon | reverse complement strand
ATGATCCGGAAGATGATCGGGGTCCAGAGCCAAGAGACCGCGATAGACAGCGAACTTACCGGAAAAGAGAACCTCATGCTCCAGGGGCACCTGCAGAGAATGCGGGGCAAGCAACTCGATGACCGGGTGGCAGAGCTCCTGAAGCTGATGGACCTTTCCGCCGTGGCGGACAAGAAGGCGGCCTTCTATTCCGGCGGCATGAAGAAGAGACTGGACCTGGCCTCGGCTCTGGTGCACAGACCGAATGTCCTATTTCTGGACGAGCCCACGACCGGTCTTGACCCGCAATCAAGGGCGAGCATCTGGGCCTACCTGAAGGAATTGAACAAACAGGAGGGCCTGACGATCTTCCTCACGACGCAATATATGGAGGAGGCTGACAGGCTGTGCCAGAAACTATCCATAATCGACCACGGAAAATTGATCGTCAGCGGCACTCCGTCGGAATTGAAGCAAAAGGTGGGTGGGGACACGCTCACCGTCACGCTGCCGAGCGACGTCGTGAACGAGGACATCAAGAATACCTCGATAAAGATCGCGCTGGGACTGGCAGGGGTCTCTAAGGCGGTGGCGTTCGACGAGGGGCTTACCGTATATGCCAAGAACGGAGGCAACCTTGTGCCCGAACTGGTCAGGGCGTTCGATGAGTCAAAGATCCCGCTGGCATCGGTGACGTCTCATCGCCGTCCTTGGACGACGTGTTCCTTCAGCAAACTGGAAGAAGGATAAGGCCCGAGGAGCTGTCCAGGAACCCCACCTCTAACTCTTCGTTCGGGATGAGGTTCGGAAGGAGGCGGAGATAATGGCCTACGACACGCTGTATGACGTATGGTACCTGTACATTAGGGCCACCAAGCTGTATCTGAGAAATCCGATCCTGATATTCTTCTCGCTGTTCCAACCGATAATATTCCTGGTCCTGTTCACTCAACTGTTCTCCAACATTTCCAGTTTTCCTGGGTTCCCGCCCGGGAGCTACCTTCAATTCGCCATGGCCGGGATCATACTACAGAACGCGTTCATCGGCGCTCTCCAATCTGGGACCTGATAGTCGATGACCTTTCCTCCGGATTCCTTTCCAAGATGCTGGTGACACCGGTCAACCGGATTGCAATCCTGCTCGGCCGTCTGCTGAGCGATGCCACCAGGATGATCATCCAGTCGACCATCATCATCGTGTTGGCATTGCTGCTCGGCGCCACGGTAGTCACCGGGGTGCCCGGTTTTCTTCTGATACTGTTCACGATCTCGTTCTTTGGCATCGCCTGGGCCGGCATTTCTCTGGCGATAGGACTAAGAACGAAGAGGGCGGAAACGGTTACTGCCATCGGCGCTTTCCTTACGTTCCCATTGCTGTTCATGAGCACGGCCCTGGTCTCGAACAGCTTCCTTCCGACCTGGATGCAGTCAGTGTCCAAATTCAACCCGATCACCTACGGGGTGAACGCGGTCAGGGCACTGACATCAACTGGATTTGATTGGAACACGATACTGCAGGCCTATGCGGTGATCGGGCTGATCGCCATCGTGACCCTTGGAACGACCTTGTATCTGTTCAGGAAAGTGGTAAAATGAAGGGAACGGGGGCCTGAAAAATAGGCCGTTCCCCCACTACAAACCGGAAAATCGCTTACTCGTGCTTTTTCTTCAGTTTGCCTATTTCCTCTTGGGCCTTGCCTTCGATCTGCTGGACCTTTCCTTTGACCTGTTCTGTCTTGTTCCCGGTCAGTTTGCCCACGCCCTCACGGACCTGGCCCTCTATCTGTTTCCCTTTGCCTTTCACTTGGTCTTCGTTGGTCATGAACATTTCATCGCAGGGCATAGGTAATAAAGGATTGGTAGCCCGGTATCTCGCCAGGTAATAATTTTTCAAGCCCACGATGCCCATGCTGAATGAAGTTACGATGATTTGCCCTTTTGGGCGACCTAGGACATTGGTGCGCCGATTATCTCGTCTAGAATCTCTGCCTTGGTCTTGGATTCCGGAAATGGAGGTTCAGTCTGATGATCTCCATGTAGTATCGTCCCAGGAACGGTCGAGAAAGCGCTTGACAAGTCTGTTGAAAAGTACCTTTTCTATCCCGGAGATCGAACTTCCATAGTGGCATATCCCCTCGACCAGATCCGGTCTTTCTTTGAGACAAGGGAAGCGAAAGCCTCTGATACAGGTCCATCACTTCCTCCTCCGATAGAAAGGATGTCAGGATGGACTTCAAACCACGGGCCACGAACTCAACTGGAGGACCGGCAAAATAAGCTTATGGGTGGGCTATCAGGCAAGTTCGCAAGAAAACTGGATCTCAGGCGATTACCGTCTTTGCCGTTTCGCAGTGCCGACCAGATTGGGACGGAACGGTCCTCGACATCCCTCAGGCAATGCCAGCTTTGAATAACTATTTAGCAGGGCTTTATACCTTGATGACTCATGGAAGACAAAGCAACTCCAATGTTGAATTTGTTGAAGGATGAATATGGACTCAGGGTCCGATTGAGCGAGGGAGTCTCCGCAAAGTTGATCGGCCCGGTGCACCGGATATACCTGACCATTGACAAGAAAGAAGAAAAATATCATCTGGGCGACAAAGAACTGGAAGACCTGGTGATCTTCCTGGCCAAGGACAAGCTCGCTATTGATTTCAAGCCCTCGGACATGCCGGAACTCAAGAAGCAGTTGAAGGCCATGGCGGTCGAACCCATACCGCCCGAACCGATGGAATGATAATCTCATTCCCTTTTTTTAATTGAGCACCGGAAGTCTCTGCCCATCTTTTATCGGATCGGGCTGCTTCAAACGATCATGGTCCAGTCTATCCGATCTCGACCAATACCAGCAATATGGCCCCAAACATCATCACTCCGGCGATCCCGCGAACCGCAGTCCATCGGGAGAATTTGTTGAATAATTCGTTCAATAATGCTTCATCATTGTTCGCCCCCCGGACCTGGAATGCGGTTGGAGCCGCCTGGACAGTGCCGAAGGCATGCACCAGGGCCATCAATGCGGCGAGGAGCAAGAGGGCAAATGCCGCAAGATCAACATTCTCGATATATCCCGCAACGGCCGAAACTAGTGTGAGCACATAGGCCGCCATCCCGAGGGCCCCGTACCAGAACCTTCCGTTGGCCAGATCCGCCGCCATGAAGTACTTCGAGTAAGCGACCGGTCCGATCCGCCTTCTTGAAGGAAGTTGCTTGACAACTTGATCCAGGCTGCACCCGCCAGAAGGCCATCGATCAGGGCCGCAGAGGCGACCATCGATGAGATCAGAGCGCTCATCCTTCACCGTGCAGATCATCGATCCCTAGAAAATGACCAGATGCTTTCTCTCGTGTACCGGCGAGCAGTTTCCCGGGTCGGAGGGGCCGTCGAATTAAGGCTGTCTTGTCCAAGGACCTCCCTGTGGAACTGGCGAGGGCCTTTATGTTCTCCAGTGGGGCATCGAACGGAACCTCTCCGGCCGAGGTGACGATGAGCCCGCTGCTGTCTCCAGAGGAGATCAGCTCGGATACCTTATTCACTATCTCCTCTGGCTTGGAACGGGCAACGAAATGCGGCACCAGACCCGCAGCAAGGCAGCGCTCTCCCTGCAACAAACCCGCTATGCTCTGGTACCCTTCCCATTCATAGGACGTGTGGATGGCCGTCGGCCTGACCGCCGCGAACTGCGCGTCGAGATAGGCGCCCTTGGCGCAGTTGCTGAGGATGGTCATCAGACCCATCTCACGGAACTTGTCCCCCATTTTCTGGGCGTAGTCGATATCGAAGGTCTTGGCCAGCTGGAACTCGTTCTGCTCCGAGTCGGCACTGCCGTCCTCGATGAAGACTATCTCCACCCCGGACCTTTCCTTGAGCAACCTGCCGTACTCCACGAGCGAATCAGTGAGCACGATCAGGAGACGGTGCAGGCGGTCCGGCTCCATTATCTCATCCATGAGCAGACCGTCGAAACCACGGACAGATGCCGCCAGGGTGAATGGATCGCTCACCTGTCCGATGACGGCGACATCATTCCCTACCTGCTCGGTGACTATCTTGGCGGCATCTAACGAGGCCGACCAGACCTTATCCTTTGCCGGATCGACATATTCCAGCTTCTCGATGTCCTCGGGAGATATCGGCGTCCCCCGCGGATAATCCCGGTCATTGGGGAACGACAGCTGGACCCCGAAGGCCTGAGCCTCATTGAGCAGATCCCCCCAGCCGACCATTACATTGTCGAATCCATACTCCCTTGTGGCGAGACACAAGCAGGCGAACTTCCCCGGGTCCGAATAAGCCTCTTTTATCGTCAATCCGGTCCTGTCCTGAAGAAAGTTCCCTCCTCCCAGTTGGATATGCATTGTCGGGATCCTGTCTGGCGTATCGAGATGGAGCGCGGTGTAGAACCTTTCCTTGGGGGTCATGAAAGAACTATTGGTAAGCTTGGGTATTAAAAAATGTCAACCAGCCGTTATCGACTAACTTAAAACGGGTGGAGGAACTTCGGTACGTCATCACGGAAGCCGAAATTCAATGGAACATGAATGGAACTGGACCATCCTCCGATTGAAAGCATGACCGGATAGTTCGATCCTCTAGTCCCATGGTATGTCCATCATATCTTCGGAATCTGAAAAGGATGGGGATGGCCTCCGATGCGGGTTATTAGTCCAGTGATCGGAGGCCCGAAAAAAAAGACACTATAGTAGTTTGCTTCCGGCACCGGGTCCGCTCTTGCAGTTGTAGACCTCGGTGATCTTGAACTCCAGCAGGGTCTTGCACACGAGCTCCGCCTTCCTGGCCTTGACTATTTCCTTCATTTTGTCAAAATCGGGGCCGCTGGTGTGCAGGGCGACATTTCCTTTCAGCTTCAGGCATCCCTTGGTGTCGGGCCCCCAGGCATAAAGGCACGCCCTGGGGTTCTCCTTGAGGTTCTTGACCGTCTGGTCCATGAACTGGTTACCGATCCAGATCGTTCCGTTATCGATCAGGAACACGGACCCCACGGGGACGACGTTCGGGTCACAGTCCTTCGAAGCCGTTGCCAACGGAAAATATTTCGCTCCTTTGAATATCTCCACCATTTCTGCCGTTAACTCAACCATGGATCGAACAATGGACTTGTAATTATATAACCAAAAGGGCGGCCACACCACAAATATTCGCCATATGAATTAATGATGCTGAGTATCGCACGCATCCTCAGAGGGGTCGCAACGCTTTAGTGCATGGTCGTTGAGGGCATGGATGGCCCTGGCATTTTTCATTTTTGATATTTGGGAACAAAGGTTAACCAATCAATTGGGTCATTTGAAATCATTAGGTCAGACATCTTGATAAAAGCATAAGCTGCCACGTATCGATGGCGGCGTGCAAGATGTCATCGCTCCCGTGCCCCATCTAAAGGCATCGGTTGGACAGACCAGCATCACTAACAAAGGTCGGAATCTACAATGGCGATACGAAAGAGGTTGGCGGACAGGGTCGCGGAACAGGTATCAGCTCTGCCTACCGACCAATTTATCGTCTTGGACGTGACCAATGCGCTTATCAGCTGCACCGGTAAGCCTCTTGCGACCAACGCCGAGGTTTGCGCTATTATGAGATGCCGCGGACTCGCCCGGAACACCGGGATCGCGATCAAGAGGGGCGACTACAAGTATACGGTATGGGAAAAGATAGGAGCTAGCGATTTCCATGCCGAAGCCAAGCAGAATCGCGATCAGGCTCGCGGTGTCAAGGCATGATCTGCCGGACAAAATAAAACGGCCATTTGCCATTCTTCATTTTTTT
>CAWDCQ010000016.1:0-7230 GCA_963800775.1 uncultured Methanomassiliicoccales archaeon | reverse complement strand
CTTCGGTATCAGCACCCTCTTGATGCCTGACTCTGCGGCCGCCTCGATCTTGGCCGTGACCCCGCCCACCGGGAGCACCTGCCCGCGCACGCTTAGGCTGCCGGTCATAGCCACCGTCTGGTCCACCGGCACCTCTTCCAGGGCCGATATGACCGCCGTGGCCACCGATATCGAGGCGCTGTCCCCCTCGACGCCTTCATACGTCCCGATGAACTGGATGTGGACGTCGTGGTTGTAGATGTCCTCGCCAGTGTATTTCTTGATCAACGCGGAGACGTTCTCCACCGCTTCCTTGGCGATCTCGCCCAGCTTGCCGGTGGCGATTATCTTGCCAGCGTTCTTTATCTGGGCTGGGTCACCTCGGCCACGATCGGCAGGACGACGCCGGACATCTCCGTCATGCTCGACTGAGAGTTCAGGGCCGCCAGTCCGTTCACGACCCCGACCAGGTCACCCTCGATGTTGAAGGACTTGTAGTCCTTCCTGGCCTGGATATACCGGTCCACGATCTGCTGCTCAAGGCTGCGGGCGATCCTCTTGGCCGCGAACACGTGCTGCTGGGTGACGACCGGTTTGTACTTTCCCGGGCAATGTCACCGGAAACACGGATCAGGCCGCCTAGCTCCCTCAGTCTTAATGTCAGCTGGCCCCGCCTTCCGGCGCGGCGCTGGGCCTCTTTGATGATCTCGGCTACCGCCTTCTTGTCGAAGTGCGGGATCTTCTTATCCTTGGCCACTTCCTGGGCCACGAACCGGACCAGCTTCTTGCGGTTCTCGTCGGTGTCGTCCATCGTGGACCGCATGTACACTTCGTAACCGTAACCGCGTATCCTGGACCGGAGCGCCGGGTGCATGCCCTGGATGGCATCCATGTTCCCTGCGCACACCATTACGAAGTCGCACGGGACCGGCTCGCTCTTGACCATGGCCCCGGACGAGCGTTCGCTCTGTCCTGTGATCGGAAATTTTCCTCTTGCAATGCGGTCAGGAGCGACTGCTGCGACTCCATCCTCAGCATGTTGATCTCGTCGATGAACAGAACGCCCTTCGACGCCTTGTGGATCGCGCCCACCTCCAGCCTCTCATGGGCCGGGGTCTCCAGGCCTCCGCTCTGGAACGGATCGTGCTTCACGTCGCCCAGCAGTGCGCCTGCATGCGCACCGGTAGCGTCGATGAACGGGGCCGTATCCTTGTCCTCGTGGGTGATCAGCAGTTTCGGCACCATATAGCTTTCTTGCCTGGTGCCCGAGTAACGCATCGCGAAGAATATGATCGCGGCCGCTATGATACCGATCAGTATGATGTTCGTGTCCTGCATGCCGCTGGAAATATAGAGCACCAGCGTCAGGGCCACGATCATGAACACTATGATCGTCACCATGGAGGTCTTCTGCTGCTTCCGCTGCATAGCCTCCCGCTTCTGGGCCGCGACGATCTCCCTTCCCTTGCCCGGCCGGGACCACCCGGATCTTCGGCTCGTTGGAATCGTCAGGGTTATGATATGCCACAACGTCCTGGAGCTCGCTCTTTGGCAAATACTCCGTCATGGATTTGGCGAGCATCGACTTCCCGGTACCTGGCTCCCCTATCAGCATCACGTGGCGCTTCTGTTCGGCGGCCTTCTTGACCACTTCTACAGCAGCTTCCTGACCGATGACCTGATCGGCAAGCTTGTCCGGAATCTTGATGTCCGCTGTGGTAGTGAAATCCTGCGTCTCTATCCACGTCTCTGCGTCGGGAAGATTCGCTGTTTCTTTTGGGTTCTCTTCAACCATACTACACCGGCTTTGAAATTCATCCCATATCAGCGCTGCTATATAAAGCTATTTTAAAAAAACCTCACCTAATGACGCCATCCAGCAATCTTTGTCAGAGGTTTCGAGGACCGCTCCGGGAAAACTCCGCGGCATGGATTTTTTTCGGACGATTCCTCCAATCGACAACGCTTTATCCCCGACGACCCTTGGGAATAATGGGCGAAGAGGCAATCGACGCATGAATGTCAGGGACCTAGATCTTCCCGCAGGGGTCATCGATATCCTGGAAAAGGACGGCATCAGCGAGCTGTATCCCCCGCAGGCAGAAGCGGTGCCGGTGGCCCTGGCAGGGAAGAACCTGGTCGTCGCTGTGCCTACCGCCTCGGGAAAATCGCTGATCGCCTACCTGGCGGCCATGAAGCATGTCCTGGAACGTCATGGGAAGGTGCTCTATATCGTGCCTCTGCGGGCGTTGGCCACGGAAAAGTACGACGACCTGAGGAAGTTCGAGCCGCTGGGAGTAAAGGTGGGGATCTCGGTCGGTGATTTCGATTCGCCCGACTCCCGCCTGCACTCCTATGACGTGATCGTCGCCACCTCGGAGAAGGCCGATTCATTGCTCAGGCACCAGTCCGATTGGCTCCGAGAGGTCACCCTGGTGGTGTCCGACGAGGTCCACCTGATCAATGACCCGGACCGGGGGCCCACCCTCGAGGTCACTCTGGCCAAGTTCAAACGGTTCAGCAACAACCTTCAGATAATCGCGTTGTCGGCCACAGTGAACAACTCGCGGGAACTGGCGGAATGGCTGGGTGCGGTGCATATCGCCAACCGGTGGAGGCCGGTCAAGCTCAAGGAAGGAGTGTACCTGGAAGGCTCGGTCAGGTTCATCGACAACAGCGTCCGGAAGATCGTCTTCGAGGAGGATCCGGTGTGGAGCCTGGTCAAGGACGCCATCAAGGAGGGCGGACAGGCCCTGGTGTTCGTCAACACCCGCAAGTCGACGGAATCGCTGGCGGTCAAGTTCTCCAAGCTCACCAAGGACCTGGCGGAGGGGGTGGAGATGGACCCGGAAACGGAGAGGATGATAGACGGCGAAGGCGAGCACACCTCCGTGGCCGGACCCTGAAGTCCTGCGTCAAGAAGGGGGTCGCCTTCCACAACGCCGGGCTGACCAACGAGCAGCGCCGGATGGTGGAATCCTCGTTCAAGCAGGGAAAGATAAAGTGCATCGTGGCCACCCCCACGCTGGCCGCCGGGATCAACCTCCCGGCCCGGCGGGTGGTGATACGCGACGTCTACCGGTTCGACAATGGCATGAACGTTCCGATACCGGTCATGGAGATCAAGCAGATGTGCGGGCGGGCGCCGTCCCGGTACGACCCCTACGGCGAGGCAATACTCCTGGCCAAGTCCGAGGACGAACTGACCTTCCTGCGGGACACGTACCTGCTGGGCGAGCCGGAGGACGTCATCTCCAAGCTCAGCAACGAGGCGGTGATGCGCAGCCACGTGCTCTCCACCATCGCCAGCGGGACCGCCGGCAGCTGGGAGGGCCTGATGGACTTCCTCGCTTCCACGTTCTTCGCGCACCAGGCGAACATCGTCGGCATAAAGGAGGCGGCCGCGAACATCCTGGAGTTCCTGGAGAAGGAAGGGATGATCAAGACCGGCCCGGACCAGACCTTAAAGGCCACGTTCTTCGGGCGCAGGGTCTCCGACCTGTACATAGACCCGATGTCGGCGGTGCGCATGCGCCAGGCACTGGAGAAGTTCAAGCCGGGCAAGGAGTTCGGACTGCTGCACGCGGTGTGCTCCACCCCGGACATGAAGACCATGTTCATCAAGAGGAACGACAAGGAATGGCTGGAGGACCTGGTGATGCGCCGGGAGGAGGAGCTGGTGTTCGATCCGCCGGAGGACGACGAGACCGAGTACGAGTTCTTCCTGGCCGAGCTCAAGACCGCCACCATCCTGGAGGACTGGACCCTGGAGATCGAGGAGGACAAGATCCTGGAGAAGCTGGGGATCGGGCCGGGCGACCTCCGTAACAAGGTGGAGATCGGAGAGTGGCTGCTCTATTCCATGAGGGAGATGTCCAACATCTTCAACAAGGACGCGTACCCGCCGCTGACCGAGCTCATGACCCGGCTGCACTACGGGGTCAAACCCGAACTGCTGGACCTGGTGAAGCTGAAGGGCGTCGGCAGGATACGGGCCCGGTCGCTGTTCCGCAAGGGCTTCACCACCTTGGAGGCGCTGCGCCAGACGGACATGGGACGGATCTCCAGGGTGATCGGCATCGGCGACACGCTGGCGGCGGGCATCAAGAAGCAGGTGGGGGCGCCGACCAGGGCGCCGCTTGCTCCCATAGAGGACGACGCCCCGGAAGGGCCGGAACCGCAAAAGAAGGGAAAGGACCGGGGCCAGAGCAGCCTGCTGGATTTCTAAAGGTCGCTGATGGCCCGGGTGACGAACAGACCGCCGTCCTTGTAATAGAACGAGTAGTAGTTGCTGGAATGGTCGGTCTCCCGCATCTTGACGCAGCGCAGGCGCCTCTGCACATCGGCCTCACCCACATCCACCATCTTCAGGTGGATCATGCCGTCGGAAAGGAAGTCGGCCTCCTCCCCCCCGTAGTACTGGAACGTTCCCACCGGCATCTCCGCGATCAGGAGCGTGGTGATGTCCAGGGTGCGCAGCCACTCGAACATGCGGAATATGTCCTCCCGGGGGCGCTTGAACTCGGAGATAAGTGAAAGGGCCCCGAGCGAGTCGATGACCAGCAGGTCGTACTTCACCCGCTTGCGGGTCTCCTCAATGGCGAACTTGAACGTCTCGAGCCAGTCCGACCCCTCGGTCCTGAGGCGCACCTCTCCAAGGTCCAGTATGTCCAGGCTTGCCTTCAGCTCACCCTCGAAACCGAGGCCGTGCATCTGGCGCAGCAGGCTGTCGCTCGATTGCTCCAATGACACGTAGAGGCCAGATATGCCGTCGATCTTGGCGTTGGCATAGAGCATGTAATAGGCAAGGGACGATTTCATCGTCCCGGCGGTTCCGGACAGGAGCACGATGCTCCCGTCCGGGATGCCCCCGCCATGTTCTCGTCCAGCCCGTGCACGTGTGTCCGGTATCTCGGCCTCTGGTCACGGAATCCCCTGACCGGGCTAAGTATTCCATCGTGAGGCTATTAGATGTTTCTCTCCGGTTGGCGCTGGACGTCGAATGAGCTGAGGTCAGTCCTTCGCCGAGAGGCAGGCCTTGACCGAGGCCAGGTCGGCCTTGGCCTGGTGCACCTTCCCGAAGGACTTGATGATGGTGTCCGGGTCCTTGAGCACGTGGCCAGTGCAGATGCACACCACCCGCTCGTCCGGGTCGATCTCTCCCATCTCGGCCAGCTTGAACATGCCCGCGACCGAGGCGGCGCTGGCCGGCTCCACGCCCACGCCCTCGGACCGTCCGAGCAGGCGCTGGGCCGCCAGGATCTCCTCGTCGGAGACGTCGATGGCGCTCCCTTCGGTGCCGTATATCGCCTTCAGCGCCTTCTTGCCCGATGCCGGGTTGCCGATGCGGATGGCGGTGGCGATGGTCTCCGGATGGTCCTGGGGCACGAAGTCCGAGGTCCCGCGGCGGTACGCTTCCACGATCGGCGCCGAACCGGCCGCCTGCACCCCGGTGAGCTTCGGGATCTTGTCGATCCAGCCCAGCTTCTTGTATTCGCTGAAGCCCTTGTAGACCGCCCAGATGTTGGCGGCGTTGCCCACCGGCACTATGATCCGGTCGGGCAGCTCGAAGTCCAGCTGGTCCATGATCTCGAACGCAACCGTCTTCTGCCCCTCGGGCCGGAACGGGTTGATGGAGTTCAAAAGGTACAGCTCCCCTTCGGCGGCCAGTTTCCTGACGATGCTGAGCGCTTCATCGAAGTTGCCGTCCACGGAGACGATCTTGGCCCCATAGAACATGGCCTGGGCCAGCTTGCCTGCGGCCACCTTTCCGGAGGGTAGGAGGACAACGCAGTCCAGCCCGGCCTTGGCGGCGTAGGCCGCCAGGGCCGCGGAGGTGTTGCCGGTGGAGGCGCATCCCACGACCTTGCAGCCCAGCTCGACCGCCCGGGTGACCCCCACGGTCATGCCGCGGTCCTTGAACGAGCCGGTCGGGTTGGCCCCCTCGAACTTGACGTAGACCTTTTTCAGTTTGGCCTTGGCGGCGATCGCCTTGCAGTCGTACAGCGGCGTGCCGCCCTCCTTCAGGGTGATCGCCTTGGCCTCACAGGCCGGCAGCAGCGGCGCGTAGCGCCAGACCCCCATGGGCCTCTTCCTCAGGTCCGCCGGGGTCAGGCCGGACAGCCTTTCCAGGTCCATTTCCACGGTGAGCAGCCCGCCGCAGTGGGGACATGAGTCCGCATAGTTGTCTGTGACCGTCTTGCCGCACTCAAAGCACTTGATGGTGTAGCTCATTCCGACACCTGCCTGCATCCCTCTCCCCATGTGGTCACCCAGGAAAGGCAGTCTATCCCATGGCCCTCAAAGAACGACTGAACCGAGCGGGCGATCTCCACACCGTCGGTCTCGTTCATGTCGTATATGGCGCCGATGCAAGGCCCGGAACCGCCCAGGAACGAGACCAGGGCACCGCCCTTGATGGCCGCCGCCTCGGCCTGCTTCAGGTGCGGGTTCATGGCCGTTCTGGCCGGCTCCACCACCACGTCCTTCATGCTGCGCGCCACCAGCTTGACGTCCTTGTTCGCCATCCCGGCCACCAGGGAGGCGGCGTGCCCCACCTGGAAGACCAGGCTCTTCAGGTCGATGCTCTTGGGCAGTACCTTCCTCGCCTCCCGGGTGGGGACGGCGAAGGAGGGCAGCATGGCCACGACCCCCAGGTTGGCCGGCGGGTCTACCCGCACGATCTCCATCGGTTCATAGGAGCGGATGATGGTGAAACCTCCCAGCAATGCCGGTCCAGCGTTGTCCGCATGACGGCTGCCGGAGGCGGCCTCCTCCCCCGAGGGCGGCGCTGTACACCAGCTTCTCCACCGGGAACGGGGTTTCCAGCATGATGTTGGCGGCGTATGCCCCGCCCGCTGCCGAGGCACCGGAAGAGCCCATCCCGCTGGCCGGCCGGATGCCCTTCCTGATGCTCATGCGCAGGCCAAAGTCGGCATGGGCCATCTCCAGTACCTTCTGGGCCGCCACCGCCGCGGTGTTGCGGGAATTGTCGATGGTGACCCCGTGAGCGCCGATGCCCTCGATCTTGTCGACGCGTACGCCCATCTCGCTGGTCCGGCGGACCTCTATCAGATCGGCCGGTTCCTTCAAGGCGATCCCGAAAACATCGAAGCCTGGCCCTAGGTTTGCTATGGTGGCCGGGGATCTTACCACGACCTTGTTAAGTGTCATTTTAGGTGCGCTCCATCAAATGTAACGATAAACTAGAACAGGCCCACAAAACCCGTTTGCCCTAATAATCCTTTCTAT
>CAWDCQ010000015.1:0-28039 GCA_963800775.1 uncultured Methanomassiliicoccales archaeon | reverse complement strand
TGTAGGGAATCTGATTGCAAATAAAGAAAAAATTCTCAAGGGCATCGCTCTTGCAAAAAAATGCCAAGCAGATATCCTTCTCTTTCCAGAAATGAAGTCGACTGATTAACCGATTCAAGATTTAATTTTTGATAATGATTTTTATGAATCCGAGGAAAATACTGTCTCGGAAATAGCGGCAGCATCCGATTCCCTTTACACCGTTATCGGGGTTTTGATATAGAATCCGATCGGCATCATCATCCGAAATATCAGAATGTCGCTTATGTCATTTAATCAAGGCACGGTCATCGCTAAAATTCAAAAACGATTGTTACCCACTTATGATGTTTTCGATGAAAAGCGTTATTTCTGGAGTGGAGATAACTTTGATCCTATCGACCTTGATGGTTTTAAAATTGGCTTAAGGATTTTGAGGATTTGTGGAATGAAGAATACAGATCAATCCCGCCGAATGGAATTATTTCAACAATTGGCCCAATTAATTTTAAGCATCAACGCTTCCCGTGGCATATTATTGGCAAACAGCAGATTCGAGAGCAATTGGTTACCGATAAAGCCCTAAATATCAAATCCCGATTATGTACCTCAATTTAATCGGGGGGCAAGATCAATTAGTATTCGGATGGACGTATTTTTGGTGAGTGGATAATACAGGACAAATTGTCCGACGAGTACCCTTTCTGCCAAAGAGCGTTCTTTTTTGTGGATTTGGATAAAAGAAACATCCATGATATTGGAATCAGATCCAGAATTACCGGAAGAACTGGTTCTTGAAGGAATAGCGAATCCACGAGAATTTAGAAATTCTATTTGATGTTCATCAAGAGATTGTAGAAGCCCTCGCAATGAATTTGCGAGATTATTTCTATAAAACAGGAATTTTTAATCGCATTCTACTGGGATCAGCGGAGGAAGTAGATTCTGCTTTTACAGCATATATTGCTTCACAAGCAATGGGACTGAAAAAGTTCACGACTCTTTTAATGCCTTCCCGCTATTCATCTTCAGGATCTATTGATGATGCGCAATTCAATTGTGTCAAAATTTAGGCATCCAATATTTAATCGTCCCGATTAAAGACCCGCATGAAGCATTGGATCAAGATTTTCAGAAGTATTTCCTGATCCGCATCGGAATTGGATACAGATTTAGCCATCAAAAACCCGAACTCGGGTTACGGGGAGTATTACTGATTATTATTTGAATAGATATCCGCCTCATTATTAATTTCGACAGGAAATAGTCCGAATTAGCCACGGGATACTGCAGGTTATACTGGAGATACATGTGGGGAAAGAATGTACCCTGGGGCGATGTATCAGACCCAACTTTATGAAGTCGTTGATTGGATCAATCGGGATACAGAAATTATTCCGTTTGCGATTCGTAAAAAATCTTCCTTCGGCAGAATTGAAACCTAATCAATTAACCGAAGAGAATTTATTACCCTTTCCGATATTAGATGAGATTTTAAAGATGCGTATTGATGAAGGTTTTCCACGGAATTCTCGCATTAAGGAAAATTTCAGAGTAGTATATCGGGTTGAATCCATGTATTCAAATAATGAGTATAAGCGAGCGCGAGTTGTTCAAACTATTAAAGTCAATAAAAAAACCTTTGGAATGGGGAGAAAAATTCCCGTTTTGAAATAAGGTTCCGTACTGAAGAAATACTCTGTATAATATTGTCCAATTCAAGATCAAAATCATTTTAATTGCTTAACGTTGAAGTATGCGTTATTATCTGTTGATTTCTTTATTTGTGCTATCTGGTTATCGATTAAGCAAATTTATCGGATTTATTGTGTTACTCCATCAGGAATATCAAGAAATATCCAGGATGATAAGAAAAAATCACACCATTGACTTGGAAATCTTCGAATTCGGTAAGATAATATAATTCTTCAAGTAGATATGTAAAATGCTTCAGCTTTAAAGTATCAGGGATGAAAATTCCCGAATATTTTCCGATATCTTTAACCGCATTCTACGGTCCAAAATACTTTCAAAACTATAACCCTAAACAAGCCAATCCTTTAATCTTTCTTTAACTTCTTCTGAATTTAATAATCGGCCAGCTTGACGTATCTTCTTGGGCTTTTTCCAATTGTTCTTCCATCTCTAACTGGTACACAATTCATGTATTGTTAGATTATTGGGTAAGTTTTTGATGAAATCAACAGCTTTTTTTCTTTGTTCGTAGCATACTCCATTTTTTTATCACGTTTCTATTCTACAACATGAGATATTAAATTCGAAAAAATAAATGTATTGTGCATATTACTATGTAACCTAATTTGAGTGGAATTATTTCAAAATTGAAATTGACATTGATAACATTTAATCAAGACAATTGGAATTACTCTTTCTTTGCCGATTTAAATATTTATGCCCGCTTCGACAACCGTACCAGTCTCAAAAAGATTCCTTATTTAATACTCTTGAATAAAGATAAAATTGAAAAATGTCAAAGTTTAAGTTAATTCTGATTTTATTTTTGATACGCTTTAAATATAAATTGCAATCCGAGGGTCATTATGGGAGATTTAATCGCTGCGAAAAACGATGAGATAACAAAATTAACCAAATTAAAGGATACTTTACGAAATTAGGCTCTTATGAAAGCAAAAACTGAAATTAATGCACTCAAAGAAGAAAATGAACAATTAAAAGAAGCATCCGAATCCCAAGTATTACCAGAGTTATCCCGATTTAGAAAAGAAAATTAAGCAGTTAGAAGACAAAGTGAAAACATTACAAGAAAATAAAAAATTGTTAGAAACCCCGAAGAAGACTTCGGCCAAGGCCAGTAAAAAAGGTTCCGCAGCAAAAGCTAAAGGAGAGCTGAATCTGCCGATGCGGAAGGAAAGAAGAACAAGAACTTACCGTCGATCAATTGCTAAAACAAGTAAAAACTGGTATGTTCAAATTGGGTCAACAAAACTTTATATTGAACAAAAAATTGATTCGTTAGTCGAAATTTTAAATAAAGATGAGTCCGTGTCCCGAAAGGAACCCGAAGTTTCAATGGATCGATCCGTCCTTCAAACTTTGGTAAAGCCGGCATTAAATCTGGTGGTATAAATCAGGGAGCAACCGGTTCCTTCCGAAACTTCCGAGATGAAGAAAATGCAGGAACCTTAACCAAAACTTGAAAATCCGAAGATCAGACTGCTGGTGGGGATCCGTTTCACAACGTTTTCGAGGACATGCCCGCCAAAAGGATCTCCTAAACCCGAGCCTAAACCCGCACCTTCCTCATCCGATAGTGGACCCGTCAATCCGCGGATGAAAGCCCCCGAAGTGGGCCGGAAACCTATGCGCAGTGTCGAGGAAGAACAATATCAACCCGAAGCTGCTCCGCAATTTAAAAAACCCAAACCCGATACTCTTTCGTTCTTCGCCCAGTGATGAGAAAGCCATTAAGACTATCCCTTATCCTTCCGATGGTGTGATTAAATGCCCGAATTGTAAAGCGATCAACTTCAAGAAATGGAAAACAAAGCCAAAATTATTTCCTTTACCCCTGTGAAAAAGTACGGTAAAAAGTATTATTGTAAAAGTTGTCGTGCTTCTTGGGATTACCAAATGTAATTTTTTTCTTGAGGCGAGATGCCGTGCCAATAACTGTAGGAGAATTAATTGAAATTAACGGTATCTCATATTTGGTTCAAAAAGTTTTAGGCAAAGGAGGATTTTCCCGCGTTTTTTAGCGATTGACCAACAATCCGAGAAAAAAGTTGCCATTAAAGAGTATCTGTATACGACATTTTATGATCCGTATACCCACGAAAATGATTGTGAAGCGCATGGGAAAATGGGATTTTTGAATCCGCAAGCCCAAGCCCGGAGCGGTTTGATTTGTGTCGAAGTCCTCAATTATGGCAAAATCACCGACATCCAAACTCCCGAATATTACATCGTGTTGAGTTTTATCGAAGGGCAGACCTTTTTTAGAATTTTATCGGGAATTTATTCGGACTGCGCGAGATTAGACATTTAGATTTAGCCAGTATGGTGCGTTATATTTTCATTCCCTTAGCCGTCCTATTAGAGTATTGCCACAACCAAGAAATATTTTTCACCCGTGACTTTGCGGTTAGTAATATTATCATTCAACGCAATAAAGAGGATTATTGGCCCGTACTGATTGATTGGGGCGTCTCCAAGTATTTAGGCCCCGATCTGATCAATAATCAACCCAAGCCGTATATGACCGATGAAACTTTACACGATATTCCCGTAAATCAAAAAGGCGCACCCCCGGAAGTTCGATTTGGTTATATGCCCACGGCAGCGAGTGATATCTATTATTTTGGCCATTTAATGTATTTCGTCTTCACTGGCGGCATTATGCGGGAAGATTCTGAAAATGCCAGCCCCGAGGATTTTATTTTAAACCCAAAACGCATGAATATTTTTATCCCAGAAGAATATAATTCGGTAATAATGGAAATGACCCAATTCGAAACCAGCCGATAGATTCAAACAATACATGAAGTGGTAAACCGCCTCAAAATTAGTGCTGGTAAAGGATATTCATTTTGATTTTGATATTTTTGGTGAAGCCGATACGGGGGATGGATTATAGTAATCATTTGATTGGTTCTTTTTTTGAATGAACATTGTCAAGAGATAATATTCCAGAAGATCCAATAGAACCGAATAGTTTCCAGGAGACGATTACGGAAAGAATAGCATTAATGGAACCTTTATTTCCTCTGAAATGAATAAGGTGCTTGTAATGTGGATGAATTAACCGATTGGCCGACTGAAGAAATTCTAAATACCGATTTCTTGTTTCGGTGGTTAAACAAAAAGAAATTTGAACATCAATACGGAATTCCATTAAATGCATTTGTAGATAATAATGGAATTTCTACCGACTGTAGTAAATATTAATGTTATTTCTAATAGGGCCGCATATTTCATTGGTTTTTTACAGCATGGATTAGCGTAATAAAAAAGTTTCAAAATTTATGCCGAATTATAACGTGCCAAAAAATTATGGAATTAGAAAGACTCTTTTAGATACTAAATGTGAACTCATCAATTTAAAATAATCCTTCCAAGCGTTAACATTCCTTTTAACATACGTGCTTTCCAATGAGGAAATTCATAACCCCTAAGGTTCGGGATAATATGAACACGAACGAAGAACTGGAAACAATCCTGCTCAAGGCTACCCAGGGAAAGCAATTGTCCAATGAGGAAGTGGCCTACCTTTTGGAGCGCAGGGACCGGCCGTCGGTCGCCAAGATCTTCGAAGCGGCAAGGCGTGTGAGGGACCAGAATTTCGGGAACAAGGTCTTTCTCTACGGTTTCGTTTATTTTTCTACCCATTGCAAGAACAATTGCTCTTTCTGTTTCTACAGGAGATCCAACGAGGGAAGTGTCAGATACCGCAAGAACCGGGAGGAGATAATCGGCCTGGCCACGGCATTGGAGGACTCGGGCATACACATGGTCGACCTGACCATGGGCGAGGACCCTTTGTATCACGGTGGGGAGGGCTACTCCGAATTGATAGACCTGGTGCAGGCGGTCGATGACGCCGTGAACGTACCCATCATGGTCTCCCCCGGGGCTGTGCCCAAAGAGATGTTCAGATCGCTCAAGGAGGCAGGCGCGGATTGGTTCGCTTGCTATCAGGAGACCCACAATAAGGAGCTGTTTTCCCGGCTCAGACCGAACCAGGACTACGTGCACCGGTTGAATCAGAAGCTTTGGGCGGTCGAACAGGGGATGCTGACCGAGGAAGGCATCATGATCGGGGTCGGAGAGACCATCCAGGACCGAGCCCACTCCATCAAGATGATGGAGAACTGGGTGTCCAGCAGGTGCGGGCCATGACGTTCGTTCCCCAAGTAAACACGCCCATGGAAGGAATGCCCTCGACCAATATGACGGAAGAACTGGTCACGCTGGCGGTAATGCGGCTGGTCCACCAGGACAAACTGATCCCAGCAAGTCTGGACATCGAAGGGGTAAAGGGCCTGCGGCCTCGGCTCGACGCCGGGGCCAATGTGATCACCTCGATAATTCCTCCAAGCAAGGGTCTGGCGGGGGTGGCCCAGCACGAGCTCGACATCGAGAATGGTGAAAGGTCCAAGAACAATATCGAGGACATGCTGGAAGCCATAGGATATCGGACCGCAACATTGAGCGATTATGTCAGCCTGGTATCTGAACGGAAACAGCGCCAGCGGGTCGAGGCGATCCAGTGAAGGTAGGCATAGTGGGCGGGGCGCTGCAAGGCACCGAGGCCGTCTACCTGTCAAAAAAGGCGGGCATGGGGACGGTGGTGCTGGACCGCAGGAGAAATGCTCCGGCAATGACCCTGGCCGATGATGCCGTGGTCATCGACGTGGTAAAGGAATCACAGCGGGCGGTCAAGATTTTCGAGGATTGCGACGCGGTCATCCCGGCCAACGAGAACTATGAGACGCTCCGCGCCTTGGTGAAGACCTTCGCCGGACTCGAAGTACCGTTGATGTTCGATATGGAATCCTACGACCTGTCCTCCTCAAAGGTCCGTTCGAACGAAATGATGAGATCGCTGAATATCCCTATGCCGCTGGACTGGCCTGAATGCGGGCTGCCGGTGGTCGTGAAGCCCTCGGGCCAGAGCGGAAGCTGCGGAGTCACCAAAGCGCTTACCCTGCAGCAGTTGGAAGAAGGAATGGACCGCGTCAGGCAGATCGGGGACGAATGCGTGGTGCAGGAGTTCGTGGAAGGGCCGAACATCTCGCTCGAGGTCGTCGGCAACGGTGGCGAGGTGGTGCCATTGGTCATCACAGAAGTCGTGCTGGACAATGAATACGACTGCAAGATGGTGCGTTCGCCTTACAAAAAGCTCGATCCCGAAACAGAGCGCATGTTCGTGGAGGCAAGCGAAAGAATGGCCGTCCACATGCACCTGAACGGGATCATGGACGTGGAGGCCATCGTGAAGGACGGAGTGCCCAAGGTCCTGGAGATCGACGCCCGGATACCGAGCCAGACCCCGGCGGCGGTGTTGGGTTCAAGCGGCATCAATCTCATGTCGATGCTGACAGACACCTTTGTCAAGGGAAAGTTGGACAAGCCTGGCCGACCAGGGACGGGGCTGCCTTCTACGAGCACATACACGTCAATGGAAGGACCATGCGGTCATGCGGCGAAGGGGTCTTCGCGGAAGTGGACCGGCCCAAGATCGTTCCTGGCATTTTCGGTTCGGACGAGATGATAACCGATTATGAACCGGGCAAGAAGGAGTGGAGAGCCACCATTATCAACACCGGCCCGAACGAAAAGGTGGCCTGGCACAAGAGGCTGGCCTGTCTGTGGGAGATCATGGACCAAACGGGCGTTACCGAATATTTCAACCCGATTCCGGAGACGATGAAATGACAAGACTGACCTGTGAGATGATCGAGAACGTGCCCAACAGCATGGAGCTAAGGGACGAGAGGCTGAAACATGATCTGGACATCGACATGAAAGGACTTTCATTGCTCTCGCTCGGTCTTGACGGAAGCGATCTGAACCTGAACCGGTTCAGTGTCGCGGCGGTCCCCATCACCAGCGGCAAAGGGGTCACCGAGGGTTTCTGTCAGTCGGTCTGCGCCATCACGCGTCACCTGGGAATGAAGAGCGACGTTAAGAAGGAACGGACGTGGCCGGATTCTATCAGGCCATGGAAAGCGGGGCGGACATCGTGTTCATGGCCGATGATCTGGAGTTTGTGGCCGTGAACATGAGAGAGAGACGGTGCGCGGACAACACCCATTCCACAGCTCTCGGCTACTCCTCGGGGCTGAAGAGGGCAATGGGCGGCGTAATGGAAAGGAAGTGCTGGTCATCGGGGCGGGAGGGTTGGCAGCGGCCGCGGAAGCTGTTGGCCTGAGGCGGGAGCATCGATCACGGTGGTCGACTCCGACACCACCAAGATAGCGGCCCTGAAGCATCGATTCCAAGACATCAAAGTGGCCTCGGACCTGCAGGCCGCGGTCACCGAGGCCGATGCGTTCCTGAACGCCTCGCCTGCGAGGATAAAGGGCGAATGGATCAGAGAAGGGGCCATCATATCTTCTCCAGGGATGCCTTACTCGTTCGACAGTTTGGGAGAGGCGAGGGCGAGCGTTCTCGTCCACGACCCCCTCCAGATCGGAGTTTCCGTCATGGCGGCATGGAGCGCAAGCTACTCCATCCATGGAAAGGCCAAGAGGATCGATTGGCCGCAAGCGATAGAGGTCATACAATGAAAGGATTCGGCATAGCACTGGACATCGGAACGAGCGGCTTCAGGGCACAGGCCATCGACCTGGATAACAACGAGACCATCTCGACGGCCATAACCATCCGCCATCCGATCCCGGGGGCCAACGTCATCGATCATGTCAATTTCGCCGTGCTGAGCGGAACGGAAGCGACTCACCGGCTGATGACCGACTCGATAAACAGACTGTTGGAAAAGTTGGGCATCGATCTGCAGCAGGTGGAGCGGATGGCGGTGTGCGGCAATCCGTTCCAGCTGTCATTGTTCCAGAACATCGAGATCCGGGACCTGGCCTATGCCGGAAAGAACATGCTGGACCGGCTGGGGGTCGTGCCCCCGAAACGAGACGGGGAAATTCTTCTGGCAAAGCAGCTCGGCCTCAACATCAGACCGGACGCTGAAGCGATGATCCAACCGGCGGTCAGCCATGAGATCGGGGCGGACGCGCTGGCCATGCTCTTGATGACCGGAATCATGGACGAGAGGAACCTCTGCTTGGTTATCGACTACGGGACGAACGCAGAGATAGCGCTGGTCGTGAACGGGAACGTCTATTCTGGATCTGCCGCAGCAGGGCCGGCCTTGGAAGGTCAGCAGGTGGAGATGGGGATGCTGGCCGCCCCAGGCGCGATCTCTGAGGTCAGCGTCGATGAAAAGGGATGGAGATGTTCGGTCCTGGATGAAGGGTTCCTGTCTTGCGAAGGGGACCTGGTCGATCCGGTCGACGGCTCATTGCTCTCGAAAGGAGCTATGCATGGCAAGGCATTGGGCGTGACCGGGACCGGGCTCATCGCCGCGATCTCCACCGGAATAAAGGCCGGCCTCATCGTACCTCCGAGCATAAAGACCCCGGATTACCGACTCCATCTTCAAGACGGGGTCTTCATCACGGAGAAGGACGTCTCGGAGGCAGGGAAGGCTATCGGCGCGATAAGGGCCGGGTACCTGACATTGATGGAAGAGGCGGGCCTATGGACCAATGATGTAAAGACGACGTTCATGTCCGGCGCCTCAGGATTGTACGTCGATGCAATGAAGGCGCAGAGCATCGGCGGTTTCTCCGGACAGCGATCACATAATCCAGCTGGGCAACACCTCGCTAGCGATGGCCAAGGAACTGGTCCTGAGGCCGGAGAAATTTGCAGAGCTGAAATCGTTCGCGAAGGAGCTGAGGGCGAGCCACTGCATGTTCGCCACCTCGGAAGCGTTCAAGCACATCTACTCTATCGAGCTTTCAGTGTGGTCCTATTCGATGCCAATGGATGCCTACAGCGAGATGCTGTCGATATACAAACTTCCACCACTCCCCTCCCCTACCTCTCAGGTACGCATTGAAAAACGCATGAGCCGGGACATCCCGGACCTGGGCAAGAACGGGATAGCAATCCTTACGGATATCGGAGTCTCCTTGGAAACAGAACTCATCGGTTGCATCAATTGCGGCAAATGCACCTCGGAGTGTCCAGAAGGGGCCCTGACGGTCATCGGGGACGGGGAGATACAAATGGCCATAATCAGGTCGGAGCTTTGTGATGGGACCGCCTGCAGGCGCTGCGAGCAGGCATGTCCCGTTCAGGCGATCAACTTCAACAATCTGAAGGCGAAAAGTTAGACGTATCATTTGGAGGTTTGAGATCATGAGTGAAGGATTGAACCGATGGGAGAGCTCGCAGCCACTAGTTTTGATATTGGCCATGATATTGGGACTGGCGGCAGGAACGCTGTTCGGCGGGATATGGGGCAGCAGCAACGACATCATCTACGTGAGCCTAATCCTCTTGGTCTACGGTATCGCCCTGGGAACTCCGTTGAGCGATGTGGCCCGGTCCTATCGCAATCGCCGGTTCTTTGCCATAGCGCTCCTGGACAATTTTGTTGTGATCCCGATAATCGGTTTCATACTGGCCTTGGGTTTTCTCTACTCCACTCCTCTGATCTATGTCGGTTTCATCCTCTACGTGGTCAACCCATGCACCGATTGGTTCCTGGTGTTCACCGGCATGGCCAAAGGCGATGTGCCGCTGGGTCTGGCGCTGCTGCCGATCAATCTTATCGTCCAGATCCTGCTGATCCCGGTATTTCTCTTACTCTTTGCCGGGCAGCTCATCCCGATACCTCTGTCGGCGTTCGTTGAGACGTCCGTGGTGTTCATCGCCATACCATTCATCGGGGCCATGTTCACCAATTGGGCAGCGATCCGGAAAAAGGGGATGGAATGGAAGGAAAGACGGATGACGAAGGTCCCCATCCAGATCCAGACCATAACCCTGGCATTGATCATATTCTTCATGTTCGCGGGTCAGACCCAGGTGATCACGGAGAACCTGCTGGCGTTGTCAGTGGTGCTCATACCGGTCGCGATATTCATCGTTGTTTCCTTCTTCATTGCCCGTGCGATCGGCATATGGGCGAAGCTGAACTACGAAGAATACGCGTTGCTCTCCTGCACGACGATAGCCCGGAACTCGCCCCTGGCCCTGGCGATATCGTATGGTCTGTTCCCCGGGGAGCCGCTGATCCAGGTCTCCATCATAATCGGCGTCCTGATCGAGCTTCCGGCGTTGGTGTTGTTGGTCAAGGTGCTGAGAAAGGGGCAGAGTGGATACTCGTGCCGGGTCCAGAAAACGGTTTCTGATGAAAAGATCGAGTTGGTGGCAAAATGACGGTCAAGAATGATGAGAGATCGAAATCAAGTACCGGTGAGGATATAAAATTGGGCCTGGGCATCGATACTGGCGGCACCTTCACCGACAGCGTCGTTTTGGATCTTAAGAATGGGCATGTCCTTGGGAAGGCGAAAGCCCTGACCACCAGAGAGGACCTCGCGATCGGGATAAAGAACTCCCTTTCGATGCTGGGAAAGGATGAACTTGAGAGGATAAGCCTTGTTTCGTTGTCCTCCACACTGGCCACGAACTCAGTGGTCGAGGGCAAAGGATGCAGGGTCGGCCTCATCCTGATCGGCATGGAGCAACGAGAAGCAATGCCGGTGGATTATTCCGTGGAAGTGGTCGGTGACCACAACCTGAACGGCATTGAACAAAATGAGCTGGACAAGGTCAAAGTGATGGAGTTCATAGACTCTGTCCACGACAAGGTCGACGCTTTCGCGGTTTCCGGTTTGTTGAGCATAAGGAACCCCGCCCATGAACTGGCGGTCAAGGAGATAATCAAAAGCAAATGCGCGTTGCCGGTCGTATGCGGTCATGAACTATCATCGCAACTGGGTTTCTATGAAAGAACCATAACCGCGGTCCTGAACGCAAAGCTCATCCCGATCATAGCGGACCTCATTGTCGCGGTGACAAAGGTGCTTGCCGAATTCGGGATCATAGCCCCTCTCATGATGGTCAAAGGTGACGGCACGCTTATGAGCGAGGCGATGGCCCAGCAACGCCCTGTAGAAACGGTTCTCTCCGGTCCGGCGGCGAGCATTTTAGGCGCCATGTATCTGACCAAAGAGAAGGATGCGGTCATAGTCGATATCGGGGGAACGACCACCGATATCGGGATAATGAGAAGCGGCAGGCCGCGGTTGGACCCTGAGGGAGCACTGATCGGCGGATGGAGGACCCGGGTCAAGGCCGTGGACATCATGACGTCCGGTATCGGGGGAGATAGCCGTATCATCGTAAGGCAAGATGGCTTCAGTCTGTCCCCGCTCCGTGTGACGCCGCTGTGTGTGGCCTCGAGGAAGTTCCCGGAGATCGTCGGTAAGTTGGAGAACATGTCGGCGAATGTGACCCGCCAAAGGATCAGGTATTACGACATCAACCTCATCCCTCAGCTGGTCGAGTTCTTTGTATTCTCAAAGGAGTTGAAAGGTTTCCAGTTCTCGAAGATCGACAAAGCACTCATTGACGTCGTCAAGACGGGACCTAAGAACATCTTCGAGATAGGTGAGCTTACCGGAATCGATCCATTCACCTACAGCATCAGGCATCTGGAAGAGCTCGGGATCGTTGCCCGCATAGGTCTCACCCCCACCGACATTCTCCATGCCATGGGAACCTATACTGAATTTGACAAAAGGACCTCTGAACTGGCGGTGGGGATCCAGGCCAAGATCGTGTCTGTCTCCCCTCAGGATTTCTGTGCCCAGGTCAGACAGGCCACCATTGACAAGATCGCCAACGAGGTCTTAATGAAGTTGATACAGGAAGACTCAGACCTCCCGGCGGACGACGATCTCAGCCGCCGTTTCATCAAACAGCTGATCACCAGGGAGATGGGTATCGATTTCTCGCTAAACCTGAACCTGAACAAAAGGATAATAGGGATCGGGGCACCAGTAGGTGCATACCTTCCGGAGGTTGCACAGAAATTCAGTACCCCGCTGTTGTTGCCCGAGAACTCTGAGGTGGGAAACGCGATAGGCGCTATAACCGGGACGATCATGGAGACGGTCGAGATCGTTATCAAACCCAGGTCGGGAATGAGCAACACAAGCAACCCCCCATCCATCCTTTTCTCTTCCAAAGGGAGGCAGGATTTCCCAACGCTGGATCAAGCCAAGGAGTTCGCCATTGAACTGGCATCCAAGCAGGCGACGGAGATGGCCATATTCGCCGGCGCCGAACATGTAGAGCTTGTTATCGAGGTCAAGGACGATTTTGGTAACGTTGGGAACAGCTACGGGGGAGGGGGCATCCTCCTGGGTTCGAAGGTCACCGTAACAGCGGTCAGCAAGCCCAAGATGGATTGATTGTCACGTTCCCGGAGGGGCAGACCAAAACCTCCGGAACGCCTTTCTTTATTGTCCCCCCTTAAATATTCAAGGCTTGCGGTTTTAAATGAATGCCTGGCGGGCAGAATGGCGAGTAGTATGCTTATCAAGGAATGGGAAAAAACCAATTCCGTTCTGCAACAAATAATAAGGGATTTGAAAACGTTTGACCTTCACTTCATTTCTCAGATCATTATTCCCTCTAGCCATCAGGCTCAGGGTATGATCAATACTGGCACCTTTGTTTTGTGAGCCACTTCAGATGATACGCTCCCCATGACAAATTCCTCCAGGCCACCGATTCCTCTCTTACCAACAACCACCAGGTCATAATCGTGTACAGAGCGTTTGAGAATATGTTCAGCGGCATCGCCCATTTCGGCCGCCGTGTCGTAGGCAACCTTCTTCTCATCCATAATCTTCTCTGCGTTATCGTACTTCTCGTCAACATCAATTACTTCATTGGGTACGAATGTCAATCTTGTCGACTTAGTATCGATCGATCTCGGCTCCACGAACATAAGTGTTACCTTAGCTCCGTACATTGATGCCAGATCTGCGGCATATTGTGCTGCTTTTAGGGATGATTCCGAGCCGTCAATTCCAACTAGGATCTTCTTAATGTTGACCATAATCTCCATTTTTAATTCCAGCGGCAAGTAGTTAAAGCTTATGCCCGACCTTCTTCTGGTCTTTTCTGTGGGACAACCCCGATGTTCGACCATTGCTATAGTGTTACTCGGATAAAGCATCAGTATATTTATGTACGAAATTGGCCATTATAATAAGTAATTAACAATAATAGGAAAGTAAGGTGTCGGGGGATCGACCGCCTCAAATAATTTGAATCCCCCATTGCGACCGCATCCAAGTCGAATCGGTTAGGCCATTCCTCTCTTCTTGGGGATGATCTCCTTGTCCACGACGTTTCCATACGGGCAGATGAGGTTGCATATCGTGCACTCCATGAAGCCCCTCGCTGTGGTGTGGCGGATATGCTTCTCGTTCTTGGGGTCGATGTCCTTGTCGAACTCATGCGAGATCACGCACTTGTCGTAGTTGACCTTCTTCCCGGTTCCACGCCCTGTGATGGCCCCGGGATAATCGCTTGGTAAGGACAGGATTTGACGCAGAGCGACTCTTTTTGACAGAGGGGCTGCTCCGCGCACAGGTTCCTTGCGAAAGGTTTGTCCGGTGTGAATTCTGCGTCGGTCAGCATAACCACCCACCTCACCCGTGGCCCATACTCCGGAGTTATGACCTGTGTGTTGTGTCCGATGAAACCGAGACCGGCCAGATGCGCAGCGACCTTCGAATGGACCGGCGTGGGTCGGTATCCCCTTGACGTTCTTGGCGTCCCGTAGCCAGTCGGCGATCCTCCATGCACGAGTTTCTAGGACCTCATAGTACATGTTAAGGTAGTCTGCCACGCCGCCGCTGAAATCGCCATTTCCCACCGCTGCCACGGCGGTGTTCATTGCCTCGTCCCAGATCACCATGCCCATGACCACGGCCGACTTTGCGTTCGGCATCACTTCGGACGGACGCATCAGTCCTCTTCCAGCGGGGAAATCCACTGACTCCAACCGCTTTAGGTCTGAAACACCAAACAGCTGGAAACCCATCTCTAACGCTTTGGCTTTCAATTCTTCTCTCAGTTTTGTCGAACTTTGGTCTTCGCAGAATTGCCATTCATCGGCATCGATAGGCGTATTAGATGATATTTGTTATGGTCTCTGGCCCAGCAACAGACGATGGGTCAAGATCATATCCGAGCTGTTGCTGAGTCATTCGCGGTGCACCTCGAGGGCAATGATCGAATTTTTATCAATAATCTACAAGAGAATCCGCTTGCAAGTAATGAATTGGCAATCCATTGCCCAAAACATGGACCGACCAAATAATTATGTGAGTGCTTGGGAAGTCTTTTATTTGGGAGAGCTAACTCCCGATGTGAACTGTTCCTGCATCTTCTTGAGCGCCTCCGCGACCTCGAGGATACTTCAGCATAAGCGATTTTGTGCCCTTCTATGCTGATTCCAACCAGGTCCTCAAAGCCATACGCCAAGGAACGTTTTCTTGGGACAAAGACCATTCCCTTCCACGGGATCATGGTCTCCCTGGATCCCCTGTACACTACCCATGCACCTTCTTTTGTTGTTAGGATCTCTTTTGGACATTGCAATCTTATGATCAAAAATAAAAGAAGACCGATGCCAATGAATGGAAAGAATGAATAGGCCAGCTTTTCTATCGATGCATTCGTCAATACCATGTAAGCTGGATATAATAAAGTCACGACCCAGACAGGGATAACAATATATCTAATCGACCTTGGGAGAGGGATCTCAAACATTCCATTCTGACCTGGGATGCGATTTCCTTTTTTCACTTTCGACGAAGATCTGGCCGCTTTACCAGCCTTACCGGTCCTCGGATCGTTATCCTTGCTCACGACCGCACATGATGATGCTGATAATTATCCTTCCCTGTCCCAGATTCATCGAAATTATCTTTTGTAATTTTGAATGAATGGAATATTTTCTCATTGCACCGATAGCTTATTGAGGGGCAGAAATATTCGTTTGATATTAAGATTTCAGCCTAAGGCGGAAGATATGGAATTAGAATGAACTTACCGATCATCACTCCTAAAACAGCTCTCTTCCCTTGAGGAATATCTCCATGCTGTTAAGTTCGCCAATGAGCCTTCTCTCTCCGTCCACCACTCGGCAGGTCATTGAAATGATTGTCGATCATGATCTGGAGGGCCTTGGTCAGTTTGTCCGTCTGTTTCACTGGAGGGATCTTGATGAAGACATGGTCCACATCTTCCTTGAAAACTTCCTTGAACATCCTCCACAGGGAAAGGCCCGAGAACTCCCTTACTCCAACCCGATATCCAAGAAGGCGCAACAATGTCTCGGTTGTCACCGCGCCCAGAAGCTTCCCTTTCCGTCCACCACGTAGACCTTCCGTCGATCCGGGGTTCTTCAGGTACTCGTCGAAGGCCTCCCGGATCTTGGAACCGGTCCTTACCGTGGCCGGTTCCTTTATGACTAGGTCATAGACGTCACCGACCAGCAGGTCCGAGAAGTTCTTCTTCATATCCAGCATGATGGTTGGAAGCGGATCTGGAATACTTAACGAAATCGATGATGCCAGTTCATCAAAAAGCTTAGTAACGTTGAAGTGTCCCCCACCCCAAACAGATTGGTTCATGGATGACATGACTGTCTGTTCTCCCCACACTGACCCGGGGCGGGGGTTTAGTGTCGTGCACCGGGGTTGTCCTCCAGTCATGACGCGATAGTCTCATCGCAAGTTCCTGCAGGGACCCAATTAACGGGCACTGTGTGCATCCGGATTACTGAGAGGTTCACGGATCCCCTCTGCTTTTACCGAATGCAAGACTGGAGAGGGCAGAACCAGGACTTAAACCCACCTGTCCATGACCACTGAACATGACCAGGAAAGAGCGATATCGATCGGTATCGGCGGACCGGTCATGGACGCGACAGTCCTGCCGCTAATATCCAGTCTGCCCAAATGCCGTGACCGACCGATAGTGTAATCTCAGAGGAGCTGTCTCTTATGGGCGGCGATAACGATCATGGATTTACCGGGCGCGGCCCGGCTTGGGGGTGGACAAATGGAAAAAATGAACGAGGACATGAGGGTGGAGTTCGACCCGAGGGGAACGAAAGGGTTCGGTTGGAGGGTATCGACCTCCATAATCACCGCGGTGGGGTGGCTGTCATTCATCATCCTGTGGCTGTTCTTCTACGCGGATAAATATTCGGTATACCAGAACATAGGGGCGGTCATCGTGTCGCTGATCGTGTTCATCGGGATCAACGGAGCGGTGTGGGGCAGCTGGGCGATGCGCATGGCGCCCAAGGACGCGATGCGCCCCTGGAGGCTGAAGGGCATAGCGTCGTTCCTGGTCGGGGCGGCCTGGGTGGTGTTCCTGCTGGTGTGGCTGCTGGTCTACGCCGACAGCTTCAGCATCTACCAGAACATCGCCGTGCTGATCGTCTCCCTGCTGGTGCTGGGCGGGATCAACGGCGTCCTGTGGAACCGGTGGTCCCGCCACCGGGAGGGCTGAATTGCCTTCATTACCTTTTTCTGCTAGGCGCTGCCAATAGCACACCGATGACCATCACGGTCGGCTGCAGCGGCTGGTCCTATGAGGACTGGGTAGGACGGTTCTTCCCTTTCGAGATCAAGGACGACAACGCCAAGCGGTTCGAGCACTACGCCCAGTTCTTCAGCGCGGTGGAGGTGAACTCGACCTTCTACCGCATGCCGGCCGAGCCGCAGGTCCATTCTTGGGTGGAGAAGGCCAAGGCCCATACTGGTTTTGAGTTCTCGGTCAAGATGCCCCGCAGCGTTACGCACGAGGCGCTGGTGGACGGGGACGACAAGACCGCTTTGAAGCACGCCCTGTTCTTCGAACGCGTACTTGCTTCGCCGCTTAACGAGGCCGGCGGTCTGGGCGCGATAGTGCTGCAGATGTCCCCCTACTTCCATAACACCGGAGATTCGTTCGAAGCGCTTTCCCGTTTCCTCGGTTCTCTTTCGGTGGGCGAGTTCCACTACGCCATCGAGTTCCGGCACAGGTCCTGGCTCAACGACAAGCATCATCTCCTGGCGGATACGGTCAAGCTGCTCCGGGGCAACCGGATCGCCAACGTCATCGTCGACGGGCCGGGATTCCCGTACACCAGCGAGCTGACCGCCGACTCCGCGTACGTCCGCTTCCACGGGCGTAACTACGACATCTGGTTCCACGATGAGAAGGAGAACGATGACCGCTTGGACCGGTACGACTATCTGTACACCGAGGAGCAGCTGCTCTCCTGGGTGCCGCGTCTCAGGGAGATGGAGGAAAAGGTCCCGCGGGTCCGGGTCTTCTTCAACAACCATGGCCGGGCCAAGGCGGCAAAGAACGCACTGGAGCTGATGGACCTGCTCCGCATCCCGCACTCGCCGAAGGTGGTCCACGTCCAGGACCAGGCCAAGATCGATGAGTTCTGAACCTGGAAATGCATGGCAAGCTATATCGAGGGGACAATGCAATTGCCTGCGGAGAGGATGAGGGAACTTTTCGAGCCCGGGAGCATAGCGGTGGTGGGCGCGGCCAGAGAGGAGAACAAGGTCGGCCACATCGTGCTACGGAACATCATCAATTCCGGTTTCACAGGCAAGCTGTACCCGGTCAACCCTAAATCCGAGGAGATACTGGGACTGCGCTGCTACGGCAGCATCTCCCTCGTCCCGGACAAGGTCGACCTGGTGATCGTGACCACCCCGGCCCGTTCGGTCCCGGGGATAATCGAGGATTCGGCCCGCAAGGGCATCAAGGCGGCCATAATCATCTCGGCAGGATTCAAGGAGACCGGCAAGGACGGAGCCGAACTGGAACGGCGGATCGGCGAGATCGCCCGCTCCAGCGGTATGAGGATACTGGGCCCCAACTGCCTCGGGATGATCAACACCCACAGTATGATCAACGCCACCTTCACCAACCAGTACCCGAGGACCGGTTCGATCGCCATAAGCTCCCAGTCCGGGGCTATATGCTCGGTCCTGCTGGACTGGGCGCAGCGCACCAACATAGGCTTCTCCAAGTTCATCAGCGTCGGGAACAAGCTGGACATCGATGAGTCGGACCTGCTCCAATATCTCCGGGACGATCCGCTGACCAAGGTCATCGGCATGTACATCGAGGGCACCGACCGCGGCATCGAGTTCATGCGCCAGGCCAAGCTCACCACCAGGGACAAACCGATCATAGCGCTCAAGGCCGGGCGGACGTCATCCGGCGCCAAGGCCGCCTCGTCGCACACGGGGGCACTGTCTGGCAGCGACAAGGTGTACGACGCCGCCATGGCCCAGTCCGGAATCATCAGGGTGAGGACGATCGAGGAGCTGTTCGACCACCTGACCCTGTTCTCGAGCATGCCGCTGCCCTTGGGCGACCGCGTGGCCATCGTCACCAACGCAGGCGGCCTGGGGGTCATGGCAGCGGACGCGTGTTCCGACTACGGCATGACCCTGGCATCGTTCAAGCCGGAGACGATCGAGCTGCTCAAGACCAAGCTGCCCGAATCGGCCAACTTCTACAACCCGGTGGACGTCATCGGCGATGCCGACGCTGACCGGTACTCGTTCGCGGTCAACGCCATCATGAAGGACGAGAACGTCTCGTGCATCCTGGCGCTTATGGCCCCCACCGACATCGTCGACACCTCGGCGGTCGCCATGGCCCTGGCCAAGTTCGCTGGCAACTCCACCAAGCCATTCGTCACGGCATTCGTGGGCGGGGCGGGGCTGGAGAAGGCGGTCGGCATCCTCCGGGTATCGGGGGTGCCGAACTACGACTCTCCCGACCGGGCGGTGCAATCGCTCAGTGCCATGGTCGCTTACAAAAGGTTCAAGGACTCCAAGGACGACGAGGCCCCGGTCCAGTATTCCGGGGACAAGGTCCGCACCGAGGCCGTTCTGGACAAGGTCCGTTCCGAGGGCCGTCTTATGCTTTCCGAGTCGGAGGGAAGGAGATACTGCACGCCTACGGGATCGACGTTCCTCTGGAAGGTTCCGCCAAGGACCCTGAGGAAGCGGTCCGCGAGGCGCAGCGGATCGGCTATCCGCTGGTCATGAAGATCGAGTCCCCAGACATCGCGCACAAGACCGATGTCGGGGGAGTGGTCGTGGACGTCAAAAGCGACGAGGAGGTCCGGGCCCAGTTCCAGCTCATCATGTCCCGGGTGTCGTCCAAGATGCCCCAGGCCCGTCTCGACGGCGTTTCGCTGGAGAGGATGGTAAAGGGCAGGGAGGTGATCGTCGGCATGGTCCGGGACGACCAGTTCGGACCGGTGGTGACGTTCGGTCTGGGCGGCATTTTCGTGGAGATCATGCGGGACGTAGTCGCAGAGGATAGCTCCATTAACCGGGACCGACGTTAATACCATGATCCAATCCATCAAGGCCTATCCGATCCTCACCGGGGCCAGGGGAAGGCGTCCGGCGGACATCGCCGCGCTCAAGGAGGTCATCGGCAGGCTTTCGCAGCTGGCCCTCGATTTCCCCGAGCTGTCGGAGTTCGAGATGAACCCGGTCATCATCGGCGATGAGGGCCAGGGAGCAAGCGCGGTGGATGCGCTGGCAACGATCAGGAGGGAAACAGCATGAGGTCATTATTCTTAGGCTCGGCGGTCGACAGGTCAGGAAAGACGATGGTCACTCTGGGACTGGCGAAGAACTTTCCGGAAAGGTCGGGTTCTTCAAGCCGTTCAAGGAGACCCTGATGGCGCTGGACGACCGGGTGATCGATCAGGACGCCTATCTGATGAAAAAGGCCCTGGGACTGCCGCAGACCGAGGAGGTCCTGAGCCCCTTCACATATGATATGGACAGGCCGGTCGACATGGACGAGATCATCCGAGAGCTATGACATGCTGAAGGGCAAGTCGGACCTGATGCTGATCGAAGGCACCAGGGAGATAACCACCGGCTTCCTGAACGACGTCTCGGGCATGGCCATCGCGGAGAACGTCAAGTCGGACGTGGTCCTGGTCTCCCGGGCCCGGTCTTCGGACCTGGACAAGATCGCCATGCTGAAGCACATGATGCGCCGGTACAAGGTCAACTTCCGCGGCGTCATCCTCAACATGAACGAGGACAAGAACGTGGCCAAGATGCTGGAATCGAAGCATATCCAGGTGCTCGGGTCCGTCCCGCCGCTGAAGGAGCTTTCCCGCTTCAACGTGAAGGAGGTGGCCGATGCGCTGGGAGCCACCGTGATCGTGGCCGAGGACCACATGGACAAGGTCGTCGAGGAGGTCATGGTGGGGGCGATGACCCAGGAGACGGCGCTCCGCACCATGCGGCGCTTCGCCAACAAGGCGATCATCACCGGCGGCGACCGTTCGGACATCCAGATGGCGGCGCTCTCGACGGACACGTCCTGCCTGGTGCTCACCGGCGGCCTGTATCCGGACCGGCAGGTGGTGGCCAAGGCGTACGACACAAGGGTGCCGATACTGCTGACCCGGCAGGACACGCTCAGCGCCTCGGAGACGATCGAGCACCTGATGGCCAGGATAGACCCGGACGACACCAGGAAGATCGAGCTGGTGGCCCGCACGATCAAGGAGAACGTGGACCTGGACGCGGTCTTCTCGGATTGACCCAGTTCCGCACGTTCCGGCAGCAGGTTCTGGAACAAGATTGATATCCCCCTTGGGCATTGTTCCGGAACATGGTAAAGGAAGTACACGCAGCGCACATCCTAGTCAAGTCCCAGGACAAGGCAAAAGACCTTTTGGCCCAGATCAAGGCCGTCCCGCCGACGGAGACGGGAAAGAAGTTCGGCGAGCTGGCCATGAAGTTCTCCGAATGCCCCTCGGGAAAGAAGGGCGGGGACCTGGGATGGTTCACCAGGCAGAAGATGGTCAAGGAGTTCGAGGACGAGGGTTTCAAGGGCAAGAAGGGCGACATCGCCGGCCCGTTCAAGACCCAGTTCGGCTGGCACTTGATGTGGATCATTGACCAGAAGTAAACGGTGAGAAATATTCGAACGTCAGGCGGGCCGGGGCTTGCCCCTCCCGCCATTACTTTTTTCTTGTTGCCCGGACCATTTCAGACCGATAACGCGTTTTTCATCGTATTACCGAGACATCGCTGGAACCGTCCGCCAGCTCCTTCACGCCGATCACGTTGCCCATCAGGTCCTTGACCTCCTCGATGTGGGTGATGAGAATGATCTGCCCGAACTGCTTGGACAGTCCGGTGAACGTCTGCATGATGTTCCTCTTCCGGATCATGTCCTGCGAACCGAATATCTCGTCCAGCACCAGGAAGTTGATGCTGGCCCCGGACCGTTCGGCGATCACCCGGGAGATGGCCAGGCGCAGGCACAGGTTGGCCAGGTCCGCCTCGCCCCCGGAGAACCGGTCCAGCGGATACTTCTGGCCCTGGTCGTACACGAAGATGTTGTAGTCCTCGTCCAGCTCCATGCCGTTGTATTTTGCCTCGGTGAGCTCCTCGAAAAGGCCGGACGATATCTCCGAGAGCGTAGGCACGATGCGCGAGATGACGTTGGAACGGAACTCCCGCATCACCACGCCCAGCACCGCCAGGGTCTCGCTCTCCTTCTGCACCGCCCCCACCCGCGACTCGAGGTCGGCCAGCTGGGTCAGCTGTTCATCCTTTCCGGAGATCTCTGCTTTCTTCCGTTCGATGTCGTTCTGAAGGGCGTAGGTCTCCTTCGCCTTCTGGTCCCTCCGGTCCCTGACCTCGACGTATGCGGCCTTGGCCTTGGCCAGCAGTTCGTCCGTGTGGCCAGAGAGCGCCATCCTATCCTCCGCCGACCTCAGTTCGTCCTTCTCCGTTTCGAGCAGCTTCTCGAGAGTGACCTTTTGCGATGCGACCTCGGGAAGGCGCCTGGCCTCGATGACGAGCTGGTTGTACAGGTCCGAGACCTTCTTGAGTTCGATCAGTTCCTTCTTCAGTCGTTCGTAGGCCCCGGCGTCGAAATCGACCTTGCCGATATGCGCCATCGTCGAATCGGCATCGGCGGTCTCGGCCCGGTTCCTGCCGATCTGGTCCTCGAGGCCCTTGATAGAGGACACCAGCCTGGTCTCGTCGATCACGTCCTTCCTCAGCTTATGGAGCCTGGAATCTATGTTGGCCCTGACCTTCCGGTTCTTCTCCAGTTCCTCTTCGGCCGCCTTCAGGTCGGACGAGAACGCCGTCAGCTGGGACCGCATTTCCCTAATCTCCCGGAGCATCATTTCCAGCAGCGCGGTGTAGTGCTCGGCCAGGGTCCTTTCGCAGGTGGGGCACTTGCTGTCCGGGCCGATCGATTGGATCTCCTCCCTCTTCTTTTCCCGGGATGAGATGTCCTTCTCCATCCTCCCGACCTCTCCGCGGAGCCGGTCCGTGTTCCGGTTCAATGAGTACACGGTCTCGTCGGCCTTCCTGAGGTTGTCCTCGACCGAAGCCACGCGCTTGGACGGTTCCTTGAGGTCGGCCAGTTCCTTACGCGAAACGGCTATCCTCTCCTCCAGGGAGACCGCCTCCTTTTCCAGCTTGTTCCGGCGGGAACGCTGCTGCTCCAGCTCCATGAACTGTATCCGGGAGGATTCCATGGCTTCCTTGCGGACGACCGCCTCCAGGTACTGTCCGTTCCGGACCTCCAGCTCCGCGGCCTTCCTGCCCTTCTCCTCCAGAACGGTGATGTCTTTCGCCAGGCGCTCGATCGCCTGCACGTTCCGCTGCATACCAGCGCCCACCGCCATGGCCTTCTGCTTATGCGCCGAAAAGTCCTTGAACCGGGCATCCGCCTGGTCCCAATCCCCTTTCACGACCAGGATCCTCTTGTCCAGTGCTCCCAGGAGCCGGACCTGCGCCTGCAGTGACGAACCCAGGCCTCCGACGTCCTGGGCCAGCGCCGCCCTTTCCCCCTCGATCCGTTTCCGCTTCTGCTCGCCGTTCTGATCGAACAGCAACTGGTTCAGGTTCGCCAGCTCCGTGCGCTTGCCCTTGGCGTCCTTGTCTATCTCCGCCACCACGTCGTCGAGCACATCGATCTCCAGCATCCGCAGGATGGTCTTCTTACGGTCGGCAGGGCGCAGCGTTGACAGTGCGTTCAGGTCCTTCTGCCGGGCGAAGACGGAGATGAAGAATGATTTGTAGTCCATGCCCAGCCGGTCGACGATGAGGTCGGTCACCCCTTTGTCGGAGCGGGCGGACAGCGAGCCGTTCACGGTCAGAGTGGCGTCGGAGACGCAGTTCTTGCCCTTGATGGTGCGTACCACACGATAATGGTCCGCGCCCAGGTCGAACTCCAGCTCGACCGAGCACTCTTCGTTCGGCCCGGCCGCTGAGCTTCTGATCCCTTCCTTGGTGGTGCGCACGATCGTCGATTCATTTCCGTAGAGGGCCCAGGCGACCGCCTCCACCAAGCTGGACTTGCCAGAGCCATTCTGGCCGATTATTCCCACGATGCCGTCCGGGAACTCGACCTGGGCGCTGCGGAACTTGCGGTAGTTCTTCAGCTCGAGGAATCTCAGCTTGATCCTTCCAGCCCCCTTTTCAGGTATTCCAGGCCCTTGGCCCGCACATCGTCCTTGCTCACCCTTTCCACTGGATACTGGTCCAGGAAGGCGGAGTACTCCGATTCGATCGAGTCGATGCTGGCATTCTTCCATTGCACCGAGGAGTTCTCCTGCACCACCTCGAACTTCGGCTCGAAATGAGTGGCCAAGGCGGCCTTCTGCACGATGCGGTTGAAGTCCAGCGACTTGTACAGGGCGGAAGGCACCCGGTTGACGATCAGGCGGACGATCCGCCCTTCCATCGAGACCGTTTCCAGGACGTTCGATATCTCGTCGGTCAGTGAGGCCGCGTCCATCCCGGAGGCGTCGATGGGGCCGAGGTCCAGCATCTCCCGGGCGGCCAGCCTGATGAACTCGCGCTTCTTCGTCTCCAGATCGACCACGATGAAGCCTTTGGACTCGTTCGCCTCGGCGAACGTCAGGCGTTCAATGGAACCAGCGTAGAAGGCGTTGCTGGCCGCGCTGGAATAATTGTGATAATGGCCCAGGGCTATGTAGTCCATGTCCGTGCGGAGGTACGAGGAGGGGACGATGGTCTCGTTGAACTCGCCCATCTTGAAGACGCTGAGCCCGGAGACGCCGGCGTGCAGCGTCTCCACGTTGTAGACCGCGTCGCCGTCGGGGCACACCTTGCTCAGCTGTTCGAACAGGGCATCGCCCTCATTATGTGGCACCGCATGGATGGTAAGGTCGCCCTGCACCACCCGCTCGTACACGCCGCTGTACACCGCCTTCAGCCCGCGGACGTGCTCCAGGATCTTGAACACGCTGCCGGTCTCCCTCAGCCGCGGCGTGGAATGGTTGCCAGCTATGACCACTACCGGTATGCCCGCCTCGGTGATGCGGGCCAGGTTGTCCAACGCCACCGAGATGGCCCGGTTGGAGGGTCGCACCGAATCGAACAGGTCGCCGGAATGTATGACCACGTCCGGGTGGATCTCGATGGCCTTATCCGCGAACTCGGCGAACCGGCGGTAGATGTCCATCTCCCGCTGGTTGATGCCGGTCTCCTGGTCCACCTTCCGGTAGGCGGAGAACCCGATGTGGGTGTCGGAGACGTGGATGATCTTCATTCGCTCTCGTTAAACGGCTTCCGGTTAAATACCGTTGCGGAGAGAAGCGCGAAAGTGTTCATTCTTCCGTCTCGTCCTTCGGCTCCAGCAGGTTCTCGCTCAGCAGGTTGGTCATCCGGTCGTAGGTGGCCTTATTGATGTCCCGCAGCCAGATAGTGACCAGTATCCCCACCACGATCCCGACTATGAGCAGGAACGGGAAGTCCCGGGCCATGGGGGCGATCGGTATCAGCAGGAAGAACAGGGCCACGAAGGTGAATATGTAGCCCAGCCTGGTCATGATGCGGAAGAAGTTCCTGCCGGTGCTGAGCTGGTAGCGGCCAGATTCCACCAGCCCGTCGACCAGGATGGCCACGATGCGCCTCATCCTCCGCATGACGCTGATGAGCGGAGGCACAATGAGCGCAACCGAGATGATCATTCCCAGCGTGGTGGGCAGCACCGAAAGCCAGGCGGCGACGCCCTGGAGCGCCTTGCCGAAGTCGAAGAAGAAGCCGACAAACACCTGGATGAGCAGGATGATGGTGAAGTCCACGAATATCCAGAAGAGGTGGTGCAGGATCTCCTTCCTCCTCTCGGCATGGGTCGACATCCAGCTCCGCACCTCGGAACGGAGCGCCTCCGTTCTCCGCAGCGAGACCACGACCGAATAGGGCAGGTGGGATGCCAGGTAGTCCACTGTCCGGGACGAGTAGCGGAACGTCAGCGGCAGCACTATCATCGAGATCAGCGCCGCTCCGATTATCGAGGAGTAGAAGAACTGGCTCAGGGTCCCGTTCTCCACCCCGGTCTTGACGATGACGAACGAGAACTCCCCCATGGCCACCATCGCCATGCCGGACATCATTGAGGAGCGGGCGTCGGCATTGGCCACGTAGGTAGCGGTGGTCACACTGAAGATCTTGCCCACGATGAAAACCGTGGCGATGACGATCGCCGGCAATATGTTCTGCAGCACCAGCCGGGGATCGATCAGCATGCCAATGGAGACGAAGAACACCGCCATGAACATCTCCTTGATGGGCATGGTCTTCAGCACGATCTCGTTCTGGGCCGCGGACTGGGAAACGATCACGCCCATGACGAACGCCCCGATGGCCACGCTCAGGCCGATCTCGGAGGAGAGCAGGGCCATGCCGAAGCACAGGCCGAGCGACACCAGAAGGAGCACTTCGCTCGGGTAGCGTTTCTTCACGTGGTCTACGATGCGCGGGACGATCGCGAAACCCAGTACCAGACTGAGGGCGATGAAAAGGACCGCACCGGCCAGGATGCCGACCACCGAGGAGAGCCCGGGCGCCTTCCCGGTGCCCAGCGGCGACACCATCGCCAGGATGATGACCGCAGCGATGTCCTCCATGATCAGAATGCCGATTATCCCGCTGGCGTACTGCTTCTGGACGTGCCCCGCATCGGTCAGCACCTTGACGATGATCGCGGTCGAGGAGATGGACATGACCGCCCCGAGGAAGACCGATTCCACGCTGCTCCAGCCCAGCGCCCATCCCAGCGCGTAGCCGATGGTGATCATGAGCACGATCTCTATGGTGCCGGCCACGATGGCGAACACGCCCGTCTGGCGCAGTTTCCTGATGTTGAAGTCCAGCCCGATAGTGAACATCAGAAGGATGATGCCCAGGTTGGCCAGCGAGTTCACCGTGTCCATGTCGGTGACCAGGTTCAGCGGGAAAAGGTAGGGGCCCACCAGGATGCCCGCGGCGAGATAGCCGATCACCACCGGCATCCTCATGCGCGTGAACACGACCGCGGTCAGTCCGGCCACCGCCAGTATGACCGTGATCTCCATCAGGAAACGGATCTGAACGTCCAAACCAATCACCGATCAGAAGAAGCCCTTGTCCAGGGCCTTCGATATGGTACGCGACCGGGAAACCTCGTCGGTCTCGTTGCACCGTTTAAGGTATTCCTCATATAAATGCACCTTCACCGGAATGGCGAAGGGCGTGAACGGCGAGGCGATCAGCGACTCGCCAGGCATGAGCATCTGGATCTCGTTCTCGAGCATCGATATGTCCTGCTTCGCGGAATTCCTCAGGATGTCCCGGTCCCGCTTGTCTGCCAGCCCGAGGATGAAGAGGGTGTTGAACTGGGAGATGATCTCCTCGTTGATCAGTTTCGGCTGCTGCGAGATGGCGCACAGTCCGACCTTGAACTTCCTCCCTTCCCGGGCGATCTGGGCGAAGATGGTGCCCTTGGCCTGGGAAAGCACGCGCTGGGCCTCTTCTATGGCGATCAGGACCGGGGGCTGCTTGTCGAACTTGGGCTTGTCCGAGTACAGGGCCTTGTTCGACTCGAAGATGGCCCGGGTGAGGACGGTCGAGACCAGAAGCTCCTCCGCCTCGAACATGTTGGAGGTGTCCACCAGCACCACCTTGCCGTTGGAAAGGCAGTCCAGCACGTTCTTGGTGATGGACAGCTGCCTGTCGGTCGTCACCAGGTCGAACTGGAAGATGCTGTCCAGGCGCCGCTTGATCACGTTGACCGTGCCTTCCTGGAACTTGTCCTGCAGATCCTTGACTATGGTCTTGACGTCCTTGTCCCGCAACGCCATCAACCAGGCTTCCTTGTAATGGTATTGGGCCGTCTGCAGGCATTCCACCTGGGCGCCGGTGAACTCGTACAGGTTCTTCAGGTCGTCGATCTCGATCTCGGACGAGCTCACATGGAGCGTGGTGTACGGTCCGTCGAGCTTGCGTGAGCTGAACACCATCAACCCTTCCTTGGCCGCAGCGGAATGGCATAGCCCTTTCTTTCCCATCTCGCCCCCGTCATAGTACTCGCCATGCGGGTCGAAGATCAGGAAACCGTAGCGGCGGGCCCGCATGCATGA
>CAWDCQ010000014.1:0-5967 GCA_963800775.1 uncultured Methanomassiliicoccales archaeon | reverse complement strand
GCGTGGCGGACTACAACTGGTGCTCCGGGTTCCACTTCGAATACGGGACAACCCCGAAGGGCATCTACCTGATAGACTGCTCTGCCAGCTACAACGGACAGAAGCCCAACTGCGAACAAGGCTACGGGTACGGGTTCCGGTTCCAGTCCTTCCAGGTACCAGGCATCTCCTGCATCAACTGCAAGGGAACCGGTAACGACCAAGGGCTGAGCATGGTGACCAGTTCATCGGCCACCGTCCTCAACTGCGGAAAACCGACCAGCACCGGCAGGACCCGCTCACCGACACCGACCTCCGTTCCAGGCACGGTCACCGGACTAACGGCGACCGCATCCAACGGCGCCATTGCATTGGCATGGACCACGCCGTCCAACAGCGGATCGGCGATCAGCGGATACCAGATCTACCCGGTCCACGACCTCCGGATCGGAAACGCTATTGACAACCACAGGCGCTGTCAATTCGTACAACGAACACTGGACTGACGAACGGGGTGACCTACTACTACAAGGTAGCAGCGGTCAACTCGGTCCGGCACCAGGGTAACTAAGCGCAGAGGTCCATGCGGCACCGCAGGCAGACCTCCGTTCCACCCGACCACGGCAACGGTACCCGGCACGGTAACCGGAGTAACGGCGACCTCTTCCCCGAAAACGGTACGCATTGAAAATGGACCGCCCCGTCAACTGGCGGATCTGCCATAACCGGGTACAACATCTCACCGGTTCTTGGTCTCCAGGCACGGAAACGTTGGTGGCGACCGTAGGCCCCGGTCACCTCGTACTCGCTACAGCTGGCTGACGAACGGGGTTACCTACTTAACTTCAAGGTCTGCGCGGTCAAACGCAGTCGGTACTGGCCCCCTTAGCTCAGAGGTGAAATGGGAACACCGCATGCCTAAGAATGAACATGCCCGTCCTCGGGGCTTAACTCCCACCAAACCGACGGGGATGACACCAAAACACCCTTAAAGTCCGCCAAACTCCGTAGGGGTAGGGCAACATAAACCCTTTCTCGTTTTTCTTCATCCTAGCTTTTCGGCACGTTCTCGTAACAACTTCCTGCTTTTGAGGATTGATAACAGCGATAGTTCGCCTTATACATTTCTTACTGGATGGTGTCGCTGATTATCAATTCTGATAATCGAATAATATCGTTTGACGTCAACACCGGTATTATTCCTTTCAACGGGCAATGGGAAACACTTGCCGGGAGGTATGGAAATGACTACGCTGACCTTAGAGAAACATCCTTGGCCAATTAGAAAGCGCGAACAACCGCCAAGCCCAGCCTCCTATCGAATACCGACTGGGCCTTTTCAACTTGGGTACAATTCCGCAGGCTGCGGGCTGTACGTGTTGTAAGGGAAGGAGGTAAGGAAATGAAGCTCAAAAAATACCTTCTTATCTTCCTGGTAATGAGCCTGTGTACCCGCATTGTCCCTTACGGCAGACCATGCCAGCGACTGCCTGGGGACCTATGATTATAAAGTCTCTCGAATGTCGTTCTCGATTACCGGCAAAATTGTTTACACCGGCACTTCGTTCACCACCGCGTTGAACTGGGCCTTGTCGAACGCCAACAAGGTGACCTACGTTCCGGCCGGAACCTACACCCTGGCCGCACATGTGTACTTCGGTCAAGGAACCACCCTTTACGGTGACGGTGATTCGACCGTCTTCACCTCGACCTCGTCCCACTACTTCTACATCAACGGCGTGTCATCCGTCACCCTGTCATCCTTCAAGTTCACCGGGCACCTGCAGATCTACGGCTACAAGGCCGGCGGGACTGTGGGAACTGGACGTTCAACAACATCCACGCCACGGCTTTGACCGGGGACATGGAATCGGCGTTCTGGATGTACGTCGGGGCGAACGGGACAATCAATGGCATAACCTTCACAAACTGTTCCGCCACCTATTCCCAGACCTACGGGTTCCTGCTCTTCGGTGACGACAACAGCTATTCGGGCAACAGCCTGATAGAGAATGTGACCTTCACCGACTGCAATGCCAGCCACAATGGGAATGACACCATCGGCTGGGTCAACGCCTGGATCGTGGGTTATGACCTGGATGAATGCACGACCGTTCAGAACGTCCATCTGACGAGATGCGTGGCGGACTATAACTGGTGCTCCGGGTTTCACGTCGAGTACGGATCGACCCCGAAGAACTTCGTGTTGAAAGATTGCGTGGCCAGCTATAACGGCCAGAAGCCCAACTGCGAAGAGTACTACGGGTATGGGTTCAAGTTCCAGAACTTCCAGGTGCCGGGGATCATCTGCATCAACCTCACCGGGACCGGCAACTACGAAGGGTTCTGCCCCATCGCCATGACCGCCTCCAGCCTCAACATGAAGGTCTGGATGAACTCGGTCGCCGGGAAGGCATCGACCGGGGTCTGGTACCCTGCCGGGGTGCCGGGAGCGGACTCCGACCTGATATTCACGAAATTAGCATCGAACGCGAACTGTGTGGTGGACGTCAACTGCAAGTCAGTCATGAACGTGTACAACTATGCCGGCTCTATCACGTACGCCACACCGGCACAGGGCACCGCCCCATCGGCCCCGACCAGCCTGATCGCGACGCAGGCCTCAGGAAAGATATCGCTTTCCTGGACCGCTCCTACAAGCAACGGCGGGTCATCGATAACCTCTTACTATATCTACCGAGGCACCGCAGCAGGGTCGGAGTCGGCCACCGCGATCGGCACCTCGACCGCGCTTACGTACGCAGACCAGAACGTCGTGGCCGGCACCAAGTATTACTACGTGGTAAAGGCGGTCAATGTGGTCGGCCTATCCACCCCCAGCAACGAAGCCTCCTTTACGATCCCGGTCACAGCACCGTCGGCACCGGTCAACATGATAGCCGGTCCGGCCGCAGGGAGCATCGCCCTGACATGGTCGGCCCCGGCCAGCAACGGCGGGTCGTCGGTCACGTCATACAGCGTCTACAGGGGCACCGTCCCCGGGTCCGAGTCGACCACTGCGATCGGGACCAGCTCTGGCCTGGCATACACCGATCAGTCCCCGTCGTGCCGGGAACCCAGTACTATTACGTGGTCAAGGCGGTGAACAGCGCCGGTACTTCCGCCGCCAGCAACGAGGCATCTTGCCTTATTGCAGTCACCGCGCCTTCGGCACCGGTCAACCTGGCCGCGGCCCAGATTTCGGGGAACGTCGCCCTGTCCTGGACTGCTCCCATCAACAATGGTGGATCGGCCATAACGTCGTACTACGTTTACAAGGGCACCACCTCTGGATCCGAATCCACGACCGCCATCTGGACCGGTGTGGGCTTGACCTGCACCGATTCGAGCGGCATCGCCGGGACGAAGTACTATTATGTCGTTAAGGCGGTAAATGCCGCTGGCATCTCCGCCGCCAGCAATGAGGTATCTTACTCCGTACCGGCCATCGCGTCATCGGCGCCCACCAACCTGTCTGCATCAATGACCTCGGGCAATCTGGTTCTTACGTGGTCCGCCCCGGCCATCAACGGCGGTTCATCGATAACCTCGTACAGTATCTACAGGGGCGTCGCCTCCGGATCGGAATCGACCAATGCCATAGGCACCTCGACAGCGCTGACCTACACCGACTCGAGCGTCCTGGCAGGAACGTCGTACTGCTACGTGGTCAAGGCCACGAACATCGCCGGGAATTCAGCATCCAGCAATGAGGTGTCTTATTCGGTACCAGCCACAGTGACGTCGGCCCCGACCAGCCTGGCCGCTGCCATGACGGCGGGAAATGTGGTCCTTTCCTGGACGCCTCCAGCCAGCAACGGCGGTTCTCCGACAACTTCGTACAATGTCTACAAGGGCAATGTCACCGGGTCGGAATCGGCCATCGCCATAGGCAACACCTCAGCTCTGGCATACACCGATTCGAACGTCATCGCCGGAGCGAAGTACTACTACGTGGTCAAGGCGGTTAACGCCGTCGGTTCTTCCGCCGCCAGCAACGAGGCATCCTGTTCGATCCCGGGAATTGCACCTTTGGCCCCGACCAACATGACCTCTGTCCTGTTGAACGGCAAGATCGTACTGACCTGGACCGCCCCCTCTGCTAACGGAGGGTCCGCTATAACATCGTACAGCGTCTACAGAGGCACCGCAGCTGGCGCAGAATCGACGACCGCGATCGGCAGCAGCACCGCCCTGAACTACACCGACCCGAACGTCGTGGCCGGGACCAAGTATTACTACGTGGTAAAGGCGGTCAACATTGTCGGTACGTCCGTTGCGAGCAATGAGGCGTCCGTATCTGTCCCGGGCACCGCACCATCGGCCCCGAACAACCTCACCGCGACCCAGACATCGGGAAAGATCTCTCTGACCTGGGACGCGCCGGCATCAAGCGGAAGCAGCCCGGTGAGCACCTATCAGATCTATCGGGGCGTGAACTCCGCCCTGACAGACCAGGTCTCGATCGCCTCGGTGACGACGACCAGCTACACCGACACGACAACCATGACCGGTACGGTCTACTACACCGTCAAAGCGGTGAACTCGGTAGGGTATTCCCCGGCGAGCTCATCGATCTCGGTGGTGGTCAAGGCGGCAAGCACCGTCCCGGCAAAGGTCAGCGGGGTTTCCGCGGTCAGTTCCTCTGGTCAGGTGGTATTGAAATGGACCGCGCCAGCCAACGGCGGTTCTGCGATCACTGGATACAAGATCTATCGTTCCACCGCATCCGGCGCCGAAAAACTGGTGGCGACCCTCGGGCCTGTTCTGACCTATACGAGCACAGGGCTCACGAACGGACAGACCTATTACTACAAGATCTCGGCGATAAACTCCGTCGGAGAGGGTCCATTGAGCGCAGAGGTCTCGGCCACCCCCCACAGCCATTGGCACAATTAGGATCGATGGTAGACGAAATGGGGGCAGCACGATGAAATGAAACCGCCGAAAACCCTTTCTTGGGGCCTTCGGGCCTCTTTTTCTTTTTTCAACCTTTGCATTGTCCCGTCGATTCGTTGAGAACGATCATCTTTTCAGATACCGACCTAGCTCGTGAGAATATCGCGGGTATCCAATGCATCTTGGTCAGACCTTCAGTCCGCTTGGTCGGATCATGCCAGCATGTCCCCTGAATATTTCGACGCAAACTCAAAAATGCGTCGATAGAATATAATAAATATCCTTTCGCAGGAATACGGTGTACTGGGCCGATCATAATGATGCAAGACAGGCAGGATTATAGGGAATACTGTAGCACCAATGAGTCCATCCCCATATTCGTCAAGGACTGGTGGCTTGACCAGGTCTGCGGAGAGAACAACTGGGACGTGGCGCTTGTCAAGAAGAACAACAAGATCGTGGCGAGCCTTCCCTATTACCTGAGGAAGAACATCCTGGGACAGAATTCCATCACCATGCCAGCACTGACCCCATTCATGGGCCCACACATCGACTACCCGGCCAACCAAAAATACTCCACCCGTCTGGCCTACGAGAAACGTACCATCCTCGATCTGATCAAGCTGTTGCCTCGTGTTTCTTCTTATTACCAAAAGTTCCACTATTCCATCACCAACTGGACGCCGTTCTATTGGGAAGGCTATCAACAAACCAGCTACTACACCACGGTCCTCGATGACCTGACGGACATCGACGGATTATATTCGGCCTTCGAATCGGAAAGGCGGGCCAATATCCGGGCCGCAGAGGAGGAGCTGAAAGCGGAAACCTCCGACGATTTGGCTGAGTTCTACAGAATTAACACCCTGACCTTCGGGAGACAGGGGTTGTCCCCGCCCTATTCCTTTGAGTTCATCAAACAGATAGATGATGCATGCAAAAAGAGGGACTGCAGAGAGATATTCTTCGCCAGGGACTCGTCTGGCCGGGTTCACGGGGCGACCTACATCGTCTGGGACAAGACGAGCGCCTACGCTCTGATGGCCGGTCAGGACCCTGAGTTCAAGAAGAGCAATTCCATCGCGTTGC
>CAWDCQ010000013.1:0-5374 GCA_963800775.1 uncultured Methanomassiliicoccales archaeon | reverse complement strand
ACTCCGAAATTTTTTCCCGCAGGGTCTCATCGACAAATATGAGACCCGCAAGATAGTTTTCACCAACATCGAGGAGACCGAGAATCAGATCAGCAAAGGGATCCTGCTGGCGGTGGAATTCGAAACCCTTTGGTTGGAGAATAAGAGAAACTATTACAGGACCATCGCATGCGAGGATGACACCCGCATTGAGATGCTGAACAAGCGCCTCCAGAAGGAGATAACAAACAGCGATAACGCATGCTGAGCGGGACCTGGAAGAGCATCCCCCATCCATGTGGGGGATCTCTGGGGAGCGGGCCGCTCAGGAGCGTATCTCCACTATTTTTATTTCTCATATAGCGCCTGACTCTCTTCGAAATAAGAAGACAATAAAGTGGAAAGGTCGCCGTCCAGTCTCATCGGGAGGATCTGAAGCTCTCCCATCTTCATGGGCATGATGAAATTGACCTTGTCTCCCATCGACTTCTTGTCCTTGCGCATGAAGGAGAACAGGCGCTCCATATCCACATTCCTAGGGAACTTGAACCGGAATATCTTGGTGGCTACCTCTTTCGCCTTACGATATTCCGACTCGGTAAGGAATCCTTTCTTCCAAGCGATGAAGTTGGCCATGTCCACACCGATGGTCACCGCCGCTCCGTGAGGTATTTGGTTGTTGGAATAGGCTTCCAGGGCATGCCCGAAGGTATGCCCATAGTTGAGATCCGGCGATAGTCTGTGTCAAATTCGTCCTTCTCAATTATGTCCTTCTTAACCAGAAGGCTTCTCCGTATCAATGATTCTAACTCCTCGGTATCCCTCTCTTCCAGTATGATTTGGCTGAGGTCCTCGAAGAACTTTGCGTCAGCGGTCAGGCTCATCTTGAATATCTCTCCCATTCCCGAGTAGAAATCTTCCTTGCTAAGTGACCTGAGAAAGCTGGTATCGATGAAGATCTTGCCTTGGCGCGTAGAAGGCTCCTAATTGGTTCTTGTAAGCGTTGAGGTTTATGGCGCATTTCGACCCAATGCAGCTGTCGCATTGCGCAAGAAGCGTGGTGGGGAAGAAGTACCAGTCTACATTGCGTAAGTAAGCGTTGCTGGCAAAGGCGCCTATGTCCTGAATGATACCACCGCCTAGGACCACTATCTTGTCCTTCTTGGTCACCCCAGCCTCTTCCCATTGGTTCCATACGTCAATGACCCCGTTGATCGTCTTGTTCGCTTCGATAGCCTCTATGACTGTGACCTTCACTCGGTCCTGGGGTATTAAACTAGCAATCGTAGACCTCCCAGACGTTCTTATCTATCAGAAAGACGCAGCTCTCATTCTTCATCAATGCCCGAAGGGCGGCGCGGAAATCGGGCACGAACGATACCTTGTAGTCGTAGCGCATCGATCTTATCGTAAGACTTTCTTCCAATTACAGCACCTCAATTGATTGTAAAGCCACCATCGGCGACGATCATTTGTCCATTGACGTAAGAATTTTGATCGGATGAGAGGAACGAGATCAATCTAGCTATCTCCTCTGGCTGGGCCAACCTTCCCAGTGGGATGCGTTCCTTTATCCTTTCGATCTCGGATTGTGATAAGTTCTTCTGGGTCATCTGGGTCAGCACGTACCCAGGCAGAACCGCGTTCACCAGAATATTATGCTTTCCATATTCCACCGCCAGCGTCCTGGTCAGTCCGGACAGCGCCGACTTGCTGGAAGCATATGACAACCGTTTCTCCCGGGAAATGATGGCATAGACCGATTCAACATTGACCACTCGGCCATATCGGCGGTCTTTCATTCCGGGCATGATTCCGTGGAGGAGTTCCACGGCGCCGAAGAAGTTGGTCTGGAAAACGTCATGGATCTGTTGCATACTTAGCTCTTCGAATGGAGAAAGGATATTTATGCCGGCGCAATTGACCACGATGTCGAACGTCCTGCCATTGGACTGAAGGTATTTTTCGACCGAACCGGGGACCGACATGTCCATTTCCTTCCTTTCGGGTGCCGTCACAACAGCCCCGTTTTCCTCGAAAACAGTTTTGACCGCCCGGCCTATTCCGCGGCTGCCGCCAGTGACAAGCGCCCTCCTTCCCTGCAATTGCATCATAGTTCACCTAATGCTTGTCATACAACAAAAGGTTGGGGTCGATCGTTGGCCAAATACCGAGATAGTAATCTTTCAGCTTCTGCAAGGTGGTTCCCAGCGGTGTGAACTCGAACCCATCCAGTTCTCCCCGGATCCTCGTATTATCGCCGCTGTACTCCGGTTTGAAACCCTCTTGCGCTATCTGGATAGGAACGTCTTTTCCGGCTACGTCCCTGATCATGTGTGCCAGGGTGAGCAGGTCCACGTGCTTGCCGGTGCAGGCGTTGTAATGCCTGTATTTGGTCGTGTTCCGCATTGCCCAGTCCGTGATGCGGACGAGGTCCCCTGCCCAGATATAGTCAAAGAGGACATTCTGGCGGATCGTTATTGGCAGTCCGGACAGTGCCTTGCACATAGAGTTCGAAATGAACCTTATCTCCCAATCCTCGTAGGGGCCGAAGCAACCGAAAACCCTCAGGTCAAGGATGTTCTCCTGATTCTCCGCATATTTGGCCATTATGTATTTCGAAAAACCATACTGGTCCACCGGAACATAGGTATCAAAATAGGACTCCGTCATGAAGGGGCGATAGTTGCGCCGGTCATATTCCGCCCCGGAACCGTAGTATATCATCTTCCCGTAATGGTCTTTGAGCCGCGCCAGATTGAAGAACATGGCCAGATTCTTTTCCAGCACTAATTGTAGATCCTTAGTCGAGTTGGCCGTGGCATTCCAGGTGGCTGTGTGCAATACCACGTCGAAATCATTGTCCCTGACGAAGTTTTCGACGTCTGACTGGTCAGTCAGGTCCAATTCTTTGCTGGACGGTGCAAGGATCTCGATGTCCTTCCCCAGCCCTTCTACGAGGTTGCGGCCCAGGAATCCCCGCCCCCCGGTTAGGAATACTTTCATATCACTCCTCCTTAGCCAAATCTATGATCATGTTGTCCTTCAGCACCCCACGGGATAGGAATGGGTACATATCCTCAAGGGGTTTAGATATCATTCTGCCATCCGGCTTTCGTTCGGATGACAGTTTGGGCTCAAATATATGCTCCGGATCCAGGTGGACATGGCATAGGACTGGCCCCGCGGTCGCCAGGACCTGTTCGATGGTCCCCTCAATGTCTTTGGCGTCCCATATGTCAAAGTGAGGAATCCCGTAAGCCTGCGCAAGTTTGGCGGTTTCCGGGAACCCTATGCCGTTCGACTCGTCTATGCCTATCCGCCGACCAAAGAAATTGTCCTGGGTTTGCCTTATGGAGCGTATCCCCGTTATCGAGATAGAATATCTTGACCGGGGCCCTGTTGTAGGCAATGGTTGCCAATTCTTGAATGTTCATCTGGAAACTTCCGTCCCCAGCCAGGCATATCGTGTCGCTTCCAGAGGCGACCGAAGCACCAAGGGCCGCGGGCGATCGATAGCCCATCGACGCGCAACCCGAGTTCAAGAACATCCGTTGTCCTTCCTTAATCGCTGAGGAATGGAAGAGAGTCACGCAGGCGGTTCCATTTCCCGCCACAACGACGGCATCCGGGGGCAGCATCTTCGTCATTTGGTTGGTGAAATGATATGGATTGAGCTTATCAGATGTCGACTGACCATCGCTAACGATGGGAAACGACGGCGGCGTTCAAGGCACCATTCCACCCACCATTTCCAATCGGGCATATCAACCATTTCAGCCTGCCCAATCAAAAGTGGCATCATATCTGCCAGGTCCGCGCAGATTGGCAGGTCGTAGCTCACGAGTGGTTTGACCAATTCGGTAAGGTCGATATCGACGCCGATCTTTACGGCGGCCCGGCAATAATGCTTCCAGGTGTAACTGACCTGACGTATGTTGTTTCGTGTCCCCAGGAAGAGCACCAGATCAGCATTCTGCAAGCACAGGTTGCCTGCCCTTTGGCCCAGCGTCCCAATCCTTCCCGCATAAACAGGAAATTCGTCTGGCACGGCGTCAAAGTTATTGAAGGTGGTAAGTACAGGTATATTATAATTTTCACAGAAAAATTTTACTTGGTCTATAGTATTGGATATCCTGGTGCCCCTGCCGCAAACCACTATAGGTCTCTGGGATTCGGACAGTAGGCTCAACAGACTGGTAACATGTTCGTTCAATCTGTCCGAAAGCCTGGCCGATCCAGCATCATAACCGATGAGCCCTTCTTCGTCCACCATGGACGACTGCACGTTCATTGGGACATCGACCCAAACCGGACCCGGGCGCCCGCTGGTCGCCTCATCTACTGCTTTCTCCAAGATCCACCTTATGTCCCCTGGCTCCTTGACCGTTATGGCGAACTTTGTCAGGGGCTTTACTATCGAAATTATGTCCACTTCCTGGTCGCCAAGCTGGCGTAATTGAAGCCGGCCTTTCTGAGATTCCACCGTGGTATCGTAACGCACCTGGCCGGAGATGTACAGCACAGGAACGGAATCGGTCCACTGTCCCATCAATCCAGTCAACGTGTTCAGGCCTCCTGGACCTGTTGTGACGTTCACGATTCCTAATTTTCCCGATATCCGGGAATATCCTTCTGCAGCAATGGCACATCCTTGTTCATGGTGACCGAAAACCTTTCTGATCCGTTCTGATTTCCCGAAGGAATCGTTCAAATGCATGGCTCCTCCGCCGGTCACCATGAATACTGTATCCGCACCATGCCCTTCAAGGAACTTCACGAGATAATCGCTAAGCTTGATCTTGGCAATCTCCCGTTTCCCAATCTTCATGGATTGAGTGGCTATGTTTCCTTCTTCAGTCTTGTTGGCGGATTGAATTGCCATTCGCTCACCTAAAATCCGGAACACCTCTGACATTCTTATGGCTTGTGGAAAATCGAATATTGTTCCCAACCAACCAGAATGTGTTCATTACCGCATTAAGTGCCTGCCTACGATGATGACAACGATTTTCGGATTATTCGATGAGACAAGAATTCTCTGTTGAATCCCAGGTGCTTGGACAACCGACCAATTTGATGAGCTAAGTAAATTCTTATACTCTCCTACAATAATGTGGAACAGTCAGGTCATCATATGAAAGTCGTCTTATTGGCGGGGGGCCTAGGAACGAGGCTTAGCGAGGAGACCTCGGTCCGGCCAAAGCCGATGGTGGAGATTGGCGGCATGCCCATCATCTGGCACATAATGAAGCACTACTCCAGTTTCGGATTCAATGATTTCGTGATTTGCCTTGGATACAAAGGCTATATGGTCAAAGAATACTTTACGAACTATTTCATCCACATGTCCGATGTTACAGTGGACCTGAAGAACAACAAGGTCGAGGTTCAC
>CAWDCQ010000012.1:0-11445 GCA_963800775.1 uncultured Methanomassiliicoccales archaeon | reverse complement strand
ATGGGATAGGTGAGGAAGATCAGCGGGCTGAAGTACCGGTCCATTTTCTGGCTGTATCCGATGAAGATCCCCAGGGGAAAGGCCAGACACCAGGCCAAGGCGATGGCGACGACCACCCGGTACGCGCTGATCCCGAAGTTGGACCAGAAGTCCTGGGTCTGAGCGGTCACGATGAAGGCCTGGAACGTGGCCTCCGGACTGGGAAGGATGGGAGAGGCCACGATCGCGGATGCCAGCTTCCAGACGATCAGGCATACGGCGAGCGAGAGAAGGTAACCGAAGGCCCTCTGCTTGTTCATATAGATTCCACCGCCCTCCGGATCGATTTGCATGCCGTGAAATAGGAATCTGTGCGCCGGTGGTCTTTATCCCCGACACCCGGGTTCTGATCAGCGAACGGACCGTCGCCGGGCGGCCCCCCAGGACCAGCACCGAATCGCCCAGGAAAGCGGCCTCCTCGATGCTGTGGGTGACGATAGCTACGGTCAGGCCGTTCCGCTTTCGGACGTCCAGGAGCATCTCCTGCAGCCTCTCCCTGGTCAGGGTGTCCAGCGATGAGAAAGGTTCGTCCATCAGCAGCAATTTCGGTTCCGTGGCCAAGGCCCGCCCGATGGCGACCCTCTGCCTCTCGCCGCCGCTCAGCCTGGCCGGGTAGTGGTCCCGTGCTGCTCCAGGCCGAGCTCCTCCAGAAGGCGTGCCGCCCTCTTCCCCCGTTCCTCGGCGGGAGTTCCCCGGAGCTTCATTCCCAGGCATACGTTGTCCAGCACCGTCTTCCACGGGAGCAGCCCGAAGTCCTGGAGGATGAACGACACCTCCGGTGACGGACCTTCCACGTCCCGGCCGTTGATCACGACCTTTCCCTCGGTCGGCCTGGTGAGCCCAGCCAGTATGTACAAGAGAGTGGTCTTTCCGCACCCCGAGGGTCCGATGATCGCCATGGTCCGGCCGGCGTCCAGGGAGAAGCTCAGGCCGTCGATGACCTGGAAGCCCCCCTCGAAGCTCTTGGACAGCCGGTCGACGGTGATCATTCCATCACCTGTAAGTTCGGTCGCGACTACCGTCTCGTAGTCGATCGGGGCGGTGATGATAGCCATTACCCATCATCCAGTCCTGCACTTTCTGGAATTCCTGGAGCGAAGGGAGCGCGATACTGCTCAGGACGGGATACGTGAAGTTGCCGACGACTCGGGAGGGAAGTTGATGTCCTTTTCCAGGACATCTACGTACTGGGCCGGTTACTGCGTTGACCGACTGGACGCTGTTGTTGTAAACGTCCAGGAACTCCTCCATCTCGGCCAGATGGTCGCTGATGAAACTTCCTTTCATGCCGATCACGGTGGCTGTTATGTTGATGTTGCGGTCGTCGGCTACCAGGTGGGCGCCGCCTGGAACGCCTGGGTGACGTACGGTTCCGGCAATATCGCCAGGTCCACCTGGTTCTGCATCAGGGCCTGGTACCTGACCGGGATGGCCTTGATTTCGGTCTTGGTCAGCTTGCCGGTCATGTTATTTTCTGTCAGGATGTTGTCCAGGACATATTCTGTGACGGTCGCGGAGGATGTGGCCACGGTGATATTTTGCGGTAGGGCTGATCTCCGTGATATTTTCTCGGGCGAGGCCACCAGCCCGAACATTCGGGCCTGCGGGTTGGTATGATAGTCCACGGTGACAACCTTCACGTCCTGACCGCTGGACTTCAACAAAAGGTGTTGACCATGTCACCGAAGTACCCGTCTATGGAGCCGGCGGCCAGGGCGGAATCCCTTTCCAGGGCGCTGCTGAACTGCACCAGTCGTGACGTTCAGACCGGCCTGCTGGAATATACCTCTCTCCACTGCGGCGTACAACGGGAGCGTGTGATCACCGGGAGTACGCCGATGCGGATTTCGTCATCTGATGATTGGGCCTTGGGGTACCTGACGACGATAGATCGCGGTTGCGATCAAGGATGATGGCCAATCCGGCCGCGAATATCTTTGTGTCGAGGGCTTGCCATGATCAGTTTGCTCCGACGATGTCAGCCAAATGCGCGATCCGTTTATTACGTTTCCCTTATTCCGTCCTTGACCACGCGTCCGACCTTTACATCTTGCCTTCAAGGAGTCCGCCGATGATTCATTTTATGGCTGGGTTCGTGTGCAAATAAGGCTATTATACCTGTCGGTCAATAGATTCCAGTCTGGAATCTACCAGGTATGGAATGCTGATGGTCGTGAAGAATGGGTCCCGGTGCTGGACGAAAAGGTGCTGGATGAGAACCTTGGAGTAGTGTGTCGCCCCAAAGGGATATCCCGTGCTCCTGATGAAGCGTTACGGGCAGATATTCGCCCTTTCCAATCAGTGCCCGCACATGGGATGCACGCTCGGGGGAGGTATGATGGACGGATATTTATTGACCTGTCCCTGCCATGACTGGCAATTCGACATCAGGACCGGCATGATGGTCGGAGGGAATAATGGCATCGTGTCTGAGGTCGTACGAATGGAAGATCGATTCCGGTAAAATATCGATCAAGGTCAAGGGAGATCGATCATGCATAAGGTCACAGGGTATACGTTGAGCTATTGTCCGTGGTGCAAGAAGACGAAGAAGTTCTTCCAGGAACATGGAATCCATTTCGACTATGAGGACTATGATCTGCAGGATGAGAAGGAACAGGTGCGGATCGAAGAGGAGATGCAAAAGTACACCAAGGGCGGCATAGCCTTTCCCTACGTGGTCATAGACGGGACCGTGGTCGTGGGCTGGAACCCGGAAAGGTACGAAGAGCTCCTTAACATCAAGAAGTAGTGAACCCTGATGAACGACGAATCGAGAAAGAAGGCGCTTCAGGACCAATTCGGCCCGGTGGTTGACGTCCTGGGATTACAAGTTCTCCCCCGACAGCGAGATGGTGTCGGACCTGCTGGACGCAGAGGTCATGCTCATGCGCCAGACCGGCATCCCTTTCTGCCCATGCCAGGGACGGACCCGCGATCGTAAGAAGGACATGAAGATCGTCTGTCCGTGCATCCCGTTCCACAAAGCGCACTTCGACGCCATGAAGCGCTGCTGGTGGGGCTGTTCGTGCACAAGGACGTCACGGACCCGAGCAAGCTCCGCCAGATCCTCCAGAAGAGATAGGGGGATTGAGGAATTGAAGACTAAGGTGGCAAAGGTCGGCGACGTCCTTCCTGGCGGTCTCATTCTGGTCCAGGCGGAGGGAAGCGATCTGGTCCTGTGCAACTATGGCGACATTTCTACGCCCTTGAAAGGCGCTGCGGGCACATGAGCGCACCGTTGGAGCAGGGGACCCTGAACCGATACATTCTGACCTGTCCCATGCACAGCGCGCAGTTCTCGGTCGTCACTGGCGAAGCGATAAGTTCGGCCATACCCGGGACCGGGTCACCGCCGAAGATAGACGGGCCGCTCGCCGTCCCGGCCTACCTGGCCAAACTTATGGACAAGGTGAAGACGATGGACGTCCGGACGTTCCCCGTGTCCGTCGAAGGCGAAGACATCTTCGTCGACGTGTGACGGTTCACGGCACCGGCCCATCGGCCGACGATCATTTCGAAGGGAAGGCGACCCCTGCCGATATGTTGAGGATTATCTCGAGGCCCAGGTCAGTGAACCTCTTCTTGACCGCCGCTTTCAGCTCATCGGCGTTCCTGGAGGTGATTATGGCCGCATCGTAGAAGTTGAGGTATTCCTTCATGAACTGCAGGCATGAAGGGTCATCGGTCTTGGCGGGGTCCTTGTGACCGGCGATGGCCATGACCGGACGGAGCGATTCTATCTTCTCCAGCGATCGGATCCAGTCCTTCCTTTCGGCGGGCGTGGTATCGGCCGTCCAAGGATAGACACCGCTGTAGACGATGTCGCCACAGATGACCGCCTTCAGGGAAGGCACCCAAACGTATGAGTTGCCCCGGTCATCCCCCTGCGCGTTCATGTAGATCGGTAGCATTTCCCCCTCCAGCTCCAGCACCATTCCGTTCATGGGTTCTGGGATCAGCGGGGCGGAGGGGATGTTATCAGCGTAGATCGGGGCCCACTGTTCCACCTTGCTTTTCCAGGTCTTCTTGATGCTCTCCACCGTGGTAGGCTGGGCTATGATTTGGGCGTCAGGGAAGGCACTGGCGATCTCCTGAAGGCCGAAATAGTGGTCAGGATGGTGATGGGTGATGTACACCGTTCTCAGGACCTTGCCGCTCTCCTGGATGAAGGCGACAAGCTTCTTAGCATCACTGAGGGTGAACTGAGCATCGATGAGTATGGCTTCACGTTCTCCGCAGACCAGGGTGGAAACTATCCAAAGCGCTTCCTGCGACGCGGTGAAAACCCTCAACTCCTTTTTTGAAGGGGTCATGATGAAACAAGCTCACCCGGGAATATTTAAACCTCTTGAACGGGTCAAATGCTGAGATCGATCCGCTCTCCGCTCTGGATGTGATGATATTGAGATCAAGCAATGGAAAATGAGGTTCCTTCGGCAAAATGAAATATATCACAATATTTCATACTTCCCGGAACGGGACCTCTTCTCGCCCTAGATTTAGGCGGGCGGAGGTCGGAGAACTGTGATGGACGATCATTCGGACAACCCCCAGCCTAGGAAACTCGAATCCAGTATAGGGAAGAGGGATGACGAACTGGGCCGGATCGAGTGGATGTTGACGAACTCAGCCGGAGCGGTCGAGAGCAAAGTGGTCACGGACGATCCTCTAGTTGAGGCCGACGCCGGAGGAAAGACCCCCCATCTCATCCTCGACACGATCGGAGAGAAGGTGCTGAAAGGGATCCTCGTCGATACTCTGAACCTCCTCGGCACCTCTGCCGCGGTATACGAAAAAGACGGCACCAGTTCCATGGGGGTGTTCTCCTCTGGATGGTGTCAGCTCATGGACAATTCCTTCAGGAATGACGATGAGGGCAACGATCTGGAGGCCGGAGGCCTGCTGTGCCACCACCGCTGCTGGAGCGAATCGACGAAGCTCATACTGGAAGAGAACGGTCCCGTGGACAGGCCATGTCCCGGCGGTCTCCGGATCTACGTCGTCCCCATCATGGCCAACGGGGAGACGATCGGTTCGATCAACATCGGCTACGGGGACCCGCCCCAGGACTCCCAGGTCCTGAAGGAGATGGCGGACAAGAACCATCTTGACGCCGAACAACTGATCAGGGCTGCCCAGGATTACCGGTCCAGGCCGCTGTTCATGGTGGAAGCGGCCAAGACCAGTATACGGTCGTCCGCGCAGCTGATCGGGGTGATCGTGGAGAAGCACTTCGCCGAGATCGAGGTGGAGAGGCGGGCGCAGGAGCTTTCCCGGTCGAACAAAGATCTGGAACAGTTCGCCTATGTCGCCTCCCACGATCTGAAGGAACCGCTGCGCATGGTCTCCAGCTACCTGTCGCTCCTGCAGAAGAGATACAAGGGAGCGCTTGACGAGGATGCGCAGGAATACATCGGATTTGCCATCGAGGGCGCCCAGCGGATGAACGACCTGGTAGACGGGTTGCTGACCTACTCCCGCATCGATCGCAGCACGAACCCCTTCGAGATAGTTGATATGGAAGAGGTTTTCCAGATAGTGACCACCAATCTCGAGGTCGCGATACAGGATTCCGGGGCCAGGCTCAGGCACGACGACCTTCCGCAGGTGATGGGGGACCGCCGGCAGATGATCCAGCTGTTCCAGAACCTGATCTCGAACGCGATCAAGTTCCATAATGGCAGCTCCCCCGACGTGGACGTTTCAGCCCTGGTCACAGGTAATGATTGGAGAATATCGATCCGGGATAACGGCATCGGGATCGCGCCTGAACAATCCGAAAGGATATTCCAGATGTTCCGCAGGCTGCACACCCGGGATGAGTATCCTGGCAACGGGATGGGGTTGGCCATCTCCAAGAAGATAGTCGAAAGGCACGGGGGGAAGATATGGGTCGAATCGGTATTAGGTCAGGGAGCCACCTTCTGCTTCACCGTTCCGGTTACCGGAAAGCCGTCACTGCCCCAAGGGCAAGGATACTGACAGCAACCATCCGGTCTGCTCTGGTAAATAAGAATGACCAGGCGCATCAAGGATTTCCCACCCAGATGATTGAGGGCCCTGAAAAACGGAGAGGGAAGGGGTTTGGGCTCGGTCACTTCTTCTCGTAGTATTTGCTCCAATCGCTCTGGGCCGGTCCAGGCATCTCATAGGTCTGCTGGGGCTGCTTCGGCTGTCTCTTTCTTATCAGCACCGCCGCCAGCACGAGCCCGACGACCACCATCGCCGCGATGGCCATGAGCCCCAGCAGGAACGGCTGGGAGGCGAGGCCGCCCGAAACAGGTCCGCCCGCGCCGTAGACGGCCCCGATGTTGAGGGTGGCCTGCGAGGAGACCGATGGGTCCTGCACGATAAGGCTGCCTCCAGGATAGCTTATGCCTCCCACGATGACGAAGCCGGTGAAGAGCTGTCCGTTCCCGCCCCGTGCCATGGTGGGATAACCAGCGATCACCTGGGAGTGAGCTTGGGCGGCTTGGCCATCGACAGTGACGTTGGTCACCCATTCGAAGGTCCCGATCTTGGTCTTGTCCCCTCCGAATGTCATCCGCGGGGTTGTCAGGTCCATCGGCCCGTTCATGTCCCCGGCGCTGTTGTTCAGGTCCACGGTTCCGGCCGGGGTCTGGACGGTTGCGGTGCCGTCCTCACCAATGTCGTCTATGATCTTCTGGTATTCCCGCTCTTCCAGGATAGATTCCGCCGTCAATGGGATGTAATTTCCCACCAGGCTCTCGAACTCCAGCAGGATGGCCGGGTTGGTGTTGTTCGGGTCCGTGTCCCAGCCCTGGATGGTCTTGTTCCATTTGGCGTTGTATGAGACGATATCCTCGCTCACATACTTCGGGTCCAGGGACTGGATATTGTAAAGCATCCGGTTGCCGAACGGGCCCGACGCCACCGTCAGTCTGTACTGGGGTATCGTGGCGTTGTCCACGTGCTGGGTGGTAGCGGTAAGGCGGAAGGTGAGGTTCAGTTGGTCGAGGACATTATCTCCCACATTCCGGTCGGCCATGGCGCTGAGATATTCGTAAGGTTGGTTGGAAGCGGTGAGGCTGAAGGAGAAGATGGTCGAGTTGGCCGTGGTGGTGTTGACCACCGCGCTGCTGTTCCAAGCGGTGGCCAGATCCACCATCTTGTACGTGGTCTCGGAGTTGTTGCTGATGTCTCCGACCGTTCCCGCCGCCCGGTTGAATGCCCTATGGTACTGGAGCATCCCATCCTGATTCGAATCGTTGTACTCGATCAGGTTGTCGAGCTTCACCGCGTACATAGTGTACACCTTGATGGTGTGGTTCGCCTGGACCAGCTGGTCCTGAAGGTTGTAGACCTGGGCCTCTCCCAGATAGCGGGCGGCGATGGACACCACATAAATGTCGTTCGGGTTGTCATGTGTCCCCCAGACGATGCCGAAGGCGGCGTCGGAGCCGGACCTGACGAAGAAGTGGTCGCCTCCGCCCAAAATGTCCGTCGGCCCGCTGTCGGTGGTCATTTTCGTATCGGTCGCAGCGGTAGCCGCGGAAGCGATCTGCGGCACCATCGAAAGCATCATGACCGCGATAAGCAGGATGGCCGATACCGCAGTCAGTTTGCGGTACAATAGGTGGAATCTCATTGTAAGCCCTTGGGGGCAAATAAGGTTACGATTCTATTTAACCGGGGACATTTGTTTTGCATCGATTTTGCAGGTTTATAAAAATAGCCTTTTGAACTTATACCCACATGGCGGTTACCAGCCGAAGCCACGAGGGCCCATGCCACGTTTGTCAGTCTCCCAGATCGAGATGTTACAGATCCACCTGTTGGAAATGGAATCCTACAGAGGGGAGATGGAGGTCCCGCGGGAGGCTTGCCAGGAAGGTATCTCGGAAAAGATGGGCTCAGGCCTCTACAACATTTCCAGGGCTCTCTCGTCGCTGTCCGCAGAAGGATTGGCGGAGAGCCGGCTGTGCCATGTCCGGGGGGCCCCCAAGCGCAGGAAGGCCTATTTCCTGACCGAGAAGGGATTGAAGAGCGCCAGGTTGCTCGAGAGCGATCTGGCCTCCCGCATGGTGTCGTTCGACGATGGCCGATCGGTGCGGAGCGTCACGCTCGCCTCGGCCATGAAGGCCTTAGAGGAGGCCACCGGGAAGAAGTCCGACCTCTGGGATTTCCTGGTGTCGGCAAGGGTCAGCGACACGCTGAACCTGGAGCGGCTGTCCGGCCAATCGCATGGAGCTGGTCCGCACAGGGAGTTCGAGACGATGTCCTTCGGACGCCCGGTGGTCGAGCTGTTCGAGGGAAGGGATGCGGAACTGGCCGAATTGAATGCGTTCATCCGTTCCGAAGAAGGCTCGTCCGCATTGGTGTTCGGTCTGCCCGGGATCGGAAAGAGCACCTTGGCCGCCAAGGCCTTCGAGGGCCAGGTCAACCAACGTTCCGCCCTCTGGTACACGGTGCACGAATGGGATTCCGTGCAATCGCTGACCAAGACACTGAGGGAGTTCTTTCTCAGCTCGGTGAGCGATCGAGATTTTCCCGATCCGGACCTTGAGCTGGAGGTCGCGGACCTTTACTCTCCCCTGGTCCTCAGGATGAGGGAGATCAAGCCCGTGATCTTCCTGGACGATGTGGACCGGGCCACCCCGAGCGTGTCCAAGCTCCTGGGTCTTCTGTGCGACGCCGTCAGTTCTGCCCCGCCGTCCAAGATCATCGTGATTTCAAGGTCGGTCCCTCCATTCCTCGGCCCTTCCCTGGACCGGACCAAACGGCTGGAGGTCAAGTGCATGGACCAGGGGGCGTGCGCAGCCCTCGCGTCAAAGTGGAACGCCCGCGACCCCGATGCGGTGGCAAGGGAATGCGGGGGCCATCCCCTGATGCTCAGGCTGGCCTGCGAGACCGGGACCGAGGCCGCAAAGGGGAGCATCGACGATATCCTGGGAGAGCATTTCCGGCGCGTTCTGACAGAGCAGGAAAAGGACATGCTGGAGTTCTTGGCCGTCTTCCACCTTCCCGTACCTGCCCGGGAATTGCCCGGTTTCCTTCCCGAGACGCTCTCCTCGCTCAAACGGAAAGGACTGGTCCAGGAGTTCGCCGAGGGGGTCTCGGCCCATCAATTGGTCCGGGGCTATTTTGCCTCGATGCTCCCGCTGGACAAGGCTGTGCGGATGCACCGTGCGGCCGCCGACTATTGCAAGGGCCGCACCGGCGAGAAGTGGCGCCTGGAGGAGGTCTTCCAAGACTCCGCGGCCGGAGACTGGACAAAGGCGGTGGAGATGCTGTACGGGAACATGGAAGGACTGGTCATGGATTTCGCCGAAGAATCGATGGACCTGATATCTATCATCCCGGTCGAAAGCCTGGACCAGATCTGTTTGGCCAGGATGTCTCTGGTCAAAGGACGGCTGCATTCCGTCCTGGGGATGCCGCGGGAGGCGCTGGCCGATTTTGAGCTCTGCCTTTCCATACTGAAGGGCATACCCGACCAGGCCATGGCGGCCTCGGTCCATGAGTCCTACGCCCGCACGCTGGCAGAAGTGAACATGACCACGGAATCGCTGGAGGCGCACAGGAAGGCGCTGTCCTATTACACCAGCGTGAATGACCACGCCGGCCAGGTCAGGGAGTGGATGGGGATAGGATCGACCTGGAGGAAGGCCCACAGCCTGAGAGAGGCGTCAGAGGCGTTCAGCACCGCCCTGGGGATCGCCCAAGAGCACAACGACAGGGCCGCCGTGGCGGCCAACCTCAACAACCTGGCCCTCGTGCAGTGGGAGGAGGGGGACCTGAGAAAGGCAGAGTCAGACCTCAAGGAGTCTATCTCCGTGGCCGGGTCGGCCGGGGACCTGGTGGGCGAAGGCATCGGACAGACCAATCTGGCCGACCTGTACGGTGTCCAGCAGAGGTCCAGGGAGGCGGAGAACCTCCGCCTGGAATCGGCCGAGACGTTCCGCAGGGCGGGGGACGCCGTTCAGTACAAGAAGATCAAGGCCAGATGGGCACTGGCTCTCTCCGGGTCAGGAAGGTGCGGGGAGGTGATCGCAGCGCTGGAGAAATTGATCGGGGCATCCGGGAGATCCGATCCGCCCGGGCAGGGGCTCGAGGTCCGCCATGGTGGACGACGGGGACCTGGCGCTGCTGATGGCGTTGGTCTCCGTCCAGCGCGGCTGCGGTGAACATGAAAAGGCTGCCGGCTCGGCCGAGACTCTGCTGCAGCTGGCCAAGGAACTAGGGCGCAGAGACCTCGAGGCACAGGCGGACATGGAGGCTGCGCTCAATGAAGAGGCATCCGGGAACCTGTCTGCGGCGCTGGACCAGCTCAAGAGGACGGAGGTCATATTGCGGGAGCAGGGGAACAGCGAGGGCCTGGGGGCGGTCTACCTGAGGAGTGGGATGATCCTGGTCCAAATGGGCGAGCGGGACCGGGCACTGGTGGAGCTCCGTGAATCCGCCAGGCACGCGGAGCGTTCCGGGAACCCGATGGCACTGGCATCGGCCCTCGAGGAGCTGGGGCGAGGCGCTCGGTTCGATATCGCCGGAGGGCCGGGATTGTCTGGAGAGGGCACGGGAGCTCAGGAAAGGCGGCCGGTCAAGGTTCTAGGGTCGGCGTCTTCGGCATATCTGGCTGCAGGTGTCATCGATGGGCACGATCTGTTTCACTCGTCCCCGATCCCGGTTCTCTTGCTGTTCAGACGCATACGCCGAGATCGTGATGATTGGGAATCTTGCGTTCCACGGCCAGCGCGGCGCAGCTCAAGTCCGTTCCGATGGGGCCACCTTAGTCTCTCCGGCAAAGGTGAACTCCGCTACAATGGTCACATCCTCACCAACGACAAACCCGATCTGAGCAGGAGCGAGTTGATCTCTGACCTCTGACCGCTGACTCGTGTGTGTTCAACCTGAGACTATCCTGGTATCCAGAATGCTTTGCCCCACCATGCTCCCACCATACCCCCACCGTAGCACCTCTAACCCCGGTTAGAGGTGCTACGGTGGGGCGACGGTGGGGGGATGGATAATATCTGGTAGGCGAGCCCCAAGTGTGAATCCTTTTGACCACCAGTCTAAAAAGTTACCCACATAAGCTAAGCAGTCCTGCCCCGAGATTCGCTCTGGCCACTCCTGCCAAGTCGGTTTCGCCCGGTCTTTATCCCAGTCAAAACAGCAAAGAACCCAGTTACAAGACCGTTCGGCACTGCTTCCTTTGCAATGATCCTCCTCTTTGAAGTGCGCAACTCACTGCACCACAGCATGTTGTGAAACGTGGGCGTAGCTGGCTGCCTCACTGCCAAGCTCATGAAAACGGTCCCGTAGTTCCGTAGTCAATTTCTGCTTTCAGCTTTTCAGCATGTCAGCTTTTCAGCATTTAGAACCGTCCGGTAGTCCCGTCGTCCCGTCGTCCGGTGGTCCTGACTCCTGGGATTCCCGTCA
>CAWDCQ010000011.1:0-9378 GCA_963800775.1 uncultured Methanomassiliicoccales archaeon | reverse complement strand
TGGCAATAGACTAGCAAGACGAGCTGACGGCGCGGGTGATGGCGGTCAGGGCAATCAACCTATCTTAGCGGCTGGCCCTGGCGGCGCGCACGAACAGCGATCGTACCGGCACACTGGCCATGGACAGAGCAGCAGGGCATAGAGGCTGTTGCGCCGGTCGCTGACTACCGCGCCCACCAGGAACGCGAGAAGTTACGGCGAGGGTGAGGACGTCAGCGCGGGGTAGGCGAAAACGCGGAACGGCCTCGCGGCGGCGGGCCGGGTGCGGCGCAGCACGATGAGGGAAACATAGGCCCAGCAATCGTTGGAGACATAGAAAAACCCAGCCAGGGCAATCAATCGATCCACGGTGCCGCTCAGCACCAGCCCGACCGCGACGAGCGTAGCCAGGGCCAGCGCGGGACGGGGTGTGGTTCCTCCGCCACCGCCGCTGTGCGCCGCCAGAACAGGCCATCGCGGCTGAGGGCGAACAGGATGCGGGTGGAACTCATCAGCACGCTATTCAGCAGCGTCAGCAAGATGACCAGAAAGAAGAGCAGCTGCGGAAGTTCGCCGATCTCGCATGATCGGATATCTCCGCGAAGGAACAGCGTGCCAGGCATGGCAAGAAGAAAGCCGTGCAGATCGAATTGATCGCCGGACTGGAACAACCCCACCGGTCAAGATCTTAACCGACCTTCCTTGGCTAACGCCATTTCATCGGCCAGAGTCCATCATTGGCCGATGCAACGGAGCTGTCATAATCTGCGTATACTCCTCTTTCATCAGTTCGACGGACGTCGTGTCCTCATGCTCCGAACCCTTTTTGCGTTTCTTTCCTCCTTCGATGTTGCCCTCAAAGCCTCGCATGAACCCTTCCTCGTTGGCTGATATCTCATCGCCTTCGAGCAGCTCCTCTCTGGCCTCTTCGTTATAGATGTCCTCGGGTTCCTTCTCTTCCTCGTAGCTGAACTCCTCGGATTCCCCGGCAGGTTTCTTGCTCTTCTTTTCGGTCATAGTTCCACTAGATTGGATTTGATGGGAGGAAGATGGTTAATAAATGAACGATTCCCTCGAGCAATCGGGTCAGGCCCTAGGCGTCCGCATGCGTTCGAAAAATATCGATAGGAATTGTGGATAAAACGTTCTGCAACGATGCATCGATGTCCTAGATTATTATGCAAGAAAATGACGCTAATTAGAATCGTCCAGACACCCCAAATTATCTTGGGCAAGCAAGAATGTAAATAGTGTCTCTGCTTATTAATTCTCGATCCCTTCACCGGTCCTCCTTCTGTTCCGTAACGGGGTCTAGTGAGGCATCATCGATCAAAAGGGTGGGTTCTTATGAACGACAACCAAATAATCAGCATAGAGACGAATCAAACCGGATTTGAAGTCGACATGAGAGAAGGGATCAGGGGGGTTTCGCCACTCGAGATCACACATTCCGACCATCTGAGAAGATTCGATCCGGAGATGTACTCCGAGCTCAACTCCAGCGAAAGCCTTGAAACCATAAGGCGAAACCTGTTCTCTCTCCTCCACAGAAGGGAGATGGCGTCTACTCCGGCTTCTGCGACATGGAGACCCTGGAGAGGGCCAACGCGCTCAACTGCATAGGGGTACTGAAGAACCTGTTCGCCCAACGGAATGAGGCGGTCTCCCGTTTCAGCACCCTTTCCACCATGCTGGAGATCATCAATGAGTACTCTGGCAAGATCAGGGAGAGACACAAGGCGGCCTACGCGGATTTCTTCTACATCGCCATCGGTTCGATGGGGCTTTCGGACATCCACAGGGAGAGCGCCCCCACCTTTCTCTCCTTCAACGGAAGGGAGGGAGCGAGCATCAGATCGGATCACCTGGACGGGCTGGCCGAAAGGTGCATGTCCAAGATCGATTCCTACCTTTCCGGACTGGATAAGGCGGTCATTTCCAGAAGGGAGGACAACCGGGCCCGCATCCTGGACCATCTGGGGGGCGACCCCTCCGACTGGGCAGACTATCACTGGCATCAGAGGAACGTGTTCACGGATGTCCACGCCATCGCCGAGATCGTCGATCTTACCAACGAGGAAGGGGCAGCGATAGAGCTGGCGAACACCCATGGCCTCCCCTTCGGGATCACCCCCTATTATTTGTCGCTGTTCGACAAGAACCCCTCTCGTACCTTCGACCACGCCGTCAGGGCCCAGGTCATCCCGCCCCTGAGCTACGTGAGCGGGATACTGGAATCGAAGTCGAAGGGGTCATCGAACCTGGATTTCATGAAGGAAGGGCAGACCTCCCCGGTCGACCTGGTGACCAGACGTTATCCGATGATAGCGATACTGAAGCCGTTCAACGCCTGTGCCCAGATATGTGTATATTGCCAGAGGAACTGGAGATCGGGAATGTGTCCGACCCCATGGCGATGGCCTCGCCGGAGAGCATCTCCCGCGCATTGGACTGGTTCCGGTCGCACCCCATGGTCTCGGAGGTCCTGATCACCGGAGGCGACCCCGCGCTCATGCCGGACGAATCGATCGTCGGCCTTCTGCAAAGCCTTTCAGAGATAGAGCACGTCAAAAGGATCAGGATAGGTACCCGGCTGCCGGTGGTGCTCCCGATGAGGTTCACCGACAAGCTCGTCGATGCAATGGGCATGTTCCACAGTCCGCCGGAGAAGGACCTTTGCATAGTGACCCACCTGGAACATACATATGAGATCACTCCAGACCTGGCAGGGGCTATCAAGAAACTGCGGATGCAAGGCATCTCCGTCTACAACCAGCAGGTCTTCACTATGGAGAACAGCAGGAAATTCGAGACCGCCGCGCTGAGGCTGATGATGAAACAGATCGGCATCGACCCCTACTACACGTTCAACACCAAAGGCAAGAAGGAGACGAACTGGTATCGGGTGCCCATCGCGAGGCTGCTGCAGGAGAACAAAGAGGAGGCCAGAATGATACCCGGACTATCCCGTACCGACGAACCGGTCTTCAACATACCTGGTCTGGGCAAGAACTACCTGCGGTCTTGGCAGAATCACGACCTGATAGCCATCTCCCCCCAGGGCGAGCGGATCTACGAATTCCACCCCTGGGAGAAGAACATCACCAGCGCGCCGACCTACGTGTATTCGGACGTGCCGATAATGGACTACCTGATGAGGCTAAAGGAAAGAGGGGAGGAATTGGACGACTACCGGAGCATTTGGTACTACTTCTGAGAAGGAAGCCATGGACCCGGTCACAATCCTCCGGAACGAGGCCATAAAGTGGCTCTGGCTTTCGTTTCCCGGAGGATGCGACCAACATATTTATAGAGACACCGCAATCCTTATCCCAGGGATGCAGGATGCCAATAGAACTTTCTAGTATCGAGCGAAAGCACGTTATCACCAAGGACGGCAGGAACTTGGGTGAAATGATCGGGAGCAACATCGACACCTCCAAATGGACGGTAATGAGCCTGGTGGTGGAGCTGAACAAGGACATGGTCAAGCCTCTCAGCGTAAAGAAGCCGTTCATGAGCCGGGCCAAGATCAAGATCCGCACGGACCAGATCGGGGTCGTCGGTGACGTGATCCAGTTGACCATGGACCTGGATACGCTTAAGGCCAATCTATAGGCGGCACTTCAGGCCGGCCCGTCCCCGGTGCCCTGAACGGCACCTGGGACCAACGGCTCGTTACGCTGGCGCGAACATTTCCAGCATATCTTGTTCCGGCTTAGGTTCAAAGCACCGCATTCGCAGGTCCACAACCCTTTCAGGTTATAGCTGTCGCACATGGCGCAACGTGCTGGATTATCCTGCCGCGGGATCTCGGACATTGGATGGGGCTTGTTCCCGCCAGTATTTCTAGATAATGAGAGAATCTTCGTTGACCGGCCCGAATGCTCAAAACGCATGCGCTGGCAAGTTTCCATCCTGATGGCTGCGATCATGGGCGGCATATCTCAGCTTCTGGAACACGGCGGGTCGGTCGCGGCCCGAACGTTAGCCAGGATCCGATAGGGCGGGCGACATTTGGAATGATTGGCCGACGGCCATTTCTCTCAATCATTAAAATAATGACCGACACGCCGTGCCTGTGACAGCGTTGGCTGGAGAAAATAGAAGAAAGGGTTTGTCGAGGACTGATCGACCTAACGCTTCTTGGTCCTGGAGATGACCACGACCAGGATCAGGATCGAAAGGACCGTGGTGACGCCGATGCCGATGACGGTGCTGGAGTCAATACCATTAGATTCCCCATGACACTGCCGACCTCTGTCTTCACCGAACCGAGTTGTGTCTGTATGGTGGCGGTGGTCCCGTTCATGCTGGTCACGGTACCCTTGATGTTCCCAAGCGAGGTCACCATGGTGGCGGTATCGTCCTGCACGGAGATCACCCTGAGCCGTATGTCCGTCGTGTTCGCCTGCACCAGGCCCAGGTCGGTCTGGACCGTGGCGACGGTGCCGTTCAGGCCCTCGATCTTGGCGTTCAGACTGGTCAGGTTCACCAGGACCGATCCCAGCGCTGTACTCACCCGGCTCATGTTCCCATCGATGCTCTCTACCTTGGCGTTAAGATCGTCGAGGCCCACCTGGAAGGTGCCAAGCGTCGTATTGATGGTGGCCATGCTCCCATCCACACGCACCACTGACGCATTTAGACCGTTCAGGGTCGTGTTGACATAGCCCAGGTCGGTGGCGACGGAGACCGATGTGCTGTTCAGGCTGACCACGCGCGCGTGTACGTCAGCGACAGTGGCGTTGAGATTCCCGATGTCGCTCTCGATCCCGATGGTCGTCCCGTCGATGCTCCTGACCACTGCATTTATGTCGCCAACAGTCGTCGCCAGCGGGCCCAGGTCTGTCTGCAGTCCGATGGTGGTCCCGTTGACATAGGTCATGGTGGCGTTCAATGCCTCCAGGCCGACCTGGATCGTCCGGCCCGGGTCATGAGGTCGGCGGTCTTTCCATCGATGGAGATGAGAGTGCAATCCCAGCCCTGCAATGTTCCGCTTATCTGGAAGCCCCCCATTCCGACCCCGCTGTGGGTATCGTTGGTGGCGATGACCTGCAGCTCATAGGTACCGGCGGCGGCCATTCCTCCTATTTGATAGTGGATCAGGTACATGCCGACGACATCCGTGGCGCTCACCGTCGGGCTCGCTATGTTGGTTCCTTCGTAGATCAGTGATGCGTTTATGTTTTGGACCTGCACCTGGTTAGGCACTCCGTCAAGTGATATCTGGGCATATCCCTGCGCCTCTTCTCCGCGGAAATAGATCGATCCGAACTGGACCTCCACCGTCAGGGGCTGGGCGGAGGTTTCCGATGACAGGCCCTCTTGGTAACTGTGATTGTGATCGGCGTAAGACGCCTTTGACGTGCTGGCAACGGACGAGCATGACGCTGCGTTGGCCCCCATCAGGGCCATGTTGCCGACGATCAAGATCGCGAACACCATGAGCAGTACTACGAACGCATTTTTCCCTGACCTTTTACCGTTCCTTAACAAGATCCTTCACCCGATCGTCATTGTGGACGCGACCAGGCCCGCAAACACCGCTGGGACCGAGAACCAGAGAGCAGGTCCGTGAATCGCCTTGTCGACCCCTCGAACTTTGTTGCGTGCTCCCATGTCTCTTTTCGTCACGACCACATCCCATCCACGGAACAGGCTACCTCCGTTCGGTCCACCAAAGAAGGCAATGACCGATCGTTGACGTTTGAACAGCCGGAATACTATGGACCATAGCGAAATGGTCGTTGTTCCGTGATATGCACGAATACGATGATTGAATAATTATTAAAAAGAGATTGTCTGATTTACACAGGTCAAAAGAGACTAGGGGTTCAACCTCTCCAACAGCCAGGCAATGTTCTGACCGAGGTTCCGCATTGTGTTCATCCCTTCTATGTCGTTGACGAACTCCCCCTGTCTCAAAGCGGTACCGACGTTCCAATAGCTGGAACCGGGAACGATCATCTGTGCGATGAGAAAGAAATTGTTGATGGTATTGAACGTCTCGAGGGCACCGGCCCGGCGGTTGATGGCCATGCCGCCCCCACTTTGCGCTTGAACAGGTCCCCGTTGGCCCGGTTGACATATCCGACCCGGTCGATGAACGCCTTGGTCTGGGATGACAGGTTTCCGAAATAGACCGGAGATCCGATGATGAGACCGTCGGCCCTGGCGATCTTGTCGACATACTCGTTCACCTTATCATCCTTCATGATGCACTCCCGGTCCTTGTTCTTGAAGCATGCCCCGCAGGCCCTGCATCCGTGGATCTCATGCTCGCACAGGTCGATCAGTTCCGTTGATATTCCTGCGCCCTCGATCTCCTGGAGAGCGATGGAAAGAGCCTGGTAGGTGTTCCCCTTGGCCCTGGGGCTTCCATTGAATGCTATGACCTTCATCCATTCACCGCTCTTCCGGACGGTCGTGCCTTAACATGTAATCATCGGTGATGCCCCGGCCTATATAGGCGCAAATGCACATAAGTGTACAATAATGATTATATATGGTCATTGATGTACCTATTATGATGACAATCGGTGACAGCAGAGTTAATGTCGAAAAACTTGACCTCGGTCTCACCCCCGCAGAGCTGTACGACCGTTTGTCCCTGGCATCGGAATGCTCGTCCTCTTGGAGAGCTCGTTGGCACGGACGGACGGTCTCGACTCCTTCATGGGCTTCCATCCAGAGTACGTGGTCCGCTGCGTCGTGGCCGGGTAGTGGGCGGACCGGAATGCGGCGTTCCGCGCGATGATCCCATCGGATACCTGAACTGTCTTTCGGCCAAGGATCAATTCAACCATTCCCGGTTCCCGTTCCTGGGCGGATTGGTGGGATACTTCTCCTACGACTTCGCCAGGTTCATCGAGCCATCCACCCGAATGAACGGGAACGGCGATTTCCCCGACTTCGAACTGGGCATGTACCGGGAAGGCATCATCTTCGACCACTCGAGCTTCCCAAGCATATTACTTCTCCATCGACGGCGCGAGCGCGCTGAAGGCCCTGCTCGAGGCCGGACTGCCCGAAGCATCCCATGAGCCGTTCCGGACCGGGGAGTTTACGCCGACGATGTCCAGAGAGAGGTACGAAGAGGTAGATCCGTTTGTCGCGACCGGATCGCCGCAGGAGAAGACCACTCCCGGGACCCTGGCGGTTGCAATCAACACGACCGGCGCACCGGTCGGAATTTGTAAGGGGACGATTACAATTACAAAGTCCGGATGCGAACGTCGGTAATACACCATTAACCATTCCGGTCACCCTGAATGTCAGCAATTCACCGCTGCTGAACGTCAGTCCGGAAGCGGTTACCGTCACCACCCAGGTTGGGACGAGTCCGGCAAGTCAACTTATCGCGCTGACCAGCACGGACCCGACTACGGCGCTGATGTTCAACGTAACTTCCACCACGAACAACGGAACAGGCTGGCTTCTGGTCGGCCCGACCAGCGGATCGACGCCCAACAACCTGACCCTGGGCTTCCAGACGGCGGGCCTGGGCGCCGGCACTTACACAGGCAGCGTAACGTCTACTCCAACGGCGGCCGGAAGCACGCCGACTACGATTCCCGTCACCGTTGTAATCACGTCGGGAACGACGGCTTCGGCTTCGCCGACCACGCTCACGTTTAACCAACCCTTCGGCGGCTCTGCTCCGGCCGCACAGACGGTTCAGATCGTGAGTTCCGCAGCCGGGCTGAGTTTCTCAACAACCGCGACCACCTTCAATGGTGGCAGCTGGCTGTCCGTGACGCCTTCGAATGGCACTACTCCCGGAACGATCACGGTTTCGGCGAATGGCTCCACTCTCGGACAGGGAAGCTATAGCGGCGTCGTGACGGTTGTAATACCAGGAGCCGCGAATACTCCGCTGAATATTCCGGTCACGCTTGTGATCGGACCGGCGCTAAGCCTGGCGGTCAGTCCAAACAGCGTCAGTTTCATATACCAGGCAGGTAGCGGGACCAATCCGACCGCCCAAACGGTACAGTTAACCAGCACCACCGGCGCGATTCCGTTTGCCGTGACCACAACGTCGACTACCGCCGGACTGATCTCTGTCACTCCGACCAGTGGAACGACGCCGAGTGCGCTCTCTATCAGCTTGAACCAGGGCGTCCTCTCCACGCTGGGCGGCGGACTTATACCGGCACCGTCAACGTCACTTCGTCCAGCCTTTCCGCCGTGAGCCTGACCATCAACGTGATGATCACAGTGCAGCCGCCTGCGACTCCGGCCGTTTCCACCGTCGTGAACGCCGCCAGTAATTTGCCCGGCTCGGTTTCTCCCGGTGAGATCATTTCGATCTACGGGACCAACATTGGACCCGCCACACCGCAAGGCTTACTCTGAGTTCCAGCGGAACGGTTTTGACGCAACTGGCCGACACCGAGGTAACCTTCGATGGGATCGCCAGTCCGCTGATCTACGTATCCAGCGGTCAAATCAACGCCATCGTCCCCTATGAGATCGCCGGTCGAGTGACGACGAACGTGGTCGTCATGTGCAGCGGTGTTTCTTCCACTTCGCTCATGTTGAACGTCGCCGATACGGTCCCGGCCATCTTCTCGCCAGCCAGGGCGGCAGCGGCCAGGGCGCGATTATCAATCAGAACAATACCGTGCAACGGCGCCACCAACCCGGCGGCTACGGGTTTGGTGATTTCGATTTACGCAACCGGCGAGGGAATGCTCCAGCCGAGCGGCACGACGGGTAGCGTCACCTCGCTGACCCCGCCATTCCCGACACCTGTGGCGACACCCGTCAGCGTCACCATTGGCGGTCAGACGGCGACGATTCAGTACGCTGGAGAAGCGCCAGGCTTGGTTTCGGGTGTCCTTCAGGTCAACGCAGTCATTCCGGCTGGTCAGCAGCCGGATCGCAACCAGTTGTCCTGACGGTGGTAGCGCCACGAACGCACAGCAAACCATCACAGTGGCTGTGCAGTAGCTGACGCTGGTCCGTCACTGCTTCACTCGAGGGCCGGATCTGCTTTTGGCGGATCCGGCCCATTTCATTGGCAGCGTACACTAATAGGTGATGGCCCTCGTCCCGCCTTACATCGCTAGTCTTCGGCCCTACGAAGCAGGACGATCCATCGAAGAAGTCCAGCGGGAGTACGGACTTACCAAGGTCCATAAGCTGGCATCGAACGAGAATCCGCTCGGTTCTTCCCCCCTTGCTATCAAGTCCATGCTGCGCTGCGTGGATAGGCTGAATCTGTATCCGAACGGCGGTTTGGATCTGCGGCGGGTGCTTGCCGACGAGTTCGAGCTCAAAGTAGAGTGCGTCATCGCCGGAAGCGGCTCGGAAGGCATCATGTCCAATATCATTCGAGCTTTCCTCAATGATGAAGACGAGGTGCTGACCACGGAGGGAGCTTTCATTGGC
>CAWDCQ010000010.1:0-13266 GCA_963800775.1 uncultured Methanomassiliicoccales archaeon | reverse complement strand
TGCCCCCACACGATTGGCCTGTTCATTATCAATGAACCGGGTTCATATGTTTGATTCAATCTATAATAATATGTCAGTTGGGTTGGGTTTGATCCGATATTGAACAAACACAACCGGCCATGAAATCTATTGTATTGGGTTATGACCTGTGGATCGCTCGATTCTAATATACCCATGGATCGATGTGTTCTTCCGATCTGGGTGAAAAAATGGAAACGGTTGAGCCGGTCTATTCGGTCAAGCTAGCTTATAGACCGGCCTGGACATGGACCCGATACTACACTTCCTTGGCATCGGACCCGACCTTGAGGCCCTGGAATTGCTCAGCATGTGATGTGGAACAATGCCACCGACCTTCTCTCTTCTTCATTCAACCAACCCAGGGCCTCTGGCGTCGAGCCTATCCGACAGGGCACAGTCTCGAGCAGTTTGGCCGCCTTCGGAGTGATCGGCAGTGCGCCGGTCTGGCCGATGCCGATGATTATCACATCCGGGCTTTCCTTGAACAGTAACTTGATCTCTTTCGGTCAAGGGCGTGTGCCCGTACTTCGCCTTCTTCGCCTTTGACAGGCTCTTGTCCTTTTTCGAGACCGATCCATCGGTGTGCACTATGACATCGTACTCGTACCGCTTGCCATCGATCTCGATCGAGCCATCTGCGGTGGATGAGGTCGTCGGCTCTTTCGCCCCTTGGCGAGCTTCCGCCACCTCTTCAGGTTGGCATCGGTTTCTGCTTCTTCCTCCGTTGCCTCTTCCGGCGCCTGGACCTCCTCGGCCTCAGGGGCCGGTCAACATCTTGGACCGGCTCTTCCGAAGACGGTTTGGCCTTATTGGCAGACGACGACCTTTTTCTGGACGCCCTCTTCTTGGGGACCCCTCAGCAGACTGGACAGCTTCTTCGTAGCTTCTACTGGAATCTCTTCCTCTTCTGCGGCCGCATCCTCCTCAGGCGCGGCCGTTCCTTCCTGGACCTCTTCTGGAGCATCACCCTCTGATTGTGCAGGCTCAGCCGGGGAGCTTTCAGCATTTTCTGGTGCGGGTTTGTTGAAGAGGTTAAGGTTGGCGCTGATGAGCCCGTGAGCTTCTTTGGCAAGAGAGGTGAGCGGGAATCCCAATTCCATCGGTTCCTTCCCTCCTTGAACTTCAATTTGATCGTGAACCGCTTTCTGCCCCGGGCCAACTCCACCCCCTCGATCTCCGAGAACCTGAAATCGGTGAACTCCGCCTTTGTTCCAGGAGCATGTGGCTTGCGCAGAATTATCCTTTCATTTGTCACCGCTAGGGAGTCGACATCGAAATCTGGGTGGTATATCTTCTCCTCGGCGGAGATCAGCACCTTCTCATCTGGACCTAGAATTTTTTCGAGATCGCCGTTAACACTTGTTTTGTCCATCGTAATCGACCCTTGATACCGTTCCTAACCTTGAACGATGTGGCAATCCAGAAGATAAATAGTTATTCGCCGGGACCCAGGAAACATCCCGATGAGGTACCTTGCTGGTCAAGGTTCATGTTGGAATATTTGTAATTGGTCCAGATCCTCATCCGACCTCGTTATCTTGAATCGATGGTGACCGATGGCGCGCTGCGAGGCATTATGGAATTGCCAAACGGATTCCCCGAGGACTTCGATATTGGAAAATATGTGTTAAGAATAAGGTTCGACTCGGTCAGGTCATGGACCGAGACGTTCCTTCTTTCATTCGGACAAGACACCCATCCATATGGAGATCAATGACGACCGGCCCATATGGCCAGGGGGTCAGTCCAGATTCCGCTGAAGGCGACGATGCCGCTGTGGTCCCGACCTTCCAGATGGACCGGCGCCTGCCCTTTCAGTACTGGCCGCGTCTGTGGCGGTGGGGACATGCGTTTCCGCGATGGACTGATGAGGGCCTATGGACGGCAGAGCCATGGAAACGGGGAGGAAGGCGAATGAAAACAAAGATGCAGGGCAACAGCAGTCCGAGAGCGATGAGGAAGGTCCGGGCATTGAGGTTTTTCAGGTGCATTGCACCGGAATCGACGAACTTTGCTTATAAAGGGAATCACCTGAAAATCAAATCTGATTACCACAAACGGCATCCGGCCAGACATTTATCCTCTAGAATTACGAAATATCGTTAATATTTTCGATGATATTTGTTCAATTATATACTAAGGTCAGCAAGATACGAACGGATACCGAGGGAACGATGGAGGCCATTTTTCCGCATTATTATCTAAACTGGAAACTGAAATCGACGGTTCAGTGTTCGTCTGATGGATCGTGGAAATGAACGACATAGGGGTGTCTGGCCGAATGGTCCCGTCTTAGGCAGTCAATGGACACCATTCCCCATCAGGACCTCAGGAATTCTCTCAGCTGGACCTCTATCATGTTCCATGTGGTGAGCAGGGGCTTCTCGATGATGGTAATGCTCAGTATCCCTTTTTCCACCCAGTAAAAGCCGTTCAGCCTTCCGCCCATGATCCTTCCCGAGAACTTGCCCTTGGTCCCATCGCCGATGAACGTGACACCCCGTTCCGCTGCCAGCTCCCTTGCCTGTTTCAGTTTTTGTTCCGGGTCCCCCGACATCTTGATCTGGTATTGCATGCTCGACGTATTAATTTCCAATCGGTATAATATATTTACGATGATGGCGATAGAAGGACGGTGGCATTTTCCCGGCGGCCCCATCCATACGTGGCATCCTTTGACAATCAAAAATGGGAATCGGGATGAAACGTTCTTAACTCCATTATTTTCATAGCCATCCATTGGATGAAAATCTAGATCTGGAATTGCCATGATCAGCGCGATCCTGCTTACCCTGGTCCTCTCCGGGATCATCATGATCGCCCTAGGGGTATATTCACGCGGCTACAAGGCAGTACCAGCGCAGCTCCCGTTCGAGCTGATGGTGTACCTGATCGCCGGCTGGTGCCTATTCTTCGCCTTGGTCGGCCTGGCCGACGACCCTTCGACAAAGATGGTGGCGTTCCAGGTCGTCCTGGGCATTGTGGCCATTGTGCCAGTGGTCACATTGATCACGATCATCTTCCTCTTCGGGCTCCAAAAGGAACTGACCAGATTGAGGGTGGTCTCCCTTTTCGTAATCCCGATGGCGATGATCGCGGTCGACGCCACGAACGGACTGACCTCTTGGTTCATCACCGGGGTCCAGGGTGATCGATTCCTTTGGGTTTTCAACACTGGCTCTTGATTATGGGCCGGCCTTCCTGATCCACACCGTGTACTCTTACATCATGATACTGGCCACCCTCGCTCTTCTTATCTCGCATGCCGCCCGCAATGCTGGTCTGTACAGATGGCGGAACATCATCGTCCTGGTTGGCTTCACGGTCCCCTTCCTAGGAAATGCGCTGGTCATCACTGGGCAATCTGACGGCTTCGACTTCACCCCGATCCTGTTCATGTTCACCGGTTTTGCACTGGCCTTCGCCCTGTTCCGATATCAGATGCTAAGCCTCATGCCGGTGGCCAGAGGGATGATCATGGACATCTCCTCGGACCCCATCTTGGTCCTGGACCAGAACGGAAGATTGGTCGACCTCAATCCCATGGCCGCAAACATGTTCGGACTGTCCCCGGGTTCTGTCGGCCAGGACTTTTCCGTTCTGTTCGCTGGGCACCGGCCCCTCCTCGAGGTGCTGGACGGAGCGGACAAGGTCAACCGTCTGGTGGTTCTGAGCACCACCCACGGTGAGAAGTATTACGATTGTCAGGTGGACGATATGAAGGATAACGTCGGCCAAATCGTCGGGAGGGTGATCATTCTTCGCGACGTCAGCGGTAACAAGATCGCCCAGGACGCGCTCAGGGAGAGCGAGGAGCGCTATCGGGCAATATTCGACCAATTCCTCGGATCGATCTTCGTCATGGACCTGGCCGAGGGCGCGATCCTGCAAGCGAACAAATCCTTTTGCAATTTCTTTGGGTTCGAACGAAGGAGATGTGACCGGGCTCAAGATGAAGGACATCCCCTACATCGACGATTCCGTGGTGACCCAGGTGATGGAGATCGTTCGGGAGGGCCGTTCCGTCGTGGTAGAGACGACTGCCTCCCGGTCCGACGGCAAGATGGTCACTCTGGAGATCTCCGCCAGCCCGATAAGATACGGCGGTAGGGACGCCGTATGCGTGATGGGGTGGGACGTCACGGAAAGGCGTCAGGCCGAGGCGGACCGGGAACGCATAGAGAAGCTAGAGGCGACCGGCACCCTGGCCGGAGGGATAGCGCACGACTTCAACAATCTACTGACCGGCGTGCTGGGCTACGTCTCACTGACAAGGCAGAGAACGGAACAGGGAACCGAGACATACAAAGGCCTGCAGGAGGCGGAAATGGCCATCCTTCAGGCCAAGGAGATCGCCCAGGAGCTGCTCTCGCTGGCCAAGGGGGGCTCTCCGATAAGGAAACCGGTCTCCATACCAGAGCTTCTGAAGGTGGCCTCGAATCATCCATTCCTGAACAGCAACGTTCGTTGCGATATCAGCATCCCTCTGGGATTGTGGACGGCGTACGTCGACCCAGGCCAGATGGGGCGGGTCTTCACCAACCTTTTCCTGAACGCCAAGGACGCCATGCCGCAGGGCGGTTCGGTACGGGTGTCCGCAGTCAACATCATCGCAGAATCCGATGACCGCTCCCTTTTGCAGCCAGGGCGGTACGTGGAGGTCACGATCAGGGACGAAGGGATGGGCATCCCCAAGGATGTGCTACCGAAGATCTTCGAACCCTATTTCACCACCAAGGTCAAAGGGTATGGACTGGGGCTGTCCGTCGTCTACGCCACCGTGACCAGGCACAAGGGGAGCATCGAGGTGGAATCGGAAGAAGGGAAGGGGACGACGTTCCGGATATGTCTGCCAGTGACGGACGAACAGCCGTCCGGCCCGACCACGGAGGAGGCCGAAATATCATTGGGACAAGGCCGGATCCTGGTCATGGACGACGAGGAATACATACTGGATGTAATTTCCGACCTCCTGCGGGCGCTCGGATACGAGGTAGGTGTGGCCCGCAACGGAGAAGAAGCGGTCAAAGAGTACAAGCGGGCCATGGATGCCCAGCGGAAATACGACATTGTTTTGGTGGACCTCACGAACAACAAAGGCATGGGAGGAAAGGAAGCAATGGACGAATTGCTCGCGGTCGACAGTTCCGTGCGCGCTATCGTCTCGTCCGGATATTCGAACGATCCGGTGATGGCCGATCATGCCAAGTACGGATTCGTAGGGGTGCTTCCCAAGCCGTATAAGCTGGAAGAACTGGCCTTGTCGATCGAACAGGCCATGGCCGTTGATGTGGCACCTCACTTGAGCATGATGCAGCGCAAGGAAGGCGATAGCGCGCGTTCTCGTGTGTGAGCCGATGAGGTATTCAGGCGATGGGTCCAAGATAACGCCGGAATCTATTATTCTAAATGTTGAAGGCTTTTAGGCGGCGAAGGCGGCGTTGGAGTCGTTCCCGCATTGGCAAGGAGGTCACGATCAGGCTGAACCAGAAATTTCTCGCAAGAATGATGGGTAAGGCGGGGAGATCGGGGCAGAACTCCCCACCTTGGGATGTTGTTCAGTGTGAGGGATGGGCCGATGCATCCTCCCCTAGGTTGGTTATAGAGCTTCGGACCCCATGCGCTTTCGGCGCACGCCTTCTTGAATCATAGTAGGCATCCGACACTTAAATACCGAAGTGCCGGAGGTGGGTGAAAGTGATCCTCGAGCTAATATATGCTGGATGGAAGAAAGAAGGCCCGAAAGTGGCCTAAGCGGATTTGCGCTTGTGCCGGATGCGGACCGCTTCCCCCTTGGCGCTGTCCGCCATCTCCGCCCCAGACATCATCGCCACCCCGACCGCTTCTACCTTGCCCTTGCGCATTACGATCGCCTCGTCGCCAATTCGTATGTCTGGATCGGCGCTCTCCACGCCCACCGCGAACAGGCTTCCGGCCATGTCGAAGTCTTTCATATGGACCAGGAACCTTCCGGATGCGGCGATCCTTTCTGCCCCGTCCAGCGTTAGCGATATCATTCCCCGGTCCGGGGTCAGCATGCCTACCTGGGTCCTCCCGGCCATGATGCGGGAGTAGGGATAGCTGCCGGAGACCTCGCAGCCCTCGGTGAGGGCCGCGCCGACCTCTCCGAACTGGAAGATGGCGGATGACCTCATGGAGCTGGAACGGTCCACCCCGCGCGGGACACGGGGGTACTCGGCGCAGTACTTCTGCAGCACCTCATACAGCCGGTCAAGGGAATCCTTGGCCGTGCAGCTGGCGGTCTTGGTGGTGTCGATGAACTCGTCCAGCACCGGCAGCACGAACTCGCTCTCGTCCCCCAGGTGACAGACGATATGGTCGTATCCGAACGAGACGATGTGCCTCACCATCTCCTGCACCATGGCGACCTCTTCCCGGTCCCAATGTCCGGTAACCGGTATGTCGTACTGGGCGGCAGGGTAGTACAGTTCCAGCTCCCGCGGGACCGCCCCCAGCGGGGAGGTGATGATGACCTCGTGCACGACGTCGAAATTGCTGAGCGAGGTGATGACCCGCTTGAAGGCCTGGTGGCTCTTGGATGAGGAGTAGGGCTTCTTGGCCGAGCAGGGGATGAGGAGCAGCACCTTCTTGTCCACCGGACGGACGTAACGCTCCATGATCCGCTTCCGGTACCTCAGGATGTCCGGCCGGGTCAGGGACTGCTTGGCGTTGCAGTAGAACCGCGGGCCGATGACCGGGAAATAACTCTCCTGGAAATCGTAGTGGCCCTCGTCGAATATCCTCAGTGCCGCGACCAGCCAGGGCGAGGCGTGGATGCGCATCTCCACCAGTTCCCGCAGCCGCTGTTTCGATATCATGTGGCGGACCAGCTGCAGCTCCTTGGCGGCACGGTCCATGCTGATGGCCAGCGCTTCTTCGGGCGTATTCGCCCCCAGCCATTTTGCGTCCTTCGCGGACACGGTGCCCTCCGCCATGCTGACCTCCATGCGGGATGAGCGGTACTGGAGCAGGGCAGTGTCCATCAGGTCGACCCCCATGTACGCCAGTAGGGCCATGTTGCTGACGTCCATGATGCCCGGGGCGTAAACCAGGCGCTTGAACCCGGCGTTGGAGCGGAGCGCCACCATGGCGGCCGCGAACTGCCTGGCGTCCCGCCGGTACTCGAACGCGTTGCCCAGTACGACAATCTCCGAGGACGAGGCCTTGACCTGCTCGGCTATGACGCCCGGGTCGCCCCGGACCAGGGTGGCCCCGGTGCCCTCCAGGGGCCCGAAATCGGACCGGCCGCCGCGCATCTGGGAGAGCGGCGGATAGAAACCGTGCGGAAACGAGATGCCGCTGTCCGCTCGCCCATCGGCGGAGCGGAGGCTGTGGCCGGCACCGGTGTCCAAGAGGAACAGATCATAACCGGCGGGCGATCGGCCGGCCGTATCCCCGGCGAAGATGACATTGGGAGTGAGCGCCTTGAAAGTTGACGCGGTCCACCTTGCGTTTCGTCCGACCCCGGAACGGCCCAGCACCTCGAGCATGCCGCTCGATGCGGCCCCCGGATAAAAACGCTTGCAATGAGGCGGAAAGGAAAAGTCGAAAAGAAGTTTCAGAAGGTGGTCACCAACTCGTGGTCGGCAATGATCCTCCGGGCCTCGTACCAGTCTATCCCGGTGACGCCGTCGAGGACGGTCACGTCCCCGACCCGGTCGTGCAGGTCCTCCTTCACGCAATACACCTTGGCCTCGAAGTCCAGCAGGTCCGCCAGTGATTCCTGGTTGGACGGCATCTCAATGCCTCCGCCTTCTGCCCGGCCACCGCGTTCAGGGTCCCGTCGCCGACCAGCAGCAGGTTGCATTTGGTGATCATTCCTCCGGCCAGCTGGGAGAGCGCCAGCCTGGCGCCGGCGAACCCTTCCTCGTAGCCGTATGGTGCTTTGGTTATCAATACCAGAACGCTTTTTGCCATTGTCCTCACCTCGCGATGGTGACCATTCGCTCGCTCTCCGCCACGAACCGGGTCAGGTCGTTGGCCAAGCTGCCCTGCTTCCCGCCCGGTATCTCCTCGCCCCGGTTCAGACCGCGGGCGGCGCAGCAGGTGTTGCACACCGCGATCTCCATCCCTTTCTCGGCCAGTTCCTGGGCCTCTAGGCCCACGTTGGGGAACCTCCTGGGCTCCTGGCCCTTCTTGATCAGCCACACCCCTTCCCCATAGCCGAACATCCTGACCCCGTAACCCTTGTCCAGGGCCGCGGCCGCCAGCTTCATGGCCACGTTCGTGTCCATGTTCATCATGGTGCCGCTACGCAACTGTATTGTCAATGTCTTCATCTTCCCACCCCTAGAGCGTAATGGTCTGGTCGAACTGTTCCATGATCAGGTCGACAGCCTCCAGATAGCCGATCTCCTTGAAACCGGGCAGCGCCTGGCCGCCGAAGCCCTTCGCCTGCAGGTCGTCGCTCATCACGAACACCTGCTTGGCCGAGCCGAGAAGCCTGGGGCCCTGCTTCCGGTCCACCGCGTAATACGCCGCGTCCTCGAACAGGATGGCCGCCCTCTTCTCCTCGCCGGCGATCTTGTCGATCATGTCCAGCGACGTCTCGAACTCGTGCGGCGACTTGAACAGAAGGAACAGTATGGAAGGCATGTCCAAGCCTCAGCCGATGAACAGCGAGATGTCGCCGTCCGCCGCTATGTCCAGGAATCCCGCTGCGCCCAATATCTTTACGCCGTCGACCATGTCCTCTTTCGTGATCCGCATCAATGCCATTGTGGTGCTGCACGCGTAGACGTGCACTCCCAGGTCCAGCGCCATCGCCAGCTGCGCCGGGTAGTTCTCTATCCCGACCGCCTTCATCCGGCCGACGAAGACGCCGGTGAAAAGGCGCATAATACCTCCTAGCTTCGGTTGCTTGCCCTTCTTGAGCAGGTTCAGCCCGAAGAAACGTGTGGAACACGTGCACCTCCATACCCATGCTGGCCGCTGTGTTCGCCATCATCATCGACATCATCGCCTTGTCGAACTTGTCCTCCGACACGACGATGACCAATCTCTTTGCATTCTCAGCCATTTTGAATCACTTCCTTTGATCAGTAACTAACGACGTTCTTCGCTTCGCCCATCTCTTTCACGATGGTGGGGGCGTTGACCACGACCGCCCCTTCGATGAGGTCGCCTGCCTCGAGGCCCCGCTTCTTCATGCAGGGATTGCAGACCAGTATCTTTCCGCCCGACTCCATGTAGGTGTCGATCAGCTCATTGACCGGTGGGAATGCCTGTTCATGGACCTTCTGGGCGAAGCCTTTCTTGGCCATGTACACGCCCATCACCTGAAGGACGATGACCGATTCCATGCCGGATGACAGCGCCGTCAGCCCGAGAACGAACGGGATGATGGCCCTTTCCGGGTCGTCCTCCGAGTGGGTGCTCACGATCACCAGCTTGTCCTTCATGCCAGCCTCTTGATATAATGGTAATTGATTCCTTTCTCGTCCTTGGCCTCCAGGAGCTGGTTGCCGGTCCTCTTGCACCAGGCCGGGATGTCCTCCTTGGAGCCTATGTCATCGGAGATCAGCTCCAAGACCTTGCCCACCGGGAGCTCCTTCATCTTCTTGGCCAATTTGACTATCGGCATGGGACACATCAGCCCCTTGCAGTCCAGCGTTTCATCTTTCTCCATGTTTTCCCTCCGGTTTTGCACGGTTGTGCAACAATCTTATATAACTGCGCCCTAATAAGACTTTCCAGAGACGAAATAGAGAGTACCGAACATGCTGCCGGAAAAGATGATACACGACGTTTCGAACTGCAAGGACCTTGTCCAGTGCGCCTTCTCCCTGAACGAGTTCGAGGTGGAGGTGTTCAATCGTCTGGCCGATTCCGGGGCCCGGAGGGCGGACGACCTTGCCGAAGTCATTGGGAAGGACCGGTCCACGGTGTATCGTGCCCTGCAGAAGCTGATGAGCTGCGGGATGCGCTTCCGGGAGACGAAGAGCATCGAGCGCGGCGGTTACTATCACGTTTACCAGGCGATCAGCCGGGACGAGCTTAAGCGCAAACTGGAACAGTGCGTCGATGACTGGTACGGCCGGATGCAGCAGGTCCTGGAAAAGTTCGGACAACACCCCGGACCGGACCGTCACCATAGGCGGCCTGCGGACGGTCCCGGCCTGCAACCATGCCAGCAGTTCTACCAAGGTAATATATGCCTCCCCGGGCATACCGTTTCCGAGACCATGAGCTTCAAGGGTTTGGACATCGTTTCTATCAGGGACCTCAGCCGGGAACAGATCGACACAGTCCTGGACCTTTCCGAGAGGATGATCCCGTACGCCAAGGGAGAGAAGTTCACCAAAGCCCTGGACGGGCGGATACTGGCGAACCTGTTCTTCGAACCTTCGACCCGCACCAGGATGTCGTTCGAATCGTCGATCGCCAGGCTGCACGGGAGGTCCATCGACATGGGCGCGCCGTCGATGACCTCGATCGTCAAGGGAGAGACACTGGCGGACACGATAAGGATGGTCGAATCCTACTCCGACGTCATCGTGCTGCGCCATCCGCACGAAGGAGCGGCCCGGCTCGCGGCCAGGTTCTCCTCGAAACCGGTCATTAATGCCGGAGATGGTGCTGGCCAGCACCCGACGCAGACGTTCTTGACCTCTTCACCATCAGACGTTCGAAGAAATCCATCGACGGCATCAAGGTGGCCATGGTCGGGGACCTTAAGTACGGCCGAACCGTGCACTCGCTGGCCGAGGCACTGACCATGTTCGGGGCGGAGCTGACGTTTGTCGCGCCCTCCACCCTGCAGATGCCCAAGGAGACCATCAAGCAGGTGGAGAAGTACGGGGGAAAGCCGAAACTGAAGACCAAGCTGTCCGAGGTCATCGGCGAGGCCGACGTTCTGTACATCACCAGGATCCAGAGGGAGCGGTTCCCGGACGCGGCCGAGTACCAGAAGGTGGCCGGCATGTACCGGGTCGACAATTCATTGCTGCGCGAGGCCAAGAGCGATCTGATCGTCATGCATCCGCTGCCCCGGGTGGACGAGATCGCCCCGGAGGTCGATTCGACGCCGCATGCCAAGTATTTCGAGCAGGCGTTCAACGGGGTGCCAGTAAGGATGGCCCTGTTGAACCTGGTGCTCGGGGGTGAGCTGTAATGAAGGAGTTCAAGGTTACGCCGATCCGGAACGGGACCGTCATCGACCACATCGATTGCGGCATGGCCCTCAAGGTGCTGAGGATAATCGGACTGAAGGAAGGCAATGTGCAGTCGCCAGTCTCTGTCCTCATGCACGTGCCGTTGAAGAAGGCCGGCTGGAAGGATGTCGTGAAGGTCGAGGACCGGGAGCTGGACCCCCGGGACGTGGACAAGATCGCGCTCATCTCGCCCAAGGCTACCATCAACATCATCAGGGACTTCAACGTCGCCGAGAAGCACCATGTGAGGCTGCCGGACGTGGTCCGCGGGAAGGCCAAGTGCGGCAACCCCAACTGCATCACCAACCTGAACGAGCCGGTCGAACCGGAGTTCGTGGTCGAATCGAAGAACCCTCCGGTGCTGCGCTGCATCTACTGCGACAGGATCGTCGAGGACATCGGAGAGAACCTGCTATAGGCGGTCGCAGTCCACAAACGTACCGTTCCAGGTTCTTGGACCTTCCAGATCGATCTGATTACAACAATAGAACTTTCGCGGTCCGAACCTCATCTGACTGCCTTAATAATAAAATCGCCACTTCCCGGGTGTTCAGCGCAGCCAGACAAGTTCTTCCTTGGTCTTGACGGCCACGTTCTGTATCCGGGCGAGTATGCTCTCGTCGCTCACGTCCCGGTCGCAGGTCAATGCGATCATCAGGCTTTGGGACACTTCCCATACGAAGATCTTCTTCGAGTCTAGAACACACCAATGACGTATTCCAGCTTGTCCTTCTTCGGCTCGACCCTGGAAGACTCGGCGGAACTGAAAATGACGGAGATCATGGCGGAGAACATCTCTGGTTTCGCAGGCAGCCTGGATGGATCTCCCGTGATGATGAGGCCGCTCTTGGAGACGACCGAAACGCTTTCGATCTTCTGGTCCATGCCGAACTCAGCGTTGATTATTTCGTCGAGCACGTCTCGACCGATTTCGTCCCCTGCAATCGTATCCCTCCAAAAATCCCCTACAACTTTTTTCCGCCGAATAGCATATCCTGTGTCCATTTAATATGTTTCCCTCATTACTATGATTTTGAGAATAATAGAATCTAGACACTGGGGAACGCTTAATATCTCCAATCCTCAATCCTAGGAATGGGCAACGTGGCCCTTATTGTGATCGCAGGGATGCCGGGAGCAGGGAGGAGGAGTTCGTCTCGGTGGCGATGACGAAAGGCTATCGAGTGGTGAGAATGGGGGACGTCGTCCGGGAGTTCGCCTCCAAGGCCGCGGTCGGCGTCAGCGACAGGGGCGTGGGCGGCTTCGCGAACGATGGACGCCGGAAGCATGGCTATGACATATGGGCCAAGAGATGCTTGGACCGGGTAGTGGACGAACGGACCATCATCGACGGCTCGCGCGGGGTCATGGAGCTGAAATTGTACCAGGAGCGGTTCGGCAAGGGCATAGGACTGGTCGCCATCCACTCCTCGCCCCGCACCAGGTACCCGAGGCTGGTCAAGAGGGCAAGGGCGGACGCCCCCAAGGGCGCCTCAGAGTTCGACGCCCGGGATAAAGAGAACTGTCCTGGGGGCTGGGCTCGCTGATCTCCCTGGCGGACGTGATGATAGTCAACGAAGGATCTTTGGAAGACTTCAAGTCAAGTTGCGCCAGAGTGCTTGATTCGATCTGATGATGTTCAAGGTGGTGCGCATCTGCGGCTCGGAGGCCAACACCATTCCTCCGGAGAGAGGATCTCTTCGAGCTTGAACGGTCTCCCGAACGCTCAGGGACCGCGGTTTCACCGTGACGGAACGGGGCGCGATCTGCTGGCGTCCAAGGACGGAGTGGAGGTATCGGTCCATCGTACCGGTAGGCTGGTCATCCACCCCGCTGAGAAGGAGAGGGCGAGGGAGATCGCGGACGAGTTCTATGCGCTGCTGGCCCGCTCTGGGTGACAGAGGATGTTTTCAATAGAGGTTAGTCGATAGGTCAGGCTCGATGAAGTTCCGCATAATCCGGATCTGCAAGTCCAAAGCGATGTCCGCTGTTACCAGATGCCGATACGCTTCGACCTGGAAAGATCGGTCACATCGTTGCGGTCCAACGGCTACGAGGTCGAGGAGCGATC
>CAWDCQ010000009.1:0-9488 GCA_963800775.1 uncultured Methanomassiliicoccales archaeon | reverse complement strand
GAAGAGCCGCGATCCCGGGGCCGCTGCCGCCTCTGGTCACGTTTATCTGGACATTGTCGTCCATGGTTCCGTAATCGGCTGCTGATTTCAGGCCCAGCTCGTACATCGTCTCCGAGCCCGCCTGGGAAATGAACGTTTTCGATTGGGTCACGTTACTGGGCTGGTTGGTGTTAATTAGCACTCCGCCCAAGGCCGCAGCCACTACGATTATGGCTATTGCCATAACCAAAATCTTCTTCGGATCATTGGATGGTCTCCTTCTGTTCTCCTTTTGTCATTCCAATGAGAGAAATGAGCCCGTCATTGGATGCTATTGAACCATGTTGTAGGAATAAATTGGATCTGATCATTCCGTTCATATGCTCGCCTCGTTCTCCGCCTTTTTACTCTGCAGGGGGATGCGGGTTACCACGGTCTCGGTTGACAACGATCTTTTCTTATTTCATCCAGCATATCGCTTATGCCGTATGGTTTCGGCACCATTCCCAAAGATCCATAATCCCGGAAATTGGCCATTACCGGGTCGTTTGAGTAACCGGAGGAGACGATCGCCTTCGCCTTTGGGTCCATCTCGAGCAATCTGGCGATTGTTTCTTTGCCTCCCATCCCTCCTCTGATCGTGAGGTCCATGATCACTACAATGTAAGGATCATTATTTTCCCAGGCCTTGGAGTAGAGAGCTAAGGCCTCCTCCCCGTTCAACGCGCAATCAACTGCATAGCCGTTCATCCTTAACAGCTCGCTGCCCACTTCCAGTATAGGTTCGTCATCATCCATGAGCACGTGACCTTGCGAAGCCGATTCCTTTGGACTCCTTTTTGGCTGGTCCCTTCTCCGTCTTCGAGATGGAGGCCGGGAGATAGATTGTGAAGGTGGACCCCGATCCCCAGGTTGGAAGCGACATCGATGAAGCCACCGTGCTTGGACACAATGGAATGGACGATCGTCAGACCCAGTCCGTTCCCATCCCTTTTCGTGGTGAAGAATGGATCGAAGATCTTTGCCACTATGTTCTGGGGAATCCCAGTCCCGTTGTCCTTAATGGTAATTTTGACATATTGGCCAGCGGGGAGCGGAACGTCTGAGCCCTCTTCCATTTCGACATCCATGGCCTCGATCTGGATGTTGCCCCCCTTGGGCATGGCCTGTTTGGCATCGATCAGATCAGATTGCTCAGGACCTGGAACATCTGCCCCTCGTCTGCCTCCACACACTACAGGTTTTCTGCGAAGGCCAGAGATAGCGTGATATCCGACCCCCGCAGGCCGAACTGGGCCGTCTCCTGAAGGAGGTTTGACACGGAAATCGTTTTTCTTATCGGTTCGCCACCCTTGGAAAAAGTGAGACAGCTTGTTCAGCTCGGTAGCCTTCATCACCGAATGCTCCGCTTCCTCGAGGCGATGTGAACGCGGGTCAGATTTGTCTATTGTTCTCCTCATCAGGGTCAGTGTTCCCATGATCGAGGTGAGGTAGTTGTTGAAGTCGTGGGCTATCCCCCCTGCGAATACTCCAAGGGAATCTATCTTGTCGATCTTGTTTAATCTTTCCAGTAGTCTTATCCTGTCTGTGACATCTCTCCCAACCCATTGAACCTCGACCAGTTCGTCGTTCTCTGAGAACACTCCCCGAACGGTCCACTGGAACCAGCGGCTCTCCAGCGATGAGGTCCTTATCTCGTGCTCATGTTCAAAGACCGGATTCTCCTTGTTCAACTCCTGAATCCTTGGTCAACCAGGGCCTGTTCGCTGGAAGGAACCGGAAGGAACTCCCCCGATGGATAATCGTTTGGACCGGAGCCGTCGTAGTTTTATCTGCATCTGATCCAGATTGGTAATTCTTGGACCGATAATGTCTCAGAAATGCGGTATTTGCAAAGGTGACGGTGCCTTGCGGGGTGGAACGAAAAACAAGTTCCGTTTGGTCCTCGACCACAGCCTTGTATCTCCTTTCGCTCTGGAGCAGGTCTCTTTTTGATGCCTCGAGTCCGTCAACCATGCGGTTGATCGAGGCAGCCAGGCTCCCCAGGTCATCATTGGATTTGACTTCTATCTTCTCTCCGTCTCCTCCATTATGGTCGATCCTTCGGACGCCATCGTTCAGTTTGTCGATCCGTGAGGTGATGAAGAATTGGAGGAGCATGACGACTACGATGAAAAGAATAAGGGAAAGCAACAATAAGGAAAGGAGAAGCATGATCTCGCTGTTGACTGCCTGGTTGTACAACGTTCGGGTTATCCCATCCACTTGAATTATCAACGCCGGTCTATTGTAGAGATCGTTCACGACCGACATGCCGGATATGTCGTTGGAGCCCAATATCTTGACTGATGTTCCTTGCCCCACCAGGGTTCCTGAATTTTCGCTGACGTTGCCGAATCCATTTACATAGTCGCCATAGTTTGTTATCGTAACACGAAGCGATCGGCTCTTTAGTTGCTCTGTGAACAGGTCCCTGCAACGGTTTGTCTATCTTCTTTTCCGCCAGGATGAAAACCCCGGCCGGGTTTCCGGAAGTCCCCCCCTCCCTACGCTGTGGTGAATGGGCCGTGCCGAAACCATATAGGGGGTGGAATCCACCATAATTATCCCGGTGCAGCCGGCGTTAATTCCCTGTGCCAGGAGATCGCTGGTCGGTCTATTGAGGTGATCGAAGAAACCGGTGGGGAGCGCACGTATGCCATCATCATAGTACAGCCTTGTGATGACATCATTGGTGCTGTTTGTGATGATCACAGCATTGATGCCAAGATTGACGAAGGTGGGCTCTCAGGAAAGACCATTTCCATGTAGTCTGGATTTGTACTCCAACCGCAAAATTGTATGTCTCATCCCAGTTTGCGTAGCTCTTGGAATTGGCATCCAAGGTTTGAAGCTCATTGTTCAGAAGATGGTCCGCCTCTTGAGTGTCTATAGTAGCGTTTGTTGTCTCGAGTTTGTCGAAATTATCAACCAGGAGGATTGAGGAAACACTGAAGAATGCCATCACTAGGCATGCTAGCGACCCCATTGTAATAATCAGGATTTTTGTACCCACTTTCATCCCTTGACACCAACAGTTTGAGGCTTCTCGAACACCGGAATTAAGGTATATCTCACTAGCGACCCCTGAATCATTTTTGATTTTTTTTAGGTCGACCAGATACGTAATTCTTTGAGGCAATTTTTCTTCTACTTTTATACTATGTCTATTTATTTTATAGTTGTCTATATAGAGAATATACAAGTATCTGATATCAGTGAAAATTGAAGAAATTTCACTCCTCCACTGCGGCCAATCCTAAATCATGCCTCGTTTTCTGGTCTGGATATTTTGAATGTTCGACCTCAATTCAAATACATCATTCCTGAGAAGGTCGTTAAAGAACTTACAGATAACAGATTCAGCGTTTGTTTACGCTCCACAGGGAGGAAATCGTAAGAAGGGGTTTGGAAGCTTGATTACGTTACCAAGTTAACCTCAATAGGCACAACTTTGGCCGCCCTTGTTCCGGCAACCTTTCGATTTGTGATCGACATGGATTATGCTCTCCCTTGGCGCAAACCTCCTGGCAACCGCCTGGATTATCCCTTTGTCGAATGCGCAGGGATAAGGGTTGTCGCAAGTTATGACAGCCGATCTGACTCCAGTCTTGGAATACTGATAATTTCCAATGTCGCCATTCCGATGGTTCATGTGGTAAGCCACGTCTATCGATGATAGGCCCTTTTCAATGTCATCCGATCTCAGGAGGCCACTGGGCTTTTTCCGGGATCTTTTTTCCTACGTTGTTCAGTGTAGCCTCGCCCACTTTTTCAGATATTTCCTTGAATGCGTTGAGCCAGTCCTGTTGCTTGTACCATTTACCCGCCTCCGGATTCTCTATGTGGTTGCGTTTCAGTATGCTGAGGGCGTTGTTGCTGAACAATTCCATACCGCTCACAACGGAGAGCACTGTCTCGCCATTTACCTCTACATTAAGGTTCCTTGCCACAAATTGGGTCATGTGTTTGGCCTCGTTTCAAGGTACATTTATCTGAATCTAATAAGGCATGTTTCCAATTATAAATATTCGATAATAAAATATATTATTCTATATATTACTATATAGTCTATATAGTTCATATTTATTTCATTGCGACCTCTGATTGAGTTACCTGGCTAGTTCAATTCGGTTCTCTAATAAGACTTATCAAGGGGCCGCAATCAGATATTCTATTCAACTTTTTCTGCCTTCCTAGGGCAAGAATTATCTATCCTGTGTCCCCAATCGTCTCATGTCCATGGTAGCCAAAAAGGAAATGGTCAAGGAGGTCGGCCAAGAGGAGGTGCTCTTGCCCGAGCTAATCAATTCATCATTGACTGCCAATGGCCGGATCAAATATTTCCTGACTTTGTTGCAGTCCGCCTTACAAAAGGCCGAACATCCTGACCAAAAGTTCAATACTTTGCGAGAGGAAAGGGAACTGGCCCAAGAAGGGGATGGACGTTACGACGGCGTCGTAGACGGTTCTCAAAAGATGGGGGAGGGAGAGTATTCGATCCCGCTATTCAATGACATCATGCTAGAGATAAAGTACAACCTCGATGCCATGATGCGGCCGCTGATCGTCGTCGGTGACGAAATGTCGGCGGAATTCCGGGAGAGATCCAGTCGGTTGCTGGAAGGGATCCCGGTAGGAACGGAGGTGGTCTCGAGATCCACCATCCAGTCATACACAGCAGGTGTGCGTGGGGGTCCAGACAGCATACACTTGCTGGTGATGGACTTGCATTGGGCAATAAATTCTTTGCAAGCCCGTATCGCGCAGGAGGACATCGGAGGGGCCAAGGCATACATGCTTGGCGAAGGGGACAGGGAACTGGTGGCCTCATTCATGGAGGGACTCAATCGGACCGCCCCATTGAAGTTCGAGCATCCTGGATTGGGAACGACCGCTACTCGTTCAGGCGAAAAATTGGTGATCCAGAACGATGTGGGGGAGACAGAAGCCCATTTGATGATCGTCGACATCACAGGGATGAGTGTATCGATAATCCAGACCGATGTGCACCTTACCCGGGCCATGTTCTTTCAGGGTCTATTTGAGAAGTATGGCGTAAAATGGAACGAACCTGTATCGAGAATGCAAGAAAGAGAAACGGTGGAGGACGGGGCTGTACCATCTCTCCCAGGGCAGGTTCGAGGCTAAGGATCGAGAGCAACTGAAAGAGTTCCTCAGTTTCTTTGGCTCCAGGATTGTCTTCCTCATCGATTGGAATCGGGCCCGGAAGAAGCTTCAGGTCTTTCTTCCGAGGAAAGAAGCGATGGCGGCGTTGGTCTGGGCGGCAGAGAACGAAGTAGGCCACCGAGGGTTCCTGAAGCTAGGTTCCGATCAGCTCATTTTCGAGGCCTTGGAAATGGCCCCGCGAATCCCTCTGAGGTATGGGGAGCCCCTCTATCACGTTCTAGGGAAAGAAAGGACGTTAGAGTTCTTCAAGTCGGCCCTCAGGAAATCGAGCACGGATATGCTGGCCCAGAAGCCCATTCGCCTGATTAAAGACGATATCAAACTGGAACTGCTCAACAATTTCCGCCCTGCCCCTCAGGAGTTGATATCACTGTGCATAGAGCATGCCAAACTGATATTCGAGGTCGGTTCTACCCTGCGAAGCTCAATTTACAATAAACAGGAAGAGAATGTCCGTTCTCATATCGAGAATGATGCAGGCAGGTCCAAGATATGGGAGAAAGAAGCCGACAATATCGTTTCCCGCGTCAGGACATTGGCAAAAGCAATCGATGCGGCCCGGCCATTCGTAGCACTCATAGTCAATGCCGATGATGCCATCGACTTTCTGGAGGAGGCTATGTACTCCATGACCCTGGCTCAGGACATGGTCCCGAGCATGTTGCTGACCGAAATCGGTATGATGGCCGATATCGCCGTCGCGTCCTGCCAGGAGTTCATCAAAGCCTTATATGCAGCGGAAAAGGCCTACAATCGCTGCGCCCAGAACGAGATGCTCCAGTTCCTCGATCCAGTGGACTCGGTCATCGAGCTGGAGGAAAAATGCGACCTGGCGCTTCGTCAGGCAATGGCGGTGATCCTTCGGGAGGGGATGGACACAAGGTCTACTATAGTGTCCATTGAGGTCGCCAGGAATATCGAGGAGTCGACAAACTCGCTAATGAAGGCTGCCTACGTCCTCAAGGATAACTTGCTCGACAGTCTGGGGACGTTCGAGGCGAGATGATGGATGATCGTTTGGCATTGCTCGGGAGAGGTCAAAGCGAAGCTATACTGGCGGAGCGTTTCGGGAATAAAGCGTCGATGCTGGCCCGAATAGATTCCCTCTCCATCCGAATTCCTCCCGCCTTTGTTCTTGGAGTGGAGATCTGCGAGGAATATTTCTCCAACGACCGAAAACTTCCATCCGATATCCAGGAGCTAATCCGCAAGGGTATTAGCTATCTCGAGGAGGCGACCGGAAAACTTTTCAACAATCCAAACAAGCCCCTTTTGGTCTCGGTCCGTTCAGGAGCACCGGTATCCATGCCGGGGATGATGTCCACGATCCTGAATGTAGGCCTCACTCGAGAAGGGGTGGAGGGGCTTATCGCGGAATCCGGCAATCCCCGGTTCGGTTGGGATTGTTACCGGCGTCTCATCACCTCCTATGGAGAAGGTGTCATGGGTCAGGATAAGCGCGTTTACGATAAGCTATTGCACAAGCGGTTGAAGAATCAAGGATTGACCGATGAGACCGAACTGGATTCGTATTCGCTCATTGCCCTTGCCCATGAGTTTGAAGATGTTTTCAGTCGTTCGAAGGGAGGGGCATTTCCTCAGGAACCGGAAAGACAGTTGATCGAGTCCGTCTGTTCCGTCCTGGATTCCTGGTCCAGTCCCCGCGCTGAGAACTACAGGAAGCTGAACCCAGCGCTGGCTGCCAAGGGCACGGCTGTAACGGTCCAGACGATGGTGTTCGGAAACATGGGATTTCTTTCCGGTTCTGGGGTAGCGTTCACCAGAAACCCTTTGACAGGAGTGAACGAAACCATGGTAGATTTCCGGTTCGGAGTGCAAGGGGAGAATGTCGTATCTGGAGAACAGGAAGCTGACCAGGAGCACCTGCTGCGAAGGTTATTGCCCGACGTGCACAAAGAGCTCCTCAAGGCTGGTAAGGAGCTAGAGGCCCATCTTAAGGAGATGCAGGATATCGAGTTCACGGTTCAGGAAGGGGACCTATATCTTCTTCAGACACGAGATGGAAAGCGATCGCCTTTGGCGGCCCTGAAGATCGCCGTGGACCTAGCAAATGAAGGCATTGTTTCACCCTCCAAGGCCGTTGAACGGCTTAAGGGGATCGATCTAACCTCGATAGTCGATCAGAAGATCGTTTCAAGCGGTTCCCCTGTGGCCATCGGCATGCCCGCCTCTGTCGGCATCGTGACGGGGAGATAGCCCTGACCAATGCCAGAGCAATCGAAAGGAACAAGGAAGGGCCTATTGTGCTGGTGAAGGAGACACTGACTCCAGACGACATTTCCGGTATCCTCGCCTCGTCCGGCATCATAACCGTCCGGGGCAATCGGATGGCCCATGCGGTTGTGGTGGCAAGGCAATTGGGCAAGGGATGCGTGGTTGAGGTAGCCAATCTATCGATTGACCTAAATGAGCACTCGATAAGGATTGGAAAAAAGGAATATCCGGAGGGGGCCACCCTGAGCCTCGACAGTTTGACCGGCGCGATCTATGAGGGGCAGGTCCAGATAGTGCAGGAAAGGCCTACTGACCTTATCGAATGGGTTGAGCGTGAGAAGGCCCGTGCCCAGATGCATCCGCGGGCCGATGACCCCGACACCCACGACAACCCAATAGCTTCGAGGATGGGGCCGCACTCGGATCAACAATAGGTCCCGGCATTCGACTTGGAACCCTCACATTCCGGATGGCGTTGAAGTCTATGAGGTCCTGCTCATTCTCCCATAGGTTCTGCATCATCGATAAGGGTCAAGATCGATTCGAATGTTTTCTCCAATTCACTGAGGGTAACATACTCCTGGTTGGACAAAGAATTGGTCACATCACCTGGCCCGCAGATGACGATCTTCTGGTTTGCGGATATGATCTTGTCCGCCTCGGAATGGATCATGGCAAAGTCTGGTTCGACCTTTGTGAGATCGGTCAGTGATGCCACCAGGTCGCTGCTCCTGTCGAACTCTGCCATCTCGCTCCTGCAGAGGATCTCAACCTCGTGCTCGGCCTCGTCTAGTATGCCCTCGATCATCTCGATCGCGTCATCTGTTGCCACACGGGTCTCGAATTCTAACACCACCTCGCAGGATAGTGCCGGCGCATAGGGCATCTTCCTCTTTCCTCCTCTGATCAAACCGGTCTTGACCGTGAACCTTCCCGATGATTCTTCTATCTGGTTCGTAAGGGTTTTCAGGAAAGAGGCCATCTTCATCACCGCTTCTTCCCCATAGGTCGTAACAAGGACGGCAGCATATCCATACTGGCCCATGATCGGTTTCATGCCTGTAGGTGCCAGCATGATGATGCCCTTGCTGTGCCGGATAATGGAGTTATCGGCCATCATCTCGGCCCCTTTCTGCTGGTCCAGTGCATCGGTGGTCAGAACGATCGAGAAGGGGACCTGCCAAGAAACCAACCTGTTCGCTATGCATATCATCGTTGCGACGGCCCCCTTCATGTTCGCAGCTCCCCGGCCGTTGATCATGTCCCCCTGTATAATTCCCTGCCTCTTCTTTTTCATGCCAGCGAGGCGTTCCGTGTCCAGATGCCCCCAGAGGACGACCCCTCCCTCTCCCTTTGTGGCGACGATCACCGGGCATTCAGCCTCCTTATCTACGATAACCTCCATTCCAGCTCCGGTCAGCTCCTTGGCCGCATATTCAAGCGAAGCCGATATCCCCTTTTTCTTGGAACCATTCATCTTTAATAGGCTGACAGCGGTTTTCTGGATCTCGTCCAGGTCGGCCATTGTGCAGTAGAGGTTCCTTTCGACCTTCGAGGTCATCGGCATCGCCTCATCCTCTCCTGGTAACGTTTCCCCTTCAATGACTGTTGGAGGGGCCGGTTCTTGGGCAAGCTGGTCCGGCTCTATTTCACATTCTTCTGGAAGAGGAGATGAATTGTCTGGCTCGCTTTCCTTTTCCACTGCCGATCCCTCCGATGGCAAAAGGGCCTTCTTCCATATGTCGACGGTTCTTGCTCCCAATCCTTTCACAGAGGATATCATGGACGCTGTCCGTTCCTCGTCCATTAAGACCTTGGAGAGATCATCGACCGTGGTCACCCCAAACTCTGCCAATGAGGTTGTGAAACTGCCCTTGTAACACGATAGATCTGATAGCTCCGTAATGTTGCCCTTCGGGTTTGCCATGTTCAGCACCAATATACGATAAAATTAGCACGGTGCATTTCTTATATTATCTTACCTAAGTATGGGGTATATTCATATGTATATATTCTATTGAGCTATTCGAGGAGATTATTCCACA
>CAWDCQ010000008.1:0-41804 GCA_963800775.1 uncultured Methanomassiliicoccales archaeon | reverse complement strand
TCCTTCGAAGTGAGGTGTTTCTTGACCGCCTGGTCGTTGGACCGGGCGTCCCTTCCGGCGAGCACCAGCTTTCCGCCCGAGGTGATGAACCATTTGTACGCCTCGAACCAGAACCGCTTGGTCGGTTTGACCTCCTTGACGGCGGTGCGGGCGATCGCTTCGCCCTTCTTCCGCCGCGATGTGATCTTGAGCTCGGTCTCCTTGGCCGCCTGCTCCGCCCCTGCCAGCTTGGACTTCGCCTCCTTCGCCTCCTGAAACAGGAAGTTGGCGTTCTCCTCCAGGCTGGCATTGTAATCGACCTTGACCTCGTGCTCTCCAGCTTGACCTGGGCGTTGTGGTTCTTTGGGTCCACCGAGACCACCCCGGGCATGTTCGACATGGCGGACCGTATCGCTTCCCAATCCCCCATGGAAGCGATCTCCTTTAGCCTGGCCAGCATGTCGGTGGCCTGCTGGTAGTTGACGTACAGCGAGTTCGCCCGGTCGGCCAGCCGCTCCGATTCCTCCCTCTGCCGGCTGACGTTCTGGGTCATCTGCTCCATCTGGCGCAGGAGCCGCTCCAGCTCCTCGTCCTTCTCCTCCTTCTTTTCCTCCACCCGGACGCTTCTGACGTACAGGTCCAGCGCCTCCGACAGGGTGGACTTGGGCTCAGAGCGCAGGGCGGAATGGAGGCGGAGCTCGATCGGGGAGACGTCCACCGCCAGGTCGCCGTCGTACACCAGCCGGGGGCTGGGCGACGACACGATGGCGTTGAGTATCTCGCCGATGGACCGGAACAGGTCGTTCATCTCCGCATCATTGAGCGTTTTGGCCTTGCGGGACTTGTCTATGCCGGCCCTCAGGCAGACCTCTTCCGCATATCGGCCGCCTATATTGGCCGAGGTGGCCAGCGTCCGGACGACGTCGGCCGTCGAACCGGCAATGGCCTTCTTGAACCCTTCCAGATCGCCCAGCTTGGGGTCGAAACGGGAAAGGGGGAACTGGTAATCCGCACCGATCAGCACGTCCCGGTGCCTCCACTTCTTCTGTTCGATGCAGTTGATGATCTTTCCTTCGCCCACGATGAGGAGGTTCCCTTCGCCGAACATCTCGAATATGATGTCGAAGCCAGCCTCCTTGTTCGTCACCTTCATGACCAGGATACGGTCGAACTCCCGCTGCTCAACGGACAAGACCCGGCAGTTGCCGAGCACCTTGCGTGCGTGGACGGCGAAGCTGGAAGGGGTGTCGGGGCCTCCGGCTTGGATTCCGGGGCGAAGAGCCATTTCGTGCCCTTGAAATAGAGTTCCCTCTTCCCCTGCTGGGTGTTGATGCGGAACAGGACGTTCCGCTTGTCCCAGTTGAACACCTTGTCGACGAACCCTCCGACAAGCGCCTGCATCTCGCCCGATATGGCCATGATATCGAACGCGTTCATCTCGCCCTTCATCAAGGTCCCCTAGCATCTGGATGGACAAAAGGGTTTGCCAATGTCAGTGTCGATGACGGTTGTCAACTCAGAAACATTTATCAATGGTGATTAGGTTGGGGAGTTACACTGCCACTGTGGCTTAGAGGTATAGCGATGCCTTGGTAAGGCATAGGTCGAGGGTTCAATTCCCTCCAGTGGCTTTCTTTTTCCGTTCCTTTCTCCACAGCCGGAAGCTTCTCCAACAATAGAAATATAGTCGGAATACCGCTAGTTCGGATGGATTTCTTTGGGTGAACTGAGGATGAACCGCCGCCTGTTCTATTCGATCTCGATCTTCTTCGGGGTGTTGGCGTTCGGGACGGTGGCATTCATGTTCGTCGAACCCTCGGTGAAGGGGGATCCTCTGGTGTCAGCCTACTTCACCATGACGACCGTCTTCACGGTCGGCTATGGGGATATCATCCCTACCACACCCTGGAGCCGCTTCATTGCGGTGCTGGTGATGGTGACCGGGATAGCGGCCGGTCTGTCGACGGTGCAGAGCCTGTTCGACCTCGCCATAAAGCGCGATCTGAGGAAGGAGCTGGGCCTGCCGGAAAGGAGGGTCAGGATGAAAGACCATTACATCATCTGCGGCTACGGGAACGTGGGAAAGGAGGTCATGGAACAGCTCGAGAAGAAGGGCGAGAGGTTCCTGTTGATCGAGAACGACCGGACCAAGGTGGAGAACCTCGTGGAACTGGGGGTGCCGGTAGTAGCGGGCGACGCCGAATCGGAGGACATCCTGTTGAAGGCCAACATCACTTCGGCCAAGGGCCTCATCTCCACCATGAAGGATTCCCAGAACCTGATCGTGGTGCTGACCGCCAAGACGCTAAACCCGAGCATCTACGTCGTTTCTGAGGTCGAAGACCGCAACAACGAGTCCAAGCTGAAGAGGGTCGGTGCGGATGCCACCATCAACTGCCATCGATGGGCGCCCGCCTCATGTGGAAAGGCCCGCCATGTGACCGTGGACCCGGTCTGCGGGCAGGAGATCAGCGGGCTGGACTCGAAGTTCGATTTCACCTATAAAGGGGAGCGGTACCACTTCTGTTCCAAAGAGTGCATGGAGGCGTTCAAGCTCAACCCGGACCGGTTCAAGGAGCTGAGGAACGTGCTCAACGACACCTGCGGGATGGGTCCCCCGTGACTCATTTCATGCGGTAATAGAGGAACCCGGACCAGATCTTGGGCCAGAAGTAGGTCGACTTCTTCGGCATGACCCGGCCTTCCAGCGCCACTTGCCAGATCGCTTCCAGGTCGGGGGTGCTGAGCATGACCGCCATGTCCGCATCGCCTTTCTGGATCTTGTCCCCGACGGAGATCGGGTCATGGTCGTAATCGATCCTGAAGTCCTTCCCGGCAAACGGAACGATGACCTTTTCCAGCAGGACCTCTCGCAGACGAACGTGTCGACCGACCACATCATGTCGTGAGGGTCCGATTCCCGGGGGACCAGAAGAAGGTAGCGCTCGTTCCTGGTCCAGAGGCCCAGGGCGGTCTCCTTGGAGCTGGTCAAAGCCTCGATCATCTCCGGCAGATGGTCGAACATGCGTAGGTAGAAGAACTCCTCCAGCCGTTCGATGAATCGTCCTCGCTGATCTCCATGCCGGAGAGTAGGCGGTGCGTCGGCCTCACGATCAGCCCCGGGTCCTTGGTGGATATCAGGGTGGCCATGACGAACTGCTTGCGCTCGTCGGTGGGGTTCTCCTGCGCGTACTTGACCGAGGTCTCGTAGCGGTGGTGGCCATCGGCGATCAGGAGCCGCTTGGAGCTTAACTCCCGCATCATGCGCTGCACCACGGAAGCGTCCGAGATGCGCGACAGGGTGTGTGTCACCCCTTGCTTCTCCGTCCATTCCAGGATCTGCTCGGCGCTCTTGTCCATCGCCCTCACGAGGTCCAAGGGGAGCTCGTCATAGAGGCAGAAGATCGATTCACAGTGGGTCTCGACCCCGCGCAGAAGGTTCAGCCGGTCCTCCTTGACCTTGGAGAAGGTCTCTTCATGCGGGATGACTCCGTCCCGGTCGTAGCCCTCGGCCCGGAGGATGCCCATGATACCGGTCCTGTGGACCTTCACGAAGTTCTCGGTGAAGGTCTGCCGGTAAAGGTAGAACGATTCCTTCTCATCCTTTCCCAGCTTGCCCTGGGCGATCCATGAGTCGAGCCTCTTTCCGGCCGACTCGTACCTGCCCTCGGTGCCGGCCAAGGTGATGTTGGTGACGTTCAGCGGGTGCGATTGAAGTTCTGCCAGCTCCTCCTTGGATATGACGTCGTAGGGCGGGGAAACCCGGTCGATGACCTTCTCCTGCGCGCCTAGATTCGGGACATAACCATTGAAAGGACGGAACTGGACCATTCGAAAGCCTCAGCCCGTTAGGGCCGTATCTGGAATATATTGGTTTCATCTCCGGTGGTTCATTGGGCGAAGATATCCTTTGACCGAACCGGACGCGGCCGTCTCCGACTCGGACATCATCAATAAAATACAATTTTGCTCTTCAATAGCTATCCGAGGATCATATTGAGGTCCTCACGTGTCTTCAGAATATTCGATAATGACTATTCTATTCCTCATCATTTCATTGCATATTCCTTGTTTCCATTATCGACTGGCAATGAGGATTTGAATGTTTCAAAATCGAATAACTTCTTTCTTCACGTAGTAAGACCAAATTGAATTCATTTGGAAAATATTCAAATATTACGAGTGAAATCAATGTACACTTAACAATAGTTGAGTTCATTAACTTAGAGAGAGATGGAAATCGAATTGGACAATAGGATCAACGAAAAAGGAAACAAAGGAGTGAGAGATCTGACCGATAAGAAATTGGGATTGGGTACGTTGAGCAGTGCATGCAGGACAACCGCAGGGTGGAGATACAGCAACCACGTCGAGGGCCGTTCCGATCTACCAGACGACCTCGTACGTTTTCAAGTCTACCGATCATGCGGCCAATCTGTTCGGACTGAAGGAACTGGGCAACATCTACACCCGCCTCATGAACCCGACCACGGACGTGTTCGAGCAGAGAGTGGCGGCCATCGAGGGCGGCACCGCCGGTCTGGGGGTCGCCTCGGGACAGGCAGCGATCACCTACGCGCTGTTGGCGATCACCCGGCCCGGGGATGAGGTCGTATCCGCGGACAACCTCTATGGAGGAACCTATGAGCTGTTCAACTACACGTTCCCGCACCTGGGAAGGAAGGTCAAATTCGTCAGATCGACGGACCTCCAGGCGTTCGAGAACGCGATCACTCCGAGGACCCGGGCCATCTACCTGGAATCGGTCGGGAACCCCAAGCTGGACATACCGGACTTCGAAGCCATCGCCAAGATCGCGCATAAGAACGGCATCCCCCTGGTCGTGGACAACACGACCGGCATCGGGCTGGTCCGACCGATCGACCATGGGGCCGACATCGTCGTCCACTCCGCCACGAAATACATCGGCGGGCATGGCAACTCCATCGGCGGGATCATCATCGATTCGGGCAAGTTCAAGTGGGACAACGGGAAGTTCCCGGACTTCACCGAGCCGGACCCCAGCTATCACGGCCTGAAGTACTGGGACGCGTTCGGCAACTTCCCCGGACTGGGCAATGTCGCGCTGGCCTTCAATATCCGTGTGAAATTGCTCCGAGACACCGGAGCGGCGCTCTCACCGTTCAACGCCTGGCTGTTCCTGCTCGGGCTGGAGACGCTGCATCTCCGCGTGCAGAGGCACTCCGAGAACGCCTTCGCCGTGGCCAAGTTCCTCAGCGAGCACCCAAGGTGGCCTGGGTCAATTATCCGGGCCTGCCGGATCACGAAAGCCACGAGAACGCCAAGAGATACCTGCACGGCGGGTTCGGGCCGCTGGTCGGGTTCGGCGTCAAGGGCGGAAGGGAGGCGGGAGAGAAGGTCATCAACAGCGTCAAGCTGTTCTCGCACGTGGCCAACATCGGGGACACCAAGAGCCTGATCATCCACCCGGCCACCACCACCCACCAGCAACTGAGCTCGGAGGAGCAGCAATCCACCGGGGTCACCGACGACTATATCCGGCTGGCCATCGGCATCGAGGACATCAAGGACATAATCGCGGACCTCGATCAGGCATTGAGGGCCGTATGAGAGGCTCGGACGGTTCGGTCGGCGTGGTCGAGACGCAATTGGCCGACATCAGCGAACCCCTCCGTCTCGAGTCCGGGCAAACGCTCGGAAAATACCGCATCGCCTATGAGACCTATGGCAAGCTGAACAGGGAGAAGAACAACGCCATACTCATATGCCATGCGCTTTCCGGCGATGCCCACGCGGCCGGATACCATGAAGGCGACGACCGCCCCGGCTGGTCGGACAACGCCATCGGGCCGGGAAAGGATTCGACACCTCCAGGTTCTTCGTCATCTGCTCGAACGTGCTCGGCGGGTGCAAGGGGACGACCGGCCCCTCTTCGCTGGACCCCATCCACCGGAAGGCCGTACGGCATAGGTTTTCCGGTCGTCACCATCAAGGACATGGTCAACGCTCAGAAGGCGTTGGTGGACCATCTTGGGATCGATCAGCTGTTCGCGGTCGCGGGCGGTTCGATGGGCGGGATGCAGGTCCTGCAGTGGTCGTCACCTACCCGGAGAGGATGAAGAGGGCCGTGGTGATAGCCTCGAGCGCCTATTCCAGTCCGCAGCAGATCGCCTTCAACGCGGTGGGCAGGAGGGCCATCATCTCTGATCCGGCATGGGGCCAGGGAGACTACTACGGGAAATCATCTCCCTCCAACGGCCTTTCGCTGGCCCGGATGATCGGGCACATCACCTACCTCTCGGACGAATCGATGTACGCCAAGTTCGGAAGGCGGCTGCAGAACAAGGAGACCATAGGGTACGATTTCAACACCGACTTCCAGGTGGAGAGCTACCTTTCCCATCAGGGCGACTCGTTCGTGAAACGGTTCGACGCGAACTCATACCTGTACATAACCAAGGCCATCGACTATTTCGACCTCAACGAGGAGGATTCCCTCATCAAAGGGCTCTCCCGGGTACGGTCCAGCACCCTGGTGATCGCCGTGTCGTCGGATTGGCTCTTCCCTCCCTACCAGTCGCAGGAGATCGTCACCGCCCTGAGCGCCAACAATGTCAAGGTCAAGTACGCCGAGATCAAATCGAACTACGGGCATGACTCGTTCCTGGTTGAGCCAGGCCAGTTGAACTATCATCTGCGGCAGTTCCTGGGCCGCACCGTGGTCGGGGACCTCATGAGCATAAACGTGCCCACGGTCCCGGAGAGGTCGACCATACAGAACGCCGCCCGGATTATGCTTGACCGGGAGGTCAATCATCTTCCGGTGCTGGAAGAGAACGGGAAGCTCGCTGGGATCGTTACCTCCTGGGACATCGCCCGGGCGGTCGCTCTCGGTTACTCCTCGCTGCTGGACATCATCTCCAAGCCGGTGCTGACGGCAAAACCGGACGAGGAGATCGAGGAGGCGGCCACCCGCATGGGCAGTACCACATCAGCGCGCTGCCGGTGGTGGACGGGGAGCAGCGGGTGCTGGGGCTCATTTCCATAGACAAGATGAGCGTACTCCTGGGGGGCGGCACGGCATCGGACGGTTGAAAACGGTACCGGCGTCCGGGATCGCCTAGATCTTCTCCTTCAGTCGCTGCAGCGCGAACTCCGCTCCCTTGCTGACGTACAGGCTCTGGTCGGATAGCAGGGACTCCAGCGGGACGACCGACCTTTCGTCGACCAGGCCGGTGTGCTGCGCCAGCCTTCCCAATGCCCAGGCGGCCATGCCCCGGATGGTGGCGGTCCCGTCGTGCAGCAGATCTGTCAGAGAAAGCAATTCCCCCCTCGTTCCGATACGCTGCCCCGCCAGCTCTCCAAGGGCCCAGGCGGCGTTCTCCCGGACCTCACCGTCACCATCCGAAAGCGAAGCGATCAACGGTTCCAGCTCCGTCTCGTCCCCCAACCCCGATTGCGCCAGCTTTCCCAGGTCCAGGAGGACATCTGCCGGCATTCGGTCGTGCCATCGTCCAGGACCACCAGCAACGGAGGGATGAGGGACAGGTCGCCGGTGTCGTTCTGGGCCAGTTCCATTATCTCTCTCAGAGCGGCATCTCTCCGGCCCTCAACTCCGGAAATGAGGTCGAGGCCCAGTCGCCTGAGGTTTGTGGTCATGTTTGCAACCAGTCCGCATCTATTGCATAACCCGGTAGTTATTTGTTGGGAGGGACTGGCCTTTCCTTGTAGAAGTCGCAGGTCCGGTAGTCCGTTTCCGGATGGCATTCGCCATAGTCGTCCTTCATGCCCAGGGCGTCATGACGGAACCGCCTCGCCTTGCAGTTGGCGCACCGTCCATCCTCAGCGTGCCACAGGCAGCGTTTTCGTCCCCGGATCTCGTCCTCAGCCATGGGCCAGGGAAAGATGTACCTCGACCAGATAAAGATATTTGAGAAAAATTCGGGGTGTGGTGTCCCGGTAAAGTATGCTCAAAGGATGGGCACCAGGGCGATCTCGGGCTGGTCGCCGTCCCTGTCGATGACCAGTGCGTTGCACTCCGTGAACGGCTCGATCGAGTACGCTATCGTCGTCCCGCCGATCCGGTCCAATTTGATGCGGTGGGTGGCCAGGTCGACCAATTTATCCTTCGAGCGGCTTGACGGGGTCAGGAAACCAACGAGCACGCCCCGGTTGCGCTTGACCGACGCCAGGTGGTCGAAGAAACTGTCCATGACGGCGGCCCCGTAGATCGACTCCAGCGTGTCGAACCCGATAAGCGACAGGAAAGGTGCCGATGTTCCCTGTGAGCGAGAACGAGATGGATTTCCATCGGAGGTCCGCTCTCTCACATCATTCCCTTTCGACCGGCATGATGTAGGCATCGTTCGCCCCTTCGATCTGGGACGCCAACTCCGGTATGCGCACCTGCCTGGAGAACCGTTCTTCGCCGATCAGCGGGGACATCCTGTCCCTCGCCCCGGCGGACGTCTCCTTCTTGGTCGGCAGCCAGAGCACTCCCCTTCCCAGGGAAGCGAAGTTGGCCACCATCGACTGTTCCAGCAGACCGCATACCTCCGGCGGCACGTCCAATCCGAGCTCGATCAGGACGATCGATCCAGGCGGGACCCCGTTCTGCATCATCCGGTCGAGGTCCTTCAACCCCAGGGACACCCTTCCCGCCATGTCCGGTATCGGGGTCCATCTCCTCTTTATGGCCAGGGATTCCGGCCTGTCCGGGAACGTCCTGACCCTTGCCCCGTTCAGGGTGAAAAGGTACTTGGGCTGGCCGATCGGGGTGCCTCGGAGCTTGAGCAGGCTCATCTCCCGGAGCCGCCTCCGATGGAGGTCCGAGACAGACAGTTCTATAACGCCGTCCCCCAGATAGTCCAGGTAACGGTCGTTGCTCTCCAGGACGAATATGAAATCGGCCCGGCGGCGTTCCACCAGGTCCTTCTGGATGGTGGTTATGAGCGAGGCCTGGTTGATCCCGCAGGTCTCCGCCATGGCATCGACGCTGTCCAGCACCACCAGGGTACGTTCGTTCCCGCAGCGTTCCAAGGCCTCGTATATCTTTACCAGTGGCTCCAGGTCGACCCGTGTCTGCTGCATGTTCTGACCGGCACGCAGGCCGACGCCGCCGCCCCAGACAAGCTTCATCCGGGAGAACCAAGGCCTCTTCGGCTCCATCTTGTCCTCGTCCGCGGTCGCCCGGGCGGCCGCTTCCTGGGTCAGCTCTTCTTCCTGCTGGCGCATCATCTCCGCCTGGATGCTCTCGCCTATATCGTCGCCGTAGACCTTTTTTGCCAACCAAGGGAACTGAGTGAGAAGGAGGGCGTCCGATACCCGGGTGGAAAAATAGAATGAGTTGTTGATCTCGTCGAGCTCCTCGATGGCCTGCAGCCCGAAGGTGGTCTTGCCCACTCCCGCATTGCCCCTCAGGATGAGTGAATGGCCTCCGGTGGCCAAAAAAGAAGCGTCTGAGCTCTTCCGGTAACATCCTCGAAACCTTTTCCACGAAGAACGACCGCCTTTAGGTCTCGGCTAAGCCTTTCCAGGGTATTTATCTGCTACCGAGAGAATTCTGCTCCTAGATATTAACCAGGATGGCCGTGATCTGCGTCATTGAAAAATTAGAAAGAAGTTTATGTCCGGTCCCCGCCGAGGGCCGGCACTCGGAAGATTCAGTCCTCCCAGATCGACTTCCAGGTTGACGTGCCTGCGCACCAGGTCGGCGATATGCTCGATCTTGTCGGTGTCGTTCGGGTTGATCCGAGCGATGAGGCGGTCGACCATCTCAGCGGTGACGGCGGTCGAATGCCCGACCAGCAGGACCGGCACCTTGAGCTCGTCGGCCTTGGCCAGGATCTGCCTGGCCGGGTACAGCCCGCCGCTCAGGATCAGACAGGAGGTGTCGGTGGCCAGCGCTGCCGTCAGCATGTCCGACCGGTCCCCCCCAGCGATCATGGCCTTCTTTGGCAGCCGGCGCATGTCCTTCATGGCCGATTCGGCGGTCATCCCGCCCACCATGGTCTTCTCGATGGTCCTTTCCAGACCTTCCTCGCCTGCCAGGACCTCGGCGTTCAGAGCCTCGGCGATCTCGCTCACGTGCAGGTAACCCAGTTCCCGGGCGACCGGTATGGAGCCGAGCACTCTGACCCCTGTTCCTTCCAGTAACCGCTCCACGGCCGGGTCGTCGGACTTGTTCAGGATGACCCCTTGAGCTTCAATCCCGACTTCTCCATCAGCCTGGCGTGGTGTGCCACCTTGTCCAGCGCATCCGGGGGGAGGTCGCCACCAGCACGATCTCGGCGCCTATGGCCTGGGCGATGCTGACCCCTTCCACCCGGTGCAAGCGCGCCGGTGGTGAACAGCTGCGCGGACTCCACGATCATGAACTCCGCATCCCCTTTGACGCGCTCGAACCCGGTCGTTATGGCCTCCATGCTGACCGGGCTGAAGATGTCGTACTTCAGCGGGGAGAGCATCTCCTCAGTGAAGTCCAGGTCCAGGGCCTTCTTCATCAGGTGGGCGTCCCGGTCGACGACCCGGTTGTCTATGCAAAGGACATCCTCGCGGAACGGCTTGTAATAGCCGACCTTTCCCTTGTAGTTCTTAGCCAGGCCTAGCGCCACCATGCTCTTTCCCGAGTTTTCGAATACCGAGCTTAGGAATAACGGTCTCATCAATTCATCCTCCTTATGGTCACCAGCGCGTCCACCGCGTAGCATCCCTTTCCTTCGTCCCCGACCATCACCGGATTGACCTCCAGCTCGGAGATCTCGGGGAAATCGATCGCGATCTGTGAAATGCGGACCAGTGCCTCCTTGAGGGAATGCACGTCCGCCATCTTCCCGCCCCTCGCGCCTGTTAATATAGGGTAGGATTTGATAGATTTTATCATCGAGTCGACGTTGTGGTTCGTCAACGGCGCGATGCGTTGGGAGACATCCTTCATGATCTCCACGAAGACGCCTCCCAGGCCGAATGTGATCACCGGGCCGAACTGTTCGTCCCGGGTCATGCCCACCAGCACTTCCTTGCCTTTCACCATCTGGCAACGGTGACCCCGTTGATCTTGGCCCCGGCACGCGGTTCGTCACCTTGGCGATCATCAGTTCGAAATCGTTCCGGACCGCCTCCTCCGAGGCGGCGCCGACGACGACGCCGCCGACATCTGACTTGTGCGCCGATATCCGGGAGTCGATCTTCAGGACCACCGGGAACCCATCTTCGCCGGCCCGCCTTGGCCGCGTCATCCGCGGTCCTGGCGGTCACTTCGGCCGGGACGCCTACCCCGTACGCCTTCAGGATCTCCTTGCCTTCGCTCTCGCTCAGGGAGGTACCTGCCATCGGCGTGCACCTTGTCCAGCACTTCGCGCGCACCTTGTCCTTGTCTCCTTCCACGGTCAGGATGATGGTGTCGTTGATCTCTTCCCTCATCCGCTTGTACTTTACCATGGCCCGAGCGCCCTTATGGCCTTGTCCGGGGATTCGTAGTTGGGGATGTTGGCCTCCCGCAGCAGGTCGATCCCCTTGGTAGTCTTTGACCGCCCACGAAGGCCGCCAGATCGGGATCGGGACCTGCCCGGCGAAAGAGGACACCAGGTGCGCCACCGCGGATGTCCACAGTGTCGAGCGGGAAGAGAAGCACGGCGATGCAGGAGACGTTGGGGTCCTCCATCACTCGTCTTTATGGCGAACTCGTAACGGGCCGCCGTCGCATCCCCCAGCACATCGACCGGGTTGTAGATGTTGGCCTCCCCGGGCAGATACGCCTTGAGCTTGTCGATGGTCTCCTTGGTGAACTGCGCCAAGGTCAGACCGTAATCGAAGCAGGCGTCCGCGGCCATGACTCCATGCCCTCCTGCGTTGGTCACGATCGCCAGGCCCTCACCCTTGGGCAATGGCATGTTGGCGAACACCTGGAGCAGATCGAACATCTCGTCAATGGTGTTGACCCTCATGATGCCGGACTGCCTGAACGCGGCGTCATACACCTTGTCGCTTCCGGAAAGGGCGCCGGTGTGCGAAGAGGCGGCCTTCGATCCGCAGCTGGTCCTGCCGGACTTGAGCACGATGATGGGCTTTTCCCGGCTGGTCTTCAGTGCTGCCCGCATGAACGCCTTGCCCCGGTTGGCGCCCTCGATGTACATGCCGATGACCTTGGTCTGCTCGTCGTCCTTCAAATAGGTCAGCAGGTCGGCCTCGTCGATGTCCACCTTGTTACCGGTGCTGACGAACTTGGAGAAACCTACCTTGGACTTGGTGGCCCAGTCCAGCATGGAGCTGCAAACCGCCCCGGACTGGGAGCTGATGGCGACAGGACCGGCCTTGGGGTAGATGTTGGTGAAGGTGGCGTTCATGTTATGGTGGGCGTTGATGATGCCCATGCAGTTCGGCCCCAGGATGCGGATGCCGTACTTCTTCCCGATCTCGCCGATCTGCTTCTCCAGGTGGGCGCCTTCCTTGCCCAGCTCCTTGAAGCCGGCGGTGATGATGATCACATCCTTGATGCCCTTCTTTCCCGCATCCTCCATTACCGAGGGTACGAACGTGCTCGGGACGGTGATGATGGCCAGGTCGATCGGGCCTGGTACGGCGGTCAGCGTCGGGTAGGCTTTGTGGCCAAGAATCTCAGGGGCTTTGGGGTTGATGGGATACAGCTCGCCCTGGAACTCCGATGCAATCAGATTCCTGAACATTATGTGCCCGATCTTGCGCTCTTCCGCTGAGGCTCCGACCACGGCAATGGAATTCGGTTCAAATAGCGCCTTCATAGGATCATCTGTCGGATTGGATTTTCTCGGAAAGGTGCAAGGGGAATTTAAAAGATTCGGATTCTGTACACAATAAGCAACGTCAAATGTCGACAAAGTACATAGCGAGCCACGAAATTCGTACAATTCTACGGTAACCATAGTCGCTACCCAACGCAATGCAATTCGGGACCCTATCGAACCGGAGGGGGATCGACAATGTCCATCAACCGACGCCCGAGAATCGGACGTAGCCCGTCAACGGCAAACGCCGATTATATTTAGAACAAATCGATGAGCGCGGGCGGTGCCCGCTGGCTCGATGGTAGTTTCGAAGCGCCATGGAAAAATGTTATTATCTCCCGGCCCAAGTTGTTACCTGATGGATGATAAATGCGGTTGCGCTTGGGCGAACAGCGACCCCGACATGAAGAAGTATCACGACCATGAGTGGGGAAGGCCGGTCCATGACGACCGGCTGCTCTTTGAATTCCTGATACTCGAAGGAGCTCAGGCGGGATTGAGCTGGAGGACGGTGCTGATGAAGCGGGACGCCTACCGGAAAGCGTTCGACAACTTCGAGCCGTCCAAGGTGGCCGAGTACGATGACAAGAAGGCCAAGGAGCTGATGGCGGATGCCGGGATCATCCGGAACTGGCGCAAGATCGAGGCCGCGGTGAACAATGCCAAGGGCGTTCTCGCGATCCAGAAGGAGTTCGGAAGCTTCGACAAGTATGTCTGGGGTTTCGTCGGGGGCAAGCCCATCGAGAACGAATACGACAGCTGGACCGAGATACCAACGGAATCGCCTGAGTCCAGAGAGCTGAGCAAGGACCTGAAGAAGAGAGGGTTCGGGTTCGTAGGTCCCACTATCATATACTCCTTCATGCAGGCGGTGGGGCTGGTGAACGACCATGTGAAGGGTTGTCCGCAGCATGGCCATAAGAAGGACACAAGTGATGTATGATCATCAGGGTGCTGAGTAGACAGTAGAAGAAATCGTTCGGCACCTTCCAGGGGTGAGGGGGTCGAGCTCTGTTGGATGATCATCTTTATTGCTCTATTGCAAACTGGTAATGCACCGGTTTCGCAAACCAGCGGATTTTCCAAGCCGGTAGTAATAAACAAAAATCGGTCTGGCCGGTCGACGCACGTCCCAACTCTAGACCAGACGGTTGCCGGTGCGGTCCTAATTTAGGGCCCCAATGCAGCTACGGCCTTGGGATCGAAGCCTTGACGATCAACCAGACACCTCATGCAAACTCGAACAGCGCAACCGGAAGCGCGGTCAGACCTGCCGGGGCATCGTGTTGCCCGACGACACCGAACATTACAGCAAGGAAGCCAGCCACCAGTATGAACGCCCCGACAATCCCGATCAGGGAAAGAGGTCGGGGCACAAGACGTGACCGATACAGCAATAGGCCCAACAGCAGATCGTTTATCGCCGGCATGAGGCTTTGTCCGACCAGGAATGTCCTGTCATAAAGTGTGATGAGCGTCTGGCTAATGACCAGCGCCCCCGCTCCAGATCCCGCCTGTCTCAAACTGACAATGGACAAGATGAAAGCGACGCCGATGAAGATGGTGCTGGCCTCCAGTATTCGTGAACCGACGAGCCCAAGGGCGAGCGTTTCGTTCTGCTTCTTGAGCATTGGGAACAGCACGACTGCGGTGCCGATACCTGCGAGAGCTACGATGATCTCCAGTATACCGCCGGCGATAGCGCTTGTGTCCGGACCAGCGCCGAGGATGTAATTTGCGCTCTTCACCTGATCGTATAGAACGAGGGTCGGGATCGAGACAAAAGTTATCAGGTATAGTATGCCGGCCTCCAACGAGATCTTTCTGTGTGAAGACCTACCTGTCATGATCGAATTGTCGTTGCTCATATGTTCATATTAATTTCCCATCGATGTTACATATATCTATCGCCCATTGCCAGGCTTTAATTTTATGTTAATAATATAGATGTGAGCTGTTCGAGGAGATATTTCCATACTTTTGTTGAGAACATGTATTCACTCTCACCAATTTAATCCCTGTGGCAGACGAACCTCAAATAGGGCAGGAAATGGGTCTTCTTTTTCTTGACCCAGTCACCGATTCGATAGGTTATCCAGCCCTCGTGAGGGCTGTCGAAGTTAATAAAATGCCAGCTCACCCAGTCTTGGACCGCTGCCGTGATCTCGGACCTGGGCGCCAGGTCCAGGTCCTACAGAACCTGCCAGAGGTAGTTCTTCATCATGTTGTGGCGTTGCTCGGTCTTACCGAGCGTTTGCGGATGTGCGATCGATTCCAGGATATGCTCGACAGTCCATTCCTGGCAGAATCGATCGAAGCAGCACTCGCCTCCGTTGACCGAATAAAATTGAGTGCCGTGGTCGGTCAGGAATTGTTCCGGAACACCGAAATCGGACATGCATTCCTTTAGCAAATGGATGGTATCGTCGACGTCAGGAGCCGAGACATGACCTTCGGCGCCGATGATGAAACGGGAATGATGCGGTCGACGATCTGGAGCACCCAGATGTCCTTCCGAAGCTGGGTGTAGTCCATCTGCCACATCGAGTTCGAATGCTTCCGTTCGAACGAACGGAATCGTCTCTTCGAGACGATCCTCATCGGTCTGGAGTGGATCCGGAGATACTTGTGGACGGTGCTGGACGAGCATTCCACGTCGAATGCGATCTTCGAACAACCGAAGACCTTGATGCGGTCCCGGATGCCCAGGATCTTGTCGACCTTCTCCCGTTCCAGATCGTGCGTTTCCTTCGGTCGGCGGCTCTTGTTCGCGCAGGGTGGCGGAGCCGCCCGTGCTTCCATCTAGCTCTCCAGTTCCTAACGGTCCTGGAGCAGCAACGGACCTTAGCAGCGACTACATTTATTCCCACTTTCTCCGCCAGCAGGACCACCTGCTGGCGTAGTAAATGGTTGAAGTCCTGGAGCTGCTGGCTCCCATTCCGGAATTTCCTTTGCTCACCTTTAATATCATACTTCACAGTATATCCACTGGGTGCGGTCATTTTTTCTGTCTCCAAACAAAAGAATGGACGCACCCCCCTCTTTGTGGTTATTTCTGACCGGTTTTAGAACATCTATTCCAAAGACATCTGGGTGATCCTTGGAAAGATGTCCTTCGAACAGGTCAGTTAGAGTAGTCAGTATGCGATGATTGAGCAATATTTGAATCGTAACGTGAATTTGCCGATCACAGTTTTCAGCTAAGCTATTGGTAAATATGTAGCGGTTAGATACAAATACCGTTTCTCACGTTTCCTTTCGATCCGGGCCACGTTCGATGCGCGGTGAACTGGGCAGGTCGTAACTGGTTCCGAAGGGTGTCCGCCTATTCTTGAATACGACTGGTCTTGCTGGATGTCTGACCACAATTACCGATTCATTTTAATTCATAACATTCTTCTTAGTATCATTGGCGGAAGAGGATAAGGACAGGAAGATCGAAGAACTGGCAGAAAGGATCGCCGAACTCGAGGCCTCGATACGGCTGATTACGAAGCCGTATGCCGACCTGGTCGAGCAAATGGACCGGGTGCAGGGCATCGTGAGCCGTTACTTCGGGCTGTTGGACATCTACCAGACGCATGGAGGCATCTCCATCGATGTGATCATCCCCCAGGTCAAGGATCCCATATCCAAGGAGATCGTCCGTATCCTGCTCGACCATCCCCAATTGAACATAAGCCAATTGGCCGATGAGCTCAAGAAGAGATTGGGGAGCTCGTCCCGGCGCATAGTGCGTGCCAAACTATTGGTCCTGATCGAGGAAGGCATCGTCGTGGACGACCTCGAGAACAAGGTCAAGACCTACAGCGTCTCGAGCGCACTTATCAAAAAGTGGTCACAAGTGCTCGGTCTGACCAAATAGAGTGACCACGCATTATACACCTAGGAAGTGAAGAGATCCAAAGGGAGACGAACAACATGGGCAACGAACGCAACCACCAAATACCGACCGAGGAAGAGCTGAGAGGGATCTTTAAGGTCCTGGGAGAGGAAGTGCCGGGCCTGCTGGAGAAGCTGACGAAGATCCTCTACGGCGTCAAGGAGAGCGAGGATTTCGGAAAGGCCGTGGGGAACTTCTACAAGGCCCTGAAGGATGCCGGAATGAGCAATGAACAGGCTTTCCAGCTGACCCAGGAGTACATGGGAAATCTGAACCTTGGGAAGGCCTTCGGCGGCTGGGGCAGACACATGCAGAAAATAGGAGAAAAGGAAAAGTCGGATGAGACAGAGTGATCTGTCATATACCGCGAACAGGGGATGAAGCTAATGGTAGGTCTGAATCGCCAGGCGATCGGCGTATCTCTTGTCCAGGCGCCGGCATTGTTGTTCCGGGTCGGACTTCAATACCTCCGCATGAAGCGCTCGGCCAATAAGGCCAGGGGCCGGTTCTATGCGGAACTGGTGCGAGGCGGTATCCCAAAGCGGCAGGCGAAGGAACTGGCAGATGAATACGCATCGGTGGTCAGCATACGGTCTATCCTGCAGGCCTTGCGGTCCACAACGATGTCTGCCTGGCTTTGAACAATAAGCACGGTCGGTTCGCCAGAAAGATAAGAATATCAACATGCCAGCCTCGGTGCTAGGCAGAATTTGGGTTTGAACTCGAGTCGTTTGATCGGAAAAAATCCACTACGGAGTTAGAATAATGGTTGAAATTGTGATCGAAGTAAAGGATCTCATAAAGAAGTACGGCGAACTGCGTGCCGTCGACGGCATAGGTTTCGAAGTTCGCGCTGGTGAGGTCTTCTCGATTCTGGGCCCCAACGGTGCTGGGAAGACCACCACCGTGGAGATGATGGAATGTGTGAGGAAGCCCACCTCCGGCATCCATCCGGATAATGGGCCACGATATCTACGATGCGGAACGGAAGATCAAGCAAAGGATAGGGGTCATACCGCAGTCCTTCAGTTCCAACGACCTGCTGACCGTGAGGGAGAGCATCCAGTACTTTGCGGACCTCTATGACCGTTCCGTCCCCACGGACGATTTGATAAAGGCGGTCAGCCTGGAAGAAAAGCGGGACGTCTACTTCAAGAAACTGTCTGGAGGGCTGAAACAAAGGGTGGGCATCGCCATCTCCCTGGTCAACGACCCGGACATAATTTTCCTGGACGAGCCCACCACAGGATTGGACCCCAACGCCAGGCGGGAGGTCTGGGCCATCATCCAGAACCTCAAGGCCAAAGGAAAGACGGTCATCCTGACCACTCATTACATGGAAGAGGCGGAGGTCCTCTCCGACCGCATAGCAATAATGAACCACGGTCGGTTCATGGCCTATGGGACCCCGAAAGAGATCATCGAAAAGTACGGGGGCGGTTCCGTCTGCATCGTGAAAGGGGCTTCCGATGCGGCCCGGGAGGCGATCTCCTCGCTAGGTCTTCCCTGCCTGGTCCAGAACGGGGACCTCATGGTGCAGGCACCGGACCGGTCCGTCCTTCCGAGGATGCTCGGCGCCCTCGAGAACAGCAATGCGCCCTACGAAGAGATGCTGGTGCAACGGCCCACGCTCGAGGATGTCTTCCTGAGATTGACCGGACGCAAGCTGGAAGACGGGGAGGTGAAGGCATGAAGGGCCACCCGATAATAACCGATGCGGTGGCGACCCTGAAGGTGTTCTCCAGGAGCAAGATGAATATCGTCTGGATGGTAGCATTCCCGATCTTCATGATGGTCGTGTTCGGAGCGATCTTTTCGGGCACCGGCAGCGCGTCATACGTCCTATACGTGCAGGACCAGGATGGGACGGCGTCGTCTGCCCAGTTCATCCAGGCGATGAACCAGACGCACGCCCTCGATATCAAGATGGTAGGCCCTGGGGTCGACGCGTCCCAGTTCATCAAGGACGGGTCGGTCACCAGTTTCATGATCATACCGCAGGGGTTCGAAAGTTCTCTGAAAGAACCGAACGGGACAGCGGACATCGAGTTGCGGTCGGACGGGTCCTCGACATCGGCGAAGACGGTCATGGGCATCACGGATGCGGTGGCGAACGATTACAATCTCGCCAAGGCACAGGGGCACCAGTATGTGACCATCGCCCCGACCAACATCGTTCAGACCAATTACGGTTACATCGACTATCTCATCCCGGGCGTGATGGGCCTGATCGTCATGAACAATTCGGTCTTTTACATCAATGGCGTCTGGATGCAGGGCAAGGCCAACGGGCTCTTCAAGAAGCTGGTGACCACGCCCATGACCAAGGGACAGTGGCTTGCCTCCAAGATAATGGTCGGGCTGGTGATGATAGCCGTATCGATCACGATCATCATGCTGGCCGGCTTCCTCCTCTATGGGATGAAGATAGCCATCACCCCCATGGCCGTGGCCATCATCGTGGCGAGCACCGCCCTCTTCGCCGGTATGGGCCTGTTGCTGACCCGCTTCTCCAAGAGCGCAGAGACGTCCAACATGGCGATCGCCGCGATCACCATGCCGATGATGTTCCTGGGCGGGACGTTCCTTCCTCTGGAGCAGATGCCGTCATATCTCCAGACCCTCGCCAGCGTCATGCCGCTCACGTACATAAACAACGGTCTGCGCGATTCGATGATCTACGGCAACGACGCGGCGGCGCTGGTCTGCCTGGCCGGGATCGCGGTGCTGGGCACCATCCTCTTCGTGGCCGGCGTGCTCCTCAGCACCTGGAAGGAGGATGGGGAATAAACTCGCCGATGCCCGGTGGAGGGAGGCGGTACCCGGCCGTTCTTCCTTCAAACCCTCTAATGTTGTTGTGAGGCCTGCTCGGCCCCCCCTCAACTTTTCAAATCTCTTGATCTACGAATATTGCCATCGTTATGCTTGAGCGGGTTGGGTCCCTCTCGACAATTCATCAGGATCGTTGCAGCAGTTCATGGACCGGGGGCAAGCGATCCGTAATAAGATTATTAATGGCCGACCGTCAATCACAAGGAGATGACCCACCCCTCCCGGTCGGAACGTTACTGGTGTTTGGCTGCGATGAAGGGGTATGATGTGATGGTGATATCGTAACCCGCATCTCTTTCGTCAGCGACGATTCGTATCGGGGAGAGGGCGTATCCACGGGCATACCTCGGGGCCTGATGGTGCAGATCGACGGAATTAACGCCACCCAGGAAAGCCTGGGACTGGGGGCGGTCGCTCTGATAAGGGACGGCCTGACCTATTTTCCGAACGAATGCAAAACCGTTTCGAACGGTTCGGCCATCACCAAGAAGTTCCCCATAGGGTCCCTTCTGGTCTTCGATTCCCCCTACGTACCCCTTTCGTCCATGATGTCATTTTACTCTTTGGCCACCCGGGCGTACATGGTGCTGCCCTCGTGGCAAGGCCGGTTCCTTAACCTCAGAGGCTGGTTCTTCTCCCGGTTCAGGGTGCGCCCGGTCCTGCGGAGGACCGAACCGCTGGCGATGGCCGAGATGACCTACCATCCCAGGACCGACGCCGTAGCGGTCGAATGCACGATCAGCTCATTGGAAGGCCCTCTGCCAGAGATATGCGTGATGAACGAAGTGGGTGCGGATCATTTCGATGCCTCCATCAACGCGGGAGAGGTGGGCAATGCCCCATCAGGGTGGAGCGAGCTGCCCATGGACCTGCCTTCTCCCGCCCTTTGGAACTCCCGGACCGGAGCGTCATTCTTCATTGATCGGATCGAATGCGAAAAGGGTATGGATGTCGGTCTGTTCTGGGGGCGGGAAAAGGCAAAGGACCTTTGCTGGGCGGGTTTCGAGCTCAAGCTCAGAAATCTGGCGGGAGTGACGTCCATCAAGCTGAGGTATGAGATCAGGTTCGGGACGGTGGCGCCATGAGCCACATCGCTCTCGTGTACCCCTACTTCAGGACCTCGGCTCCCAACCAGCAGCTGTTCCCCCCGCTGGGCATCGCCTCCCTCACCAGCCAGATGAGGTCGGGGGGACTGCACGTGACCCAGGTCGATTGCACCTTCAAGACCTTCGATGAGGCGGTGGCGGAGGTAGTCAGTAGCGACCCGGCAATCGTCGGCATATACGTGATGGTGACGATGAGGAGGTCCGCGCTGAAACTGCTGGAATCGCTCAAACAGCTCCTTCCAAACGCGTTGTTCGTCACCGGCGGTCCTTTGCCCACACTGTATCCGGAGCGTTTCGCGGACCGGTTCGACATCGTTTTCCAGGGGGAGGCCGATGTCACTTTCCCCGCATTCTGCCATGACTACGTTCAACTGGGCGACCGTCACCGGTTCCGGGAGCGCCTCGATCTCACCAGGTATCCAGGCCTCTTCACCATCGACAAAGGGATCGCCATTCAAAACCAACCCGTGAACCATGCTCAGGAGGTGATCGACTCCCTCCCCATCCCTGCCCGAGGCGACATGGACCACCGTTCGTACCAGGACTTCTGGCTGGAAAGGATGGGCGGAAAAATGACCACGATCATGGTGACCCGGGGGTGCCCCTTCAGCTGCGATTTTTGTTCCAAGCCGATTTTCGGGAGCGTCATCAGGAAACGGTCGATGGAACGGGTGATGGAGGAGGTCCGCGACATAGCGAAATTGGGCTACGACCATCTCTGGATCGCCGACGATTCATTTACCCTGGACCTGGGATACGTGGAGGAGTTCTGCCGGGCGATGATCGCATCCGGGCTCGGAATCAGATGGTCGTGCCTGTCCCGCGTCGGCAAGATCGGTGGAGGGGTCGTCAACCTCATGAAAAGGGCAGGCTGCACCAAGGTGTACCTTGGTCTCGAGTCAGGGAGCGACGCCACCCTTCGGCTCATGAACAAGGGCACGACCGTCCAGAAAGGGATGGGGGCGGTGCGCCTGTTCAACGATGCAGGAATCAGAGTAGGGGCGTTCTCCATAGTCGGATACCCTGGCGAGACCATGGAATCGATCGAGAGCACGTTCAGACTGGCCCTCTCCCAACCTTTCGATGAGATATCCTTCAACGTCCCCTTTCCCCTGCCCGGCTCCGCCCTGTTTTCCAGGGTGGGGGTGCTGTCCTCCGATCAGGACTGGGGGATCGAGAACGAGGTCCGGTTCGTCTTCCGCTCCGAGTTCGACGAGGCCTGGCTGAAGAAGAGGATCAACGACACCATGGACGAGTTCACCAGGTCCAGGGCGACCTTTGGGTGAAGTAAGCTTAGATGTTTCAGGCCGGGCCTTCAATGGCCGATATCTTCCAGTCCAGAGGACCACAACATGAATGCAGAGGAGAAGGGGTGGTCGGCCTGCATGTCCTCTTCCTGTTCGAGCATTTGAACGTTCGACCGTCAGGTGCAGGCGCCTTGGGTCTCAACGTCCCCGGGCGTTCACAAAACTATTAATGGCGTGGCCTGTCAAAACAACAGCATGAGGAAGATCATCGTTCTCTCCTTCGTCACGATGGACGGGGTCATGCAAGCACCCGGCGGGCCCGGGGAAGACACCTCTGGCGGTTTCGAGTATGGAGGCTGGACGGTGCCCTATTCTGACGAGTTCGTGGGCAATGTGATGATCGAGCAGATGGGGCGCCCCTACGACCTTCTTCTGGGCAGGAAGACATATGATATTTTCGCTTCCTACTGGCCCCATCACAAGGAGATGGACATGGGCCTCAATCAGGCGACCAAGTATGTCGCCGCCCGTCACCCCATTCAATCCACGTGGGAAAGGACGGTCCAACTGCGTGGCGATGTGGTCAAGGAGATAAAGGACCTCAAGGCGCAGGATGGGCCCGATCTTCAGGTCCATGGCAGCGGTGATCTGATCCAGACCCTCCTGAAGGCCGATCTGGTCGATGAGCTTTGGCTCAAGATATACCCCATAACGCTGGGCCCGGGAAAACGGCTGTTCGCCGAAGGCACGCTTCCGGCGGCGTTCGAACTGACCGAAAGCAAGGTCTCACCGAAAGGGGTCATCATAGCCAACTACAAGCGCGCTGGAATGGTCAGGACGGGCAGCTTCTGACAAACGTGGAACTGAAGTTGTGAACGTGTCCCATCCGCGTAGTGCTGCCCATTTCCAGAGCGAACGCTCGTTATCAACGTCAAAGAAGAATACGACGGCACGAGGTCCATCCGTTGGTGTCTGGACCGGGAGGCCAGACACATTTCGGAACCAGGATTGATAATCTATCCTTGAATTTATAAATACTATTTTCATGGTTTTTGATTACCATATAGATTCAGGAAGTTACCTCAGTGACAACGGGATTTCTAAGTGTGGCTAACAAAAAGGCCCTTTGCGAAGATGAGGCGAAGATCATCATCGGGCAGATGCCGCTTCCCGCTTTTTTAGTGGACGGCACCCGACAGATCGCGTCCGTGAACGAGCTGGCGACGAAGCTATTCGGACTGGTCCCCACGGAGCTCCCGGGGATCGATCTGAAGGTCGCACCGGGAGGCACTATCGGAGGAATGGACGATCTCACGCTGGAGGCGTTGAGCTCAAGTGACGTTCAGGATCCCTGGCAGGTCACTTTTACCAACGGACGCGGCGAGCTCCTTTCCGCGGTGCTCACGTCCATACCCGTCCTCGGAGAGGCCGGTAAACCGGCGGGGGCGATGGTGACGCTGACACCAGTCAAGAAAATCGAGGACGACCGGCTCAAGAACGCCGATCTGCAGGAAAGCCAGAAGAAACTGTCTACCCTGCTGAGCAATTTCCCCGGTATGGCCTACAGTTGCAAGCTGGATGCTGATTGGACCATGGAGTTCGTGTCCAACGGTTGCCTCGAACTGACCGGTTACGAGGTATCCGACCTTCTCAATAACCACAAGATCGCCTATGGTTCGCTGATCGTCCCGGAGGACCGTAAAAAGGTCGCGGATGCTGTGAACGACGGCCTAGCACAAAAGCGGGGATACACGACCACCTACCGCATACAGACCAGGTCCGGCGAGACAAGATGGGTCTGGGAAAGAGGCAAGCCAGAGTTCTCGCCCGAAGGGATCGCCACCTCCATTGAAGGATTCGTCTCTGATATTACGGAACGAAAGCGGGCAGAGGAGGCCTTGAAGGAGAGCGAGAGACGGACCTCGACCCTTATGAGCAACCTTCCTGGAATGGCGTTCCGGTGCAGGAACGACAAGGACTACACCATGGAGTTCATCAGCGACGGGTGCAAGGAGATCACAGGCTACGCGCCGGAGAACCTAGTGGGAAATCAGACCGTCTCCTATGGGTCGCTCATGCTGGCCGAGGACGGCGACAAGGTCTGGACGGATATACAGTCGGGATTGAGCGAGAACAATCTCTACAAGACCAACTATCGTATCCGCACCGCCTCCGGTGAGATCAAGTGGGTATGGGAGCAGGGTAGAGGGATCCTGTCCCAGGAACGGAAGATGGTGGCCATCGAAGGGTTCATCAGCGATGTCACCGCTACGGCCAAGATCGAAGAGTACACCAAGATCGAGGTCGAACGGCTGGCGAAGAACCTCACCAGGTTGGCCGAAGGGGACTTGAACCTTGATACTGCCATCTCCGAAGGGGACCGCTACACTGCCATCACCAAGGAACATTTCGTCCTGATCAATAAGAGCCTCATCCAGGCCGTAAGTGCAGTTAAGGCATTGGCACTGGATGTCAACGACCTTTCCCGCTCGGCGGTGGAGGGCAAGCTATCGACCAGGGCGGAGCTGTCGAAGCACCGGGGCGAGTACCGGATGATCGTTCAAGGCATCAACGGAACGCTCGATGCGGTCATTGCTCCATTGAACGAGGCCATACGCATCGCCGGCGCTTATGCCGGAGGGGACCTGAGAGCGCGGGTGAACATCGAGACCCGGGGGGACTTTGGGCGCCTGGCCCAGTCCCTGGACAAGATCGGCGAGTCCCTGACGGAGCTTCTCAGACAGGTCAGCCTGTCCGTGAGCGCCGTATCCTCTACTTCCCAAGAGCTTGCATCCTCGGCGGAGGAGATGAACGCTTCCACCGAGCAGGTTTCCGCAGCGATACAGCAGATCAGCAAGGGTGCGCATAACCAATCTGTCCGGGTGGAGGAAACCGCCAGGGTGATGGCCGAGATGGCCTCCGTAATGGACGCGGTGGCCGCACGGTCCGCATCGGCGGTGGACGCCGCCAAGAAGGCCGACCACGGTGCCACCAGCGGCAGGGAGGCGGTCCAGGGTACGGTCAAGAAGATGCAGGAGATCCAGGATGTCGTTCAAGAGGGCGCGAAGGTCATAGAGGGCCTCGGGAGGAGGTCGCAAGAGATTGGCGAGATAGTCGAGGTAATCACCCGGATCTCCGACCAGACCAACCTGCTGGCCTTGAACGCGGCCATCGAGGCCGCGCGGGCCGGAGAGCATGGCCGCGGCTTCGCCGTGGTCGCCGAGGAGGTCAAGAACCTGGCCGAAGATTCGAGAGAGGCGGCCGATCGGATCGCCAAGATGATCGCGGAAGTTCAGAAGGAGACGGGCAAGGCAGTCGAATCGATGGGGCGCGGGACATCGGAAGTGCTGAACGGAATGACCATGGTGGACCGCACCGGTAAGGTCTTCCAGGATATCTCGATCATGGCCGCCGCCACGGTCCAGGAGATTACCACGATATCCACGCTCATGCAGGACCAGAAGGCCGGTTCGCAGAGGGCCGCCAAGTCGGTGGACGACATCGCTTCCATCGCCGAGGAGACCGCTGCCGCATCGCAGGAATCGGCATCATCGACAGAAGAGCTGACCGCCTCCATGGAGGACATGACCGCGAGGGCGCAGGCATTGAGCGAGATGGCCATCAACCTGCAGAAGGTTGCGTCCCAGTTCAAGATCGAGGAAGAGGTGGCGAAGAAACCCGCCCGGACCAGGACAGCGGTCAATACAAGCGCAACAAGGTCCCCGCCGCAGAACCGGATCGCCGGGGGCTAACCAAGACCCGATCGAGAGAACGGTCTCTTTAGGTTAAAGCGCCGAAGCCGTCCCTATGGTTTCGATGACCATCCAGTTCTGCCATGGGACGGCTGTCGGCCTGCCAGCGGCATCCTGATCGATCGGTATCGCAGATCATGATCCACTCATTCGACACAGACCATAAGCAGGCCTTGTGCCTGAAGGATTCAGGCGAATCGATATCCAGATCATTTCGTATCGCCAGATCTACCTCATTCTGAGCACGACCTTCTCGCCCTGTTCATGGATCTCCCCCATGAACTCCTCGAGCCGATCGAAGACCGCCTGGTAGAAACTGCTGGGTGCTCCCCCTTCGCAATGGTCGCCGGCTCCTTCCTCCGCCGAGAACTCTATCAGTCCTTCGATCCCTTGATCGAGTCGCATAATTCCTTGGACTGGCCCCCAAGCATGGGGTCTTGACCTCCAGCCGAGGCGACCAAGGTGGGACAATCGATCTTTTCGGCCACCCCTTTGAGGCTATATTTCAAAATCTCCGAGATGTAAGCGCTGACCGTGCTGACCCCGTGAGCGGCCATGCGGCTGTGGAAAAAGAAGGCCTGCATGGGGTCCCGGGCGAAGCTGGCTTCGAACTGCTCGTCGATGAATCTCCCCTTTCCCTGGTCTATCGCTTCCAAGACACCGGGCGGCAGACGGTCCGCGAACCCCTGCCCCAGGTCGTGGAGGCCCGGATCAGCGATGAGCGCGGCAGGCCGGTGGTCAAAGGACGCTGCCCGTGGGGCTAGATAGCCGCCAAAGCTTCTGCCCACCAGGACCATGCGCTTCCTATCACTCCCGGCAGGCCGCCAATGTGGTCGAAGGCGGGCGTCACCACCGACTCCCAGTCCGGTCTGAAGTACAGCCGCTGGCGCCTCAGGCATTGTCCCTGGCCAGGACCGTCGAACGTCACCGCATGAAACCTCGCTCAAGTGCCGCGCGAAGGAAAAGGAAGTAACCCTCTTCGCAGTAGCTGTCATAGCCACCGACTAATACCACCGTCGGTCGAGGTTCGGTCGTCCGACCTTGGCGGATGTAGTAGCCAGGAAGGGTCTGCCCCTGATATGGGATCTCGATGGCGGTAAAAGGTACATCCGAAAGGTCCCCGGCCCGACGGAAGCAAGACCTTCACGCTCTCCGCGGTTTGCAGAATGCGTGGATCGTCCAGATCATCGCGGAGGAAGAACTCGGCGGTACGATGATATTCGGTCGCTCTGAGGAAACCATCTCTGGCGCTGATCGTGCGTCCCTTCCTCTGGCTCTCCTCGGCCGCCCGCTCCACCATCTCGGCGGTCCGGTCCCATTCCTGGTACCAGCTCTCTTTATCGTTATCGCGGATCCTGAAGGCTGTGGAAAAGCACTCGCCGACATCGGCACCCCTGTCATATATCTTGCCTAGGGCGCGAAGGAACTGGGCATCAAAGAGCTCGTTATCGAAGTGCAGATGGCCGGTCAGGATGCTCGTCTGTGGGTCTGCGTTCAAGGTCATCGCATGGAAAAAGGGAAGGCCGCCCATATTTGATTCTTACTGGGCAAGATCGCATCACGGTGCCCGCGACGTCGTCAAATAATAACAGGCGCCGGATCCTTACCAGATAGTATTAATTTCAAATTTGGGATATTGATAAGAGTGGGCTCAGCCGAGACCGCTCATCGCACTGGCTAGATGATGAAGGTTGAAATTCAATTTGTTAGGTGGAACGGAGGGCCAGCTCGACAAACCCTTTTCCTTTTTCTTTACCAGTACTGGGATTTTAATAAAATGCTCCCGTGGGGGGAGTGAACTTTCGACGATCGGGACATACATTCTTTAAGCGTTATCGAAATCAAAAATGGAATCTTCTTCTAAAAACCCCTTCTTTTTAATAACCACATGATGGATTAGAAATCTTGTAATTCCATTTCACCGAAGAGATCGATTCTTTTCCTGGAATGTGCTCATGGTCTTCACCAGGTGGTTATAAACAAGAAGTCCCTTCTCGGTTATCTCGATGATAGAACGATCACCACTGAAGGTCGCTTTCGTTCTTATGGTGATGTAGCCGGACGATTCCAACTTCTCGAGATGATGGCTCAAGCTCCCCTTCCCAATGCCGGTCAACGTCAGAAGGTCGATGAAGATCATCTTTCTGTTGAGGGCCAGCGATACGAGTATCAGAACCCTGGTCGACGATTTGAGCGAAGGATCGTTGAGCTGCTCCCGAAGGTCGTTGAAGGCTGTTGATTCAGATGGCTCATTGATTTCCTTCGATTCTTCAACCAGCACCCCCAGCTCATCCCGGGCGTGCAAAAGGGCATAGAACGAAGCGAGGAACCATATGAGCACGGTCGCGATCCATGGGATCAAGATCGAGGTCGAAATTCCTGTGGCCAAGGCAATGGCCGAGAGAACAAAACTAAGGATCACAATGAACCCATAAGACAGTACCACCAGAACGCCCTCTATGGGCGGTTTTTCCGGGAATGAAAGTTTCAGCCCATAGAGGATTATGAAGGGAAAGGGGATCTCGGTGGCATAGAGTATAAGAGAAAAGTATGACGGTAGGAATATCGAGGCAACTATTATCGATGAAAAGAACGTTATTAGGCAAAGCCAGACCAACAACAACCTTCTTTTGCTCCGGCGTTCCAACCTGATCGACTGCCTAAGCTCCACGGTCCGATATGATTTTCTAAACAGCAGGTTTGTGGACACGATGAGGACCAGGATGACCGTGAGGCCTGAGGTCAACCCTACTATGACACCAAAACCCGCCATCGACACGTAGATGATCACGACTGTCACAGCCGCTAACATCCCGTAGTATATTCCCCACGCTCTCCTGAAGACGTACCTCTGGAAGGCCAGGTTCCGTAGGACAATGAGCTTCCAATCGTTTACGGTCATATCCTCTTCTTCGGGTTTTTCCATTACATAGGCCTCGCTTCTTCTGTTTTTCTTAGTTTGAAACTTTCCAGGCATAGATCAAAGAGCTGGTAGGATTGTAACCCAAATCAACCGGGAGACAAGTAAAACATGGCCGCTGCAGGAACGAGGTCCCCCCTCCCCGTCCGAAAGAGGTGCGCAAAACGAAAACGGTAGTGGAAGAATCCAATTTCGACAATAGTCCATCCTCACTCGAACCGGAGCACCTCCGCAGGTGACACCTTGCTTGCCCCACGGGCCGCCGGGATAACGCTGAGAAGGGTCGCCAGGAACGCCAGTATTCCGACCACGACTATGGGCCCCCCGGCAATCACAAAATCCATGTCCATGACCTGGAAATCGGTCTGCCATATCTGGTAACCGATGGCTATGGCCAACAGGCTACCGATGATGATGCCCAAGCCAGAGACGAAGGCCGACTCGAGGGCGAAGTTCGCAACCACCATCCGCCTGGTGTAGCCGAGGGCGCGCATCATCCCGATCTCGATCCTCCGTTCGTGGATGGAACGGATGGTGATGATCCCCAGGCCGGTGATGCCGATAATGAGGCCGAGGGCCAGGAAGGCCTCTATAAGGCCCAATATTCCGTTGATCTGGCTGACCTCCGATTGCGCCACTGATATTATGGGAATGGCACTCAGGCCGTATTGCCAGAACTGGCTCTGGATCAGCGTGCTCTGCCTCACCGAGTCGAGGCCGCCACTCAACTTTATCAAGAAGAGATTGCTGCCGTTTATCTGAAGATCGTTTCGCACATATTGCGGGCTGATAAATACGGCGTTGATCGCCCGCGCTTTCATTATGCCGACGACGGTCACGGTCTGGTTCCTATCGAAGCGGTCCTCCAGGCTCAGGATCGGTCCCCGACCTTGACCCCGGTAAGGGCGGAGACCCCCACGTTGATGCTGCTCTGCGCATTGGCGTTGGCGCTGCCGTCAACGATGGCCAGGCTGCTGTTGTCCCGCACGGCATTCCATGCGTCCAATTGCGTTGGATAAAGCGTCGTGTTCCAATCGGCCAGGGGAAAATTGCCTTCGGCGTAGAGCGATGTATTGGCCCCGATGACATTATAGCCGAACGGCGCACCTCTGTCGGTCCCGTTGCTGTTCGTCAAGCTGACCATGACCTGTCCGATGCTCAGCTGGACGACATTGGAGATGTTGCTCTTTTCCACGAGCCCGGCGGTGTCGTTGATGTGCCCCCATAGATCCACCGGGTACGCGGAGAAAGCGGCAATGTCGAATCCGCCAGACGAATCGTTCACCTCTTTCGGTACACCGACCGCCAATATGCCCGAGATCATGATCAGCGTGGTCACGGTGAAGATCACGAGGCCGAAGATGAAGATGCTGAGGGCGGTGCGCATCCTGGCCCGGAGGGGGTAGGAGACGGAGGTGTCCACGACCGCCCGGTACCTGCCCTTGACCCTCAGCAGCGCGGTGAATAAGAAGACGATGGAGTCGCTGTTGAACATCACGAGCATCAGCGCCGCGGTAACCATGAAGATCCCGGCGATGACGAACGTCTCGATGCTGCTCGCATAGGGGAATATCTGGAAACCCTTGGGCAGCCACACGAACAAAGTAGCGAAGCCGGCGATGTTCCAGGCCAGGCGGTCCCCGATCCAGCGGCGGAGGATCAGGCCGATGGAGATGGTCATAAGGGACAGCCCACTCAAAGCTGGGGCAAGCGACTTGGATCTTATCCCCAGGAACATGACCACCAAGCCCAATGCCAGAACAGCCAGGCCAAGACGCATCGCGCTTTTGTCGCTCCTTGACCGGGAGGGTTCGGGAATGTTGCGTATCGCCCGCACAATGTTGAGCTTGGAGATGCGCCATGTGACCATATAGACCGTGACCATGGTCAGCAGGAATCCCGCGATGTAAGCCGCGGCAAAGGAGAGCAGAGTGAAGGTAAAGTACTGTTGGATGGGCACACCAAAGTTGTTGCGCAGACGTGGTCGCGCGAACTGGGCAAATACAACATTCGAGTGAACGCGGTTGCGCCGGGTTTTATCGGCACGGAAATGGTGCAAAAGATGCCCGAGAAAGTGATCGAGGCGATGGCTTCTCACACGCCGCTTGGCCGTCTCGGCAAACCCGAGGACATTGCCGAGGCCTACGTTTGGCTGGCTTCCGACGCAGCGTCCTTTATAACTGGCACCGTGCTCTCCGTGGATGGGGGGCTGGTGCTCGGAACCTAGCCGAGCCGTCACGCAGAAACGCCAGTTTTGCGATGAACAGGCTAAACTCGGGAAGAGAACTCAAATGGCGCGCTACGCAACGATTGTCTCTACTGCCCGGTTCGTGCCGGAAATCGAAGTCACCAATGACATGCTGCGGGAGCAGTTCAAGCATATTCCGGAGTTCGTGGATAAGATGGAAGCCTCCAGCGGGATCAAGACGCGCTGGCGCGCGCCGGAAAGCTGGGTCACCAGCGACGTGGCTCTGCCCGCGGCAAAGCTGGCGATCGAGCGCGCGGGCCGCAAACCCGAAGATGTGGACCTGATCATTCTTGGCACCGATTCGCCCGATTACATCACGCCGTCAACATCGGTGGTTTTGCAGCACAAGCTCGGTGCCAGGAAAGCGGGCACGTTCGACGTCGGCTGCGCGTGCGCGTCGTTTCCCACGGGTCTGGCGGCCGCCTCTGGAATTATTGCCAGCAATCCCGGCATCAAGACCGTTCTAGTAGTCGGCGTTTATCTCATGCACAAGCTCGCCGCTCCGACCGATCCGATGATCTTCTTCTACGGCGACGGGGCTGGGGCTGCGGTGCTGGAGGCCGATTCGCAGCCGGGATTCATCGCATCCGCGTTTCAGGCGGACGGCTCCTATCATGACTATTGGGGCATTTATGCGGGCGGAACCTTCGAACCGGCAAATGAAGACGCCGTGAGGTCCGGGCGTACGTGGTGCACCATCAAGAATCGTTATCCGCCCGAGCTGAACCAGGATACGTGGCCGGTGCTGGTGCATAAACTCGCCAAAGAGGGTGGTTTCGTCATCGGCGATGTCGATATGTTCATCTTCACTCAGGTGCGCAAACCGACGATTGCGACCGTGATGGACACTCTAGGTGTGCCGGTCGAGCGTTCGCATACCATCATGGAACAGTACGGATATACCGGCTCGGCATGCATCGGCATGGCTCTGGACCACGCCATTGAATTGGGTAAAATCAAACTGGGCGATCTTGTTGTCCTGGTCGGCTCGGGCGTGGGCTACAACCAGGCGGGCTGCGCGTTTCGCATGCCATCACGCTAGCCATCGGGACCCGGACTTGGTTTTTCACTTAGGAAGAGACATTGCCGGTTCTCCTTCAAGTCGCGCTCGTGCTGGCTGCGGTTGCGCTTGTCGTTCTCCTATCGTTATTTATTTGGATTCGGCGCAGGCCGATTGCGGCCACGGTCTGGTTTCGGCGAACGCGGCTTGCACGCGCGGGATTCGTAAAGACTACGGTGCCAACCTCCGCGGGACCACAGATGGTGTGGCATGGAGGCAACGGCCCATTGCTGATTCTTCTGCATGGCGCAGGCGATCAAGCCGGCACATGGCACAAGACTGCGCCCGAGCTGGCTCGAAAATATTCGCTCGTGATGCCTGATCTGGCGGGACACGGCGAAAGCGCCCCGCCGTCGGGACCGCTCGGCATCGGGACGATCCTCGGCGCACTTGAGCAGGTTCTGGAGTCTGCGCCGTGGAAATCGCAGCCCTTCATGCTGGTGGGAAATTCGCTGGGCGCGTGGATCGCAATGTTATACAGCCGTACCCACGCAGATCGTGTTTCGCGTTTGCTGCTGATCAGTGGTGGAGCGCTGAGAAACGAACAGGCCGAGATCACGCTGCTGCCGAAGAATCGAGAGGAAGCTCGCAAGGTTTTTGATGCAATTCTCGATCCATCAACTCCGCGGCCGCCGGCCTTCGTACTCGACGATGTCGTTCGCATCGCCAAGGCTGGGCCGATCGCGCGGATTGCCGCCATTGCAGCCGAAATTCCCGCATATACGCTGGATGGCAAACTGGCGGGGTTCCATGTGCCAGTGGATATTATCTGGGGAGCATCCGACCAATTGATTCCGGTCGATTATGCGCGCGAAATGGAGGCTCAGCTGCCAGCCGCGCGCTTGACAGTGATTGAGCGCTGCGGACATATTCCGCAGCTCGAGTGCCCGGACCGGCTGCTTGAAACGCTGCATCGTCTGCTTGCGGCCGCGCCGCCGCAAAGCAAAACCGCCGGCTAAGCGAAACGGAATATCAAACTAACGCGACTGGAATTTCAGGCTCGATGACATCACGTTCGTTCCTTGCGAGGTTGAGATTATTTTGATTACCGGCGACATTCTGGGAGAACGCGCGCGCATCACTCCCGATTCCGTCGCGCTCGTTGACGTTCGCACTCGCCAGGAGTTTACCTACAGCCAACTTGACGAACGCGCGAGGGCTTGCGCACGCGGATGGATTGACCGATGTGGCCTGCGGCTTAAGGATCGAGTCGGCATCCTCGCCGAAAACAGAGTTGAATTCATTGAGGCTTTTTGCGCCGCCGGCAAGTCGGGCATCATCCTGGTGCCTCTCAGCACGCGGAACACCGCTCATGAACTGGCGCATATCGTTCGCGATAGCGGCATGCGCTGCCTGATGTACTCCTCGCGATACGAAGCGGTTGCGCAGGAACTGCGGAGCCTCGCCCCGGTCGAAACCTACGTTGGTCTCGATTCCACGACCCCGTCTCTGAACGAGCTGACTTACAAAGCTTGTGTCGCTGCAAGCTCGGCCTTGCTTCCCAACAGCATTGGTCCTGAAGACATCTATTGTCTGCTTTACACGAGTGGCACAACCGGAAGACCCAAAGGAGTGATGATTCCTCACCGGCAGATCGCGTGGAACGCCTACAACACGGTGATCTCCTGGCAGCTGCGCGATACCGACAGCATGCAGATTTTCACTCCGCTCTATCACGCGGGAGGTCTTGCCGTTTGCCTGATACCGCTGTTCGCGATTGGCGCACGCATTCTTCTTCACGATGGCTTCGACGCGAGCGAAGTTCTGCGCGTTTTCGATGAGTATCGATGCTCCATTATTTTCGGTGTGCCAACGATTTTTAAGATCTTGATGGAAGCCCCGGAGTTTGCCTCCGTTGACTTCAGACACGCGCGCTGGTGCATCAGCGGCGGCGCTCCACTGCCGCGCTACATCATCACCGCGTACCAGGAACGCGGCGTGACATTCAAACAGGGCTATGGCCTCACGGAGGTTGGCGTCAACTGTTTTGCCATGACCGCAAGCGATTCCGTGCGGAAGCCGGGGTCGATCGGCAAACCGATGATGTTTTCGCAGGCCAAGCTCATCGACGCCAAGGGAGAGGAACTTGGCGCGAACGAAGTGGGCGAGATCTGCCTGCGGGGTCCGCACGTGAGCCGCGGATACTGGAATAACGAGGCCGCCACAGCCCACGTGCTCGACAAAGATGGATGGTTCCATACCGGCGATCTGGCTCAGCGCGATGACGAAGGATTTTTCTATATCGCGGGCCGGCTCAAGGAAATGATCATCAGCGGGGGCGTGAACGTCTATCCAGCTGAAATCGAGGCCGAGCTGCTTCAGCATGAGGCGGTGAAAGACGCAGCGGTCGTCGGCATTGCCGATGAAAAATGGGGCGAAGTTCCTGTCGCTTTCCTCGTTCTGCAACAGGGAAGTCGGATCTCCGGCGATGAGATCAACACATTTCTAAGCAAGAGATTGAGCAAAATCAAGCTGCCGCGAAAATTTGCATTTGTCGAGATCCTGCCTCGCAACGCATACGGGAAAGTTCTGAAAAACGAACTGCGCGTCAATTTCGCCGGCATGTCAGCAGAACGCCGCAGCCGTTAGATTTAGAAGACGCTGGATTAATGCAGGAACTGCTGCGGCATTCATGTCGTTCGCCATACTAAGGACGCGGCGTTTCAACAAGGCTAATCGGCTAACTCCACGAGAGCAGTTCTGTGATCCAGAGACTGAGCGTCTGTTCTTCGCCAAAACCTCTTGCACCCGCATAATAAATAACTTGAAGACGTTCCGATAAGATTGACGCGAAATCCGAACGTGTCTGCCTGGGGTCCCGGCCTTTTTCCGCAAAGCCGACAGACATCGAAGCCCTCCCCCGCTTGGTCATCGTGAAACCCGAAACGGTCGTTGCCTGGCACGGCAGAGGCTTCCGCTTGTTCTGGACTTGGAAGGCTCGGCACGGACAACCCGGACGCCCCGTCGTCGCCACGAGACCCGAGATCCGATTCGGCAGATGTGCCGGGATAATCCCGGTTGGGGCGCGGCGCATTCACGGAGAACTGCTCAAACTCGCATCGACATCGGCGAGACGAGTGTCGGCAAGTACATGGTGCGCTACCGCAAACCGCCCTCAGACGGACGACGAAGTAGAGCGCCAGTCTTGGCGAATCCGGGGCGTTCCGTCCGGGCCAGCGTCCCAGACGGCCTAGAACAAAGCTGTCGGCCGCCGTTTCCACGGCTTGCCCTTCTCCTGTGACGTCTTCTCCACATCGGCGACATATGCACCAGCCTGAGTCAGGACATGGTGCAGGTCATTCCCCACGCTAATGAACGTGAACCCCTTGTCCAGAAATTCTCCCACGCGCGCCGTGCCGAACAAAAACAACCCCAGGATCACGTCGTTCTTCCGCGCGTGCTCGATCAGCTTCTTCGTCGCCGCATCCAGTTCCGGCGACGTATACATGTGCGGAAATTCGTACTTGTTGTAGAGCCCCATCGACATGCAAAGATCGTTCTGCCCCAGGAAAAGAATGTCCACTCCCGCCACCGCCGCAATCTCCGCGATGTTCTCGATGCACGACGCCGTTTCCACCTGCAGCGCCACAATCCCTTCTTTGTTCCAGGATCCCGCGTAGCCGAGCAGCCCGGCCTTGTTCATGCTGCGCTGCGGGAAATACACCGACCGCGTTCCCACTGTCGGATACTTGGCGCAGCTGATCGCCTGCCGCGCTTCCTCCGCGGTGTTGATGTACGGAATCAGCACGCCATCCGCACCCAAGTCCAGCGCCTGCTGAATGCCCGGCCGGTCGTCGTACCCACCCACACGTACAATCGACTTCGCGCCGCCGCTGGAGATCCCGCCAAGCATGTACGAAAGTTTTTCATGATCCATCGGACCGTGCTGCGTATCCACCAGCAGCCAATCGTAGCCACTGTGTGCCAGTTGTTCCGCCACTGTGGGACTGTGGCTGTTCAGGAACAGCCCCAGTTTAGGTGTTCCAGCGCGCAGTTGCTTCTTGAATTCGGATCCGCTCAGTGCAGGGTCAACCATGTTGATTCTCCTTGAATCGAATTGCATAGTGTAATGCATCGCCGCCCGCAATGATGCGAACGCTGCGGCAGAACAGTCAGTTCGGACAGGCCGACGATCCCTACACGCATCGATGTGCCGTTTCCTCTTAGCTTAGAATGGTGGCGGTTCCGCGTTCTGTGGAGGAGAAACAGCATGTATGCCGCCGATGACATGCAATATCGCCGCTCCGGGCGAAGTGGCATCAAACTTCCCGTCGTTTCGCTGGGGCTGTGGCACAACTTCGGGTGCCGATAACGTCGAAAACTCTCGCGCCATGCTGCGCCTTCGATCTCGGCATCACGCATTTCGACCTCGCGAATAATTACGGCCCTTCGTACGGGTTCGGCGGAAGAAACTTTCGGGCAGATTCCGAAAAACCGCACTGCCGCTTTGCCTACCAGAGAAAACGGCAGGCAAACGCAGAGGTCGCGCCTCGGAATCGATTCTCCGCAGTGCGGTTCGAGAAGAGAAAACTGCGAATTGGCGGAGATTCCGCGCGATCTTCGGAAAGCAACGGGGAGATTTCTCTGCAGCAAGGACTGCGTGGCGGAGCGAGAGGGAAAAAGCTTTTAGAGACTTTGATTCGTCGGTCGGAATTTTTGCGGATCACAAGTGTAAAACCGGGAATGGCGCTTAGCAAATGGCATCGCGGCGGCGATTTGAATGCCGAGATCTCTGTGCCTTGGCATCATCGTTTGTTACTGTTTCGGTGGACGTAAGCTGAAATGACAGACCGGGAAACGTCGGTTCCGTTTCCCGGCCTCCCGAATCGCGTCTGAGTTGAACTCAGCAGTACTTGATCCAGGTTATTTGTTGTACTTGTAGACGTTGCCCGAGGAAGACAAGACGAACACGCCTGGGCCGCCTACACGAATGGCCGCGGTCACAGGTTCCGGCGGCTGTGGGCTTACGAGATTGAAGCTCTTCGTTTTTGGGTCGAACAGGTAGACTTCGCCGGCGCTGTTGATGCCCCAGACGTTGGCGTTGCTGCTCGCCTCCACGTGGATCAGTCTGGCGGACGGCTCGGGCTGCACCCACTCTTCGGCGAGCACGTCATACATGAAGACCTGGTCGCTGGAGTTGACGCTCCATACTTCGGAGTCCCCGACACCGATGTCGACCTTCGTTCCGCCACCGATCGGACCGTCAAAGAAATCTGTGTCGGTGTTGAAAAGATAGGTATTTTCGCTGGTATCCACGGCCCACACGCCGATTCCATAGCTGCCCACGTAAACGGTCGTAAAGTCAGTGGAGGGCTCGCCATGCGGCGGCGGCACAAAAGCCGTTCCGTTCCACATATAGATGTGGCCCTTGGAATTCACTCCCCAGACTCCCTGCCCGCCAGCTCCGATATAGGAGAGGCTGCCGGCAACGGTGATGAAGGTCTTGGAGGAAAAATCGTAGGTGTAAATGTTGTTGCTGAAGTCGTGCCCAAAAACGGTGTTGCCTTTGCCGACGGCGATCCCGGCGAACAAGGGCGTGCCCGGCGGGTCGATCAACTTGAACTCGCCTGACTCGTACCGGTAGACGTGGCCTGTCCCGTCGCGTCCCCAGAGTTGAGAAGTGCCAACGCGAATGCCGGCCATGCCCGTGGGCGCCGAAACCAGCGACCACGACTGGGCTGAGGCTGAAACTGCAAAGACGCACAGGAAGATCGCCAGCAGGGCTAGCACTCCGATGCGAGTTTTGCCGGAAGCGGGGATTGACGTTTGTTGGCTGAATCGTGTAGTTGCGATTGTGGATTTCATTTCTTTTCTCCTTGAGAATTTTTTGATACGTCGAGTTGTGGTGCACCAGGTTCTGGCGCAGGGAAACTTGTTGGGTCTGACGACAGGCAGCGCGGGACGATGGCGTCGTTTTTCTGCGATTGCAGAGCCGACTCCAGACAGACCCGCAGCGATCCGTCGGAAGCTACAGACCAATGCCATCCCCGGCTGTCCCCACAACCGGGGAGCATTGGTTGGGTGATAGGAGGCTGAGCCCTCCCCCCAAGCGCCTGAGCCTCCTTCAACCCCACCACGTCGACCTCGCGGCCACATTCCGCACACCAACCACGAGTTGTGTGCGACCTGCGAATGATCCAAACTTGCTCGGTTTCCACGGTGATCTCGGTCTTCTTGTAAGCTGCTGCCGCATGCCTTGAAGCCTTTGCCCAACGCCGGATCTCGTGGTAAATTACTCGCCACATCGGGTTGCCTCCGGGCGATTGCGTCAACAGGCGCGATCTTGCCCCGAACCGGCTTCCATAGTCCTCAAGCGCGCCTTCAATTCGTTCTCAAGGGAATCTCAAGGTGTCTAAGACGAACAAAGGGAATGAGTTCTACGAGTTCGGGCCCTTCCGGATTGATCCCGGCAATCGTCAGTTGCTGCGCCACAACGAACCCGTTTCCCTGCAACCTAAGGCCTTCGACATCCTCCTTGTCCTCGTCCAGAACTGCGGCAACGTCGTTTTGAAAGAAGACCTCATGAAGGCCGTCTGGCCACACACGTTCGTCGAGGAGGCCAACCTCTCGCAGCACATCTTTGTCCTGCGCAAGGCCCTGGGCGATACGGTCGAGGAAAAGCGCTACATCGTGACCGTGCCCGCCCGCGGCTACCGCTTTGCAGAGAAAGTACAGGTTGTTGGCGAGGGCGAGTTTGTTGTCCAGGACGAGGACAAGTTGGTCGTCGAGAGCCACACGCGCTCCAGGATGGTGGTGGAAGAACAGCAGGTTCCGATCAAAGCCCTGCCCGCAGGCCGCAGCAGGCTGGAATGGCTGGCCGTTTCAGCTTCTCTGCTTGCCGTGTTCGCGGCGACGACCGTCTATCTCTATATGCACCGCACGCCGAAACTGACCGAGAAAGACACCATCGTGCTCGCCGATTTCGACAACAAGACGGGTGATACCGTGTTCGACGGAACCCTGCGGCAGGGACTTTCCGCACAACTCGAGCAATCGCCGTTTCTGAATCTGCTTTCGGACGCGCGCATCAGCCAGACTCTCTCTCTCATGACGCAGGCCAAAGACGCCCGGCTAAGCCCTGAAGTGGCACGCGAGGTGTGCCAACGCACGGCGAGCACGGCGGTTCTCGACGGAACCATCGCGCAGATTGGAGCCAGGTACCTCCTGACGCTAACGGCGATCAACTGCTCGACCGGGGACATGCTGGCCAGTGCCGAGGCCAAGGCTGACGATAAGGATCACGTTCTCGACGCCCTTGGAACCATCGCCTCCGACATTCGCCCCAAGCTGGGAGAGTCCCTGGCTACCGTGCAGAAATTCCCTCTCCGCCAGGCCACTACGTCCTCGCTGGAAGCCCTGCAAGCGGACAGTCTAGGCGAGAAATTCCTGTATCAGGGAGATCCAACAGTGGCGCCACCTTACTTTCAGCGGGCGGTGAAACTCGACCCAAATTTTGCGATGGCGTATTTGCAACTGGGAATCAGCTATTACACTCTGGGCGAGGGCGAGCGGGCGCCGGAATGCTTTGCGAAAGCTTTCTCACTCCGGGAGCACGCCAGCGAACGAGAGAAGCTGCAGATTGATTCCGCTTATTACGGGAATGTAACCGGAGAAATCTATAAAGCGATCCAATCGCTTGAGGAAGTGGTCGAGATTTACAAGCACAACTCGGCCTACAACGGGCTGACCCACTTCTACACAAAGATCGGACAGTACGAAAAAGCCGCTGACGCAGCCCGCAAGCTGATCGCGTCCGATCCCGATAAGAATCTCGGATTTGCGAGTCTTGCTCTGGATGAAATCGCGTTGCAGGATTTCAGCGGCGCGCGGCAGGTCATTCAGCAGACGCAAGCGCGCGGGGGTGACAGTCACTTTCTGCACGGCGAGCTCTACACGCTCTCATTCCTGCAATCGGACTCGACCGGGATGCGGGAGCAGGAACAATGGTTCGCGAGTCAGCCCCGGTATGCGACCGACGGTATTGCGCTCGCGGCCGAGACCGAAATCTATGCCGGTCATGTAAACAAATCGCGCGAACTGACCAGACAAGTGATTGACTCTGCACTGCGGGCAAACGATAAAGGAGACGCGGCATACGACCAGGCGAATTGCGCTCTGCAAGAGGCGGCATTTGGGAATCTCGCTGAGGCGCGGCAGTCGGCGGCCGAGGCGTTGAAGCTGGCTCACGGAGACCCAGGCGTCACCGTCCAGGCAGCTCTGGCTCTGGCCATGACTGGAGAAACCGCGCGGGCCGCAGATCTGGCTCAGGATCGAACAAGAGCCATCCTCTGGATACACAACTGCAATTGTTGGGGCTGCCGCTGATCCAAGCACAGCTCGATCTGGATCGACGGGAGCCAAAAGCGGCACTGAATGCGCTACGCGCGGGATTGCCCATTGAGTTGGCCGATACTCCATTCAGCAGCAACACCTCCTGCTTGTATCCGGCATACCTAAGAGGCGAGGCTTACCTGGCTGCGGGCCAGGGAACCGCCGCTGTCGGCGAGTTTCAGAAAATCGTCGACCACAGTGGGCTCGTCGGAAATTGTTGGACGGGAGCGCTGGCGCATCTGGGAGTGGCGCGAGCGAACGCTTTGCTGGCGAGCTCTTCACAAGGAGTCGATGCCAACGCCGCCCGCGCCCGGGCGCTGGCGGCCTACAAGGATTTCCTCACGCTCTGGAAAGACGCCGACGCGAACATCCCCATTCTGAAAGACGCGGAAGCGGAGCACGCGAAGCTGCAGTAGCCGGAGAAAGTCCTCCCTGGGGCGGAAGGCTCGGCAGCCCATTCGTCGCAGTGCGGTTCGAGAACAGAAAACCGCGAATTGGCGGGATTTTCGCGAGTATTTCAATGAACTATGGACAGAGTTCGCACGGGTTCAGACGGATAAACTGACCATCAGTTCTTGAGGCCACCATCGCCCTAGTGAAGTCAAGTCGCCTTCGCCAAGTGATCGGTTTTTGATCGCATTCTCTTCGCCAGCGGGCGTCCTCGAAACCGGACCGCCACCTTACCCGGCAGAGAAAATCGGAGGAAGCCATCGGTCAGCAATTGGTGAACAAGGCAGCGGGCGGTGATCTGAAGGCGATCGACCTGTACGTAAAATTCAGGATGATCTATTCCTCCGGGATGGTAAAACCCGAGGACATGGACGCGATGGCTAGCAGCTTGAAAGTCAAACTCATCGAAATGTTCGAAGCGGGGGAGGAATCTTCAGGTGAGGACAAAGCAGGCAGCGGTCAGTCTTCTGATCAAGCGAATGCGATCGCACCTGAATGCGAGGGAGGCGCACAGCCAGCGAGCCTTTCCGTCGAAGGCGACGGCGATTTCGATCTGTTAGACGAGCATCGCGCCGCTCAAACTCCGGAAAATCACCGGACGTTGAAGTCCACGAACCTATTGCTCCCAGAATCGCCGCTTCGCACTGTGCGGCAATCGCCAGATCGATCGCCCCACTTCGGATTGCCTCGCGACACGCCTGCTGACAGCAGCGCTCGAAAGAAAGACCCATTTACATAGATTTCTTTCCGCCATTGTTGCGAACCGACAGGGTTTTGGCGGCGATCAGGCCGAATCCCTTGCCGCGCGCAAGGTTCTCCAATGCGACGAGGTCTGCCTGTGCCCCAGCGCTCTGGCCTAGCTTCCTTTTCAATTCCGCAAGGGCCAGCCGCGTTTCGAGTTCAGTTCTCAGTAGATGATGCACGCGAGCGCTTTGGAGTGTCCGCTCCAGTTGTGCGCGTGAAGAGTCGAGATGGCCGGAGGCCAGTTCGACACGGGCAGAGACGAGGTCGAACTGGAGCCGGTTGAGTTGATTTGTGCTCTTCGTAGCCAGCGGTTGGGATGCCCGCCTTTCTTCGGCCGCTTCCGCGGATTTACCCTCTCTTAGCAGCGCCTCAATCAGAGTGACGCTGGCGGCCAGTTCGTCGTCGGCTTGACTGTCTTGACGAAATTGTTCTTTGCACTTGCGGATCACAGTTTCGGCATCGGCAACAGGACCTGCCACCTGACCGTCGACAAGGTCACGCCGGCGACG
>CAWDCQ010000007.1:0-26423 GCA_963800775.1 uncultured Methanomassiliicoccales archaeon | reverse complement strand
CGAGCAGACGGCGTAGATGCCAGTCGCATTGTCCCGGGCCAACCTGCCCTCGAACATGACGGCGACTGCCCCGGATTCGGAACTAGATATCTTGACGTTAGTTATCGAGTAGAAGTTCTTTGTGAGAATTCGATCCACGCAGAATACGTATCCGCCGTCAGAAGAGCACTTCCATCTCACTGTCATCGAAGGAGAGACGCCGTCCGCCCAGGCCATATGCAAGGTATCATTCGTAACGGTCATCGATGGCAGTCCCGCGGCATCTTCGGAAAAAGTCAGCTGGAAAGATCTTTAGTCGGAGCGGCCGTAGTATCGGTAGGGTCATCGGGCTCGCCAAGCGCCGAACCGTTCATGGTCAATACTTGAAATCCAGTGATCAACAACACACACGCGCATGTCAGGCTGAGCAGCCTTACGGCTAATGATTTCACTTTATAATCCCTCCATTTTCCGGACTTAGTGTTTGATTAATGAACGAATTTGTAAGGTAGTTATATCATCATAATGGTCTGGTTCCAGTGTTCGAAAACAAGGACTATCCAGTCATATTATTAACGGATTATGAATGAAAAATACAATATTATTTGTTACTTAATATCAATATCGATTCTTTCAGATCTTTCAATCAATACAGGCTTTGGTGCAAAACTCAGACTCGTTAAATCGCGGTCTGACTGACCATAATTTATATTGTTACCAATATTGTTAACGAAACATTAAAGTGTGGTCCAATCCATATAGCCAGTTGTCCAGAAAGGTGATCAGGTTGGTTGCCACAAATATCATAATGCCGGCCCAGGTATTCAAGTTTACGGGGCAGACAAAGGTCGAAACATACCTCACCGACCTAGATTCGTTGCTCGACGAACAACGAATGTACGATGAGGTTATGGTGAACAAGGTCAGACTGGCCTTGGAAGCGATCCGGTTCTATTCCGATGATTTTTCCATTCTGGCAACGCCACCGTTGGACCGGAAGGCCGCCGACCGAGGAGCGGACGCTCCTCGCGGCCTTCCTGGTCCGCCAGCTCTTCGATCCGACGTTCCGGGAGACCGAAGGTCTCCTGTGGATGCTGGCCGGATACTTTGGACTGGATAAGGTTCCAGATCATACAACCTTGGTCCGCAAGAATGCCAGCCTGCGCTGGCTGGCGCTCTGGAAGCGCTTTCACGACTTCGTCCTGAGTTCGCTTCCGAAGCGAGCTCCGATCATCGTCACCGACGCTTCCGGCTTCTCCGGCCGGAAGCGTTCCTGGCGTGAGACCGATCACGGCCTCAAGGCGACGCAAGACTGGGTCAAGATCCATGCAGCGATTGAAGTGGGCCAGTTTTTCGTGCTCAGCTATTGCCTGACCGAGTCGAACGTCCATGATAGCCAGATGTTCCCGGAAGTTTGGGACAGGCTGCCCAGTAACGTCTCGCCGAAGCGGAGCCTGGCAGACTCCGCTTACTTCGGCAACGAATGCCTGGCCGCTGCCAGGCGGCATGGAGCAGTACCGCTCCATGGCATCAAGAAGAATGCCAGACATTTCCCGAAACCGGAGACGCTGTATCAGAAAATGGTCTCGTTCTGGCAGCACTGGCCGAACAGGGCCGCAGCCCTGTACGGCAAGCGCAACCATGCCGAAACGGCGTTCAGCATGATCGGCAGGCTGTTCGGATATCGGATAAGATGTCGTTCAAAAGCAGGTCGGAAAAATGAGGTCCAGGCGAAGATAGCCATGTTCAATTTACTGCTACTGGCTAGGAAAACGGTTGGTTTACAGAACTAGTTTTGCACCAGAGTCAGAACTAGCTAGTTCAAGTATTTTGTGCTGCATTGTATAATTTGAATCATGGGGGAAATATAAACATGGATGAGACAGCCCATCTCGAGGAAAGAATAAATTCCCTTCAAGATTGGATACTGCGTGCCGGAAGATCCCTCGAATCTTTCTATAATCCGGAAAATGGAACATTTTGGCGAACTATCCGCCAGCTCAAAGAAAGGGACAGTAAGTTACATCCAACTTCGACCAATTGTTCGTTCATCGCCCTTCATCAGTATTTAAGATTCCTTAACGAGGCAGATCTGTTGGACGACGAAAAGCTGCTAGGGGAGATCGAATAACATCGCTCCCGTTCTGAAAAGGGTGTGCGACAAATACCTAGCGAGATGGGAAGCGATACGGAATCGGTCAGACTATGGAAACGAAAGGCATCAACATGTTCACAGATAGCCAGATCCTTTCTCCGTTTCGATGCTGGGCAATCTGAAGGAGGTCACCCCGCTTGACGCCAATCTTGACCGCATTAAGGAGACGGCATTGAAGATTGCCGAAGAGAATAAGAACCTTTTAGAGGAATGGAGCGGGGGCAAGGCAAGTCCGAAAGACGAGGTGCATCATCTGGTGACCTTGCATATGGTCAGGGCCCTTGATATGCTTCACTCGGCATATATTGATTGGAATTATGATGCAAATCCGGTACTGGTCGAAAAGATAAGGGAAGATTTCCTGCGGCTCCTAGCCTACGAGTATGCGGGAGTGACATCGAAATACGATCTGGCTGAGCTTATGCTTTGCATATCCCTCCTCAACCGTTTCGAGGTTCCAGATACCGACATGCTAACCTCTCGGGCTATACAGTCGATAGTGGATTCCCAACTCCATGATGGAGTATGGCAAACATCCAACATATCCTATGAAAGGGAGCGTGATGATACACGTCTCAAGCTACGAGGTCGCTCTCTCACTTACCCACCTTATGATAAGGCGCATACACCAGGGCGATCTAAAATCCTGCGAGGTCATCCTGCCCGCGCTCGACCGCGCGTTCGATCTGGCAAGGTCCAACTTCAATAAAGTCGGGACGATTTCGGGTTGGTCGAACGACCGCAAGCGAAAATCGGGGCTCATCGAATCTTGGTCGACCGCTACGACCCTGATGTTCCTGATAAGCTATTTCGATGTACTCCTTCAGCTTAGGCAACATCTGCTTTTGAAAGAGTATGATCTTTCGTATCCCAACCGACCCCGAATCTCCCCATTTGGCCCGACATGATACCGAACATCCGGAAACCCGAATGGATCGAGATGGAAGCACTGGATTACATTTCCGACCCCACCGATAGATCGGCCCTCATCCGCAGTCTGAAGGAAGTGATGGCAAGACCGATTAGCAAGAGCTGGATACATCAGCCATCGAGCATGAACTCCCTGATCATCCACGGGCCATCAGGTACCAGAAAGACGACCGCGGTCAAAAGAATGTCAGAGGCGTTAAAATGGCCTTTGATAACTTTGTCGCCATCCGACTTCCTGAGCAATGGACTGGAAGGATTTGACGCCAAGGCCGCAAAGATATTTGATGATTTGACGATGATGCGACGGGTCATTGTGCTACTGGACGAGTGCGAGGAATTCTTCAAGGCCCGTCAGCAGAGCGCATAACTGGAGAACCGGACAGCCGGTGCGTTCATCACTGCTGGAATGCTGCCTCGGCTGCAGAAATTGCATGACAAGAGATGGATCATCATAATTACCATAACGAACTCGGAACTGTCTGAACTGGATCCGGCCGTGATTCGTCACGGAAGGTTCGATTATGTGGTGGAGATCGGATTGCCCACCTTGAACGCGCAGATCAATTATGTAAAAAGAAAGAAACTCGATGAGAACAACAAGAAAAACATCATCGCCGCGCTTGTCCTCTACGACGAACGAAAAGGCGGTAGTTCGGAGCCTAAGGAAGTGTCCTTCTCGCACATCGATGAATTGACCATCAAATTGAGGGGCGTTAAGAACTCGACCGAAGAGGGCGTCTCCAAACTCCTAGAGAACGGCATAGCCCGGACTGGCTCCAGACCTGATCCAATACAAAGAATAAGCCACCTTGACACTGAAATGTAGGTTAAGGTTTTTGCAGATTCATGCGACCGCTTCGGCTTGATGGTCGAAGCACAACGTCATCAAAGCCGATTGACGCAAGATCGAGTGAGGGGCATCCTTACAATCTGGGGCGGGTATCTAGATGGACTTCATGAAATCCTGGGATGATGGCTTGCATCCATATCTAGTGGAAATCGCAATGGAAATGGAAAATCAGATGAATGAAAGCTCACCTGAGGCATAACCTCACTAGCTCAAGAAAGAAAATCTCATTCGCCTCTTGTAACAAGAACTATACCGAAAATAACCTGTCGAGATCATGCTGGAGACAACGATAAGGATTCATGCAGAATCGGTAGCAAACCTCGTTTCATAGAATGATCGTTTTCCTAGCGATGACAATAGAATTGATATCATAACCTCTGCCGCGACCTCATTTTCGTCCTGTTTTTCGCAACGGCCCCAGATTCAATATCTGAATGTTCTGCTGATATGCTAAAACGTCTAATGAAATCGAAAGAGTTTCGGAGGCATGGAATTGATGTCGATATGAGGTCAAATGATGTGAAATATGGAAAACGTTTGTATCTATCATCCCTTGAATTTGAAGAACGCCGTAATATCGGAATCCTTCACGCTGTGCCGTTCTTGATACAAATCAACCAACGGCCATTGAGCTTCAAAGGATGCAAATCCCTTCGAAATCTTCTATATGAAAATCTCTAAACAGGGCTTGCAGTCAGAATCGCAAGATTTTTACTATTTCTTACCTTCTTTCCTAGCTGGGGGATATGTGATTCCTTCTTTCTCAGCCATGCCATAACCGCCTTCGGCTCTCTCCTTCTCAGGGATCTTCTTTTCATCCTTGTCCGGAGTCTTCATGGGGAACTTTTCGCTCTGTTTCATGTTATCTTACACTTTCAATTGTCATCTTCATATGCGATTATATCCATTTATGTAGCTGACCTGGCGGGAAATCGATGTCCTGTCGATATGATCATGCTTCTTGTAAGACTCTGGCCTATATTGAATGTATCAACACTTATAATATCAAATCCGTAATCGAAAGCATTAACGAAATATTGCATTGAGACCCATTTGATTTCGTCAGAGGTCTAGAAAAGTGATCAGTTGATTGCCATAAACATCATTATTCGGCCCAGGTATCCAAGAACAAAGGGGAGAGAATGGTCAGCCCCTACCTAATCGAAGTGTTTATTCTTACTCACCCAGAAACGAAAGTCCGATGACCCGTGATAATAATGTGAGGTTAGTGTTGGAAGTGATTCGGTCCCGCCGAGCATCTCTCCGCAATGGCAAGGTCCCGGGCGAACCGGAATGCTCCATTCCGAGCAGCGGGCACATCTCGCAGCCCTTCCCACATTTCAATCCAACATCATGAAGTCTTCCAGCAAGTCGATACGTTTTGTTTGGAGTAAGATTTCGGTAGATATTAGATAAAAAGAATAGACCGAGCATTGGCTGCGATTAAGGCCAGCCAATCCAAGGTGTCAAGAATTTGTGCGATGCTGGCTTCATGCCTGGATCGAGCTGTTCGGAGCTGGCGATTGGATTGATGCCCTCTGCCTGCCTTTAAACAAATTAAAAATGGGGGTGCGGATCGAGCAAATTCCAAACTTGCCCATGCTCGATCCGTCGCCCTGTTCCCACTATATGTCCTGAGGTTGATGCTTCACCACCGGTTCATGCCAATGTGCGCACCGATTTTTCCCGTTCCCATTGCCGCGTCTTCGCCGCATGGATGAACTTCTTGACGTCCTTGGCGTCCATGACACCGCCGTCCGTATCGACGTTGGCCGCTTTCAGGAGCTTTTTCCCTCCTTCGTCCACGGCGATCGCTTTCAGATGCCCGAAGGCGTTGCGCACGAAATCGATGGCCGCACCTTCCTTCGACAATGCCTTGGCACCATTATCGGATAGGATGATGGCGACCGCGTCGAACAGCACTGAAGGTGTTCCGGCCAGTTGCCCATCGGCGGCCAAGGTCTTGCCATCGGCCAGCTTCACGCCGCCGACCTTGGGCGCGATGATCTTCATCGCCGCTCCTTCGTCCATGACCGCTTTCTTGATCCCCTCGATCATTTTGCCATCGGAACCGTCCGCGATCAATATACCTACCGTTCGGCCAGCCAATGTATCTTTCATCTTTCCGATGATCTGCAGCGCGGGCGAGGGCTTCATTTCCTTTATCGGTGCCGGGGACACCGGCGCATCGGGCATCTTTTCCATCGCCAGGCCCGAGGCCACCCTTTTCGCCAGGTCTTCATCGATATTGCGCAGATGGCCGATCGTCGTCATGCGCACATGCTCTTGTTCCACCTTGGACAGCTCGAACACCAATGCCGAAGCGATGTGCGCCTGTTCATACGATGTCTGGCTGCGGTAGAACAGCCGCGCCTGGCTATAGTGGTCGGCGAAGCTCTCGGCGCGGATGCGGCCTTTCTCGCCCGGTCTCCGTCCCGCATAGGTACGGAACCCTTTGGGCGTCTCCCGCGGCGAGTTCTCGGATAGGGAGTTTGGTTCGTAGGACACCCGGCCCTTCGGCTGCTCCATCTGCATGTGCCCGTCCCGTTGATGGTTGGAATGGGCACTTGGGCGCGTTGATCGGGATCTGGTGGAAATTGGGTCCGCCCAGGCGTGAAAGTTGCGTGTCCAGATAGGAGAAGAGGCGTCCCTGCAGCAGCGGGTCGTTCGAGAAATCGATGCCCGGCACGATGTTGGCCGGACAGAAAGCCACCTGTTCGGTTTCGGCGAAGAAATTGTCCGGCCAGCGATCCAGCACCATGCGGCCGATCACCTTCAACGGGATCATTTCTTCGGGGATGATCTTGGTCGGGTCCAGATGGTCGAACGGCAACTTGTCCGCTTCCTCCTGGGTGAAGAGCTGGACGGCGAACTCCCACTCGGGGAAATTTCCCGTTGAGATTGCTTCGAACATGTCCCGGCGGTGGAAGTCTGGGTCGGCGCCGGCGATCTTGACCGCCTCGTCCCAGATGGTGGACTGCAAGCCCAGTTTGGGACGCCAATGGAACTTCACGAAGGTGGATTCGCCGGAGGCGTTGATCAGCCGGAAGCTATGGACGCCAAAGCCCTCTATCATCCGCAGCGAACGAGGGATGGTGCGGTCGGACATGATCCACATCACCATATGCATCGATTCAGGCGTGAGGGAGATGAAATCCCAGAACGTGTCGTGGGCGGTCGCCGCCTGCGGAAAGCCCCGGTCCGGTTCCATCTTTACCGCGTGTATCAGGTCAGGGAATTTTATGGCGTCCTGAATGAAGAAGACCGGGATGTTGTTGCCGACCAGGTCCCAGTTGCCCTCCTTGGTGTAGAATTTGACCGCAAATCCCCGCACGTCACGCGGGCGTATCGACCGACCCGCGCCGCCGGCAACGGTCGAGAAACGGGCAAACACGGGGTCTTCTCCCCCACCTCCGTTAGAATACTGGCAGTGGTGTACTTTTCCAATGAGGTGGTCAGTTCGAAGAATCCGTGCACCCCGGTCCCCCGTGCATGGACGATCCGTTCGGGTATGCGCTCATGGTCGAAATGCTGTATCTTTTCGCGCAGGACGAAATCCTCCAGGAGCGTGGGCCCCCGAGGATTGGCCCTTAGGGAGTTCTGGTCGTCCGATACCACGAGGCCCTGGTTCGTGGTCAGGGGCGGGTGTTCGCCGCCAGCGATCTGGTGAAGTTCTCCGCCGGCGGGGATCTGTGAGTCCGATCTCGAAACCTTTCCGTTATCCTTCTTGCTCTTTCCAGTGGCGGTCATCCCTTTTAATACTAAAGCTCATGAATGAATCAGGCTATGTGCTTTTGAGGTCGGGAAAATGCCTATTATCTCGATGAGAAGTTTTCCCAGCATACCACAATTTTCTCTCTCAATGACGAGATAGGCTCATCGGAGATCAGCTGCGGGGACGGGACGCCGCTACCTCAACCGGCCTTATCCTCAGATTTGCCAGCATCGCCTATCTGGCGGGACGCCCTCAGGGCTAGGGCCGCCGTGGTCAGCATGGTGGGCAGTCCCTGAGAACGCGGCAGAAGGGAGAGGTCGGCCACCCACAGCCCCTCTGGAAGCATGGACGGGTGCATGCTCTCGACATCCTCTTTCCGAAGCGGCACCGTACCTCCCAGGTGGCCTCCGTGAAGAATGCCGTTGACGTAGGGACCCTGGACCCCGCTCCGTTCCATCATTTCCCGGACCTCTGCCGCCGCCCGCTCCAGTCGTCCCTGGTCCTCGGCATCCACGGGCTTTTCGACCGTTCCGTCCGCCAACACTTTGCCGTTGGCCGCTTCGGCCAGCTTCACCATGACCCCGGCCCGGTCCCGGATGCTCACGTTCCTCCAGGGCCGGTGGAACCAGTGAGAAAGAACATCCAGGTATGGCGAGATGATGTATCCGTCCCGCTGCGAGAACCACACCATGGGCGGCTCCTCCAGCTGTCCGGCGCCATCGGCACTTCCGCCCACCGCGAGCACCAGATCGGCCCAGAGCGTGTCGCTGGGGGCGATGCCTGACGCCCGCAGTATCTGGGCCGTGCCGATGCCGCCGGCTGCGAGGACGACGACATCTCCCTTGACGGTGTCCGATCTCCCGTTCGTTTCCACCTGCACTCCACGGCCTTGCCACCTTCCAGGATCACCTTGTTCACCGTGGTCTTCGGGAGCACCGTGCACCCCGCCGTCACCGCCTCGGCCAGGAACCTCCTGGAGTCCCATCTGGCCCCTTTGGAGCAACCGACCTCGCAAAGTCCGCAGGAAGTGCAGCGTTCCATGTCCACCGCCTTCGGGGTCGGGGCGGGGTCGAACCCCATTTCCTGTGCCGCCGCGAACATCTTGACGGTCAGGGGGCGCCACCTCTCCTTGGGGACCGTCCCCACCTCGATGCAGCCCTCCAGTTCCCCGAACTCTTTCGATAGGTCGAGGCCGATCTCCTTCAGGCCGCCCCTCCGCCCGGACCATGTTGCCGCAGGACACGACCGTGCATCCGCCCATGGCGACGGACCTCACCGCAGGAGCTCGTCCGATGACCGGTCGGTGCGGTAGGCGGGGATGAAGCGGGAAACGTTCCGTTCCCCTCCCAGCAGCCCGGCGCGGCGCAGCGGTTCGGTCCAACCCACCCTGCGGGTGAACGGTTTGAACTGCCCGCCTGCCTCCAGGACCACGACATCCATCCCTCTTCTTACCAGCTCCCTTGCGGCGGTCGCTCCGCCGGCTCCCGAACCTACCACGATAGCTCTCATCCCTTCCCCCCAAAATCCAATATGGCCACACATCTGGGTAACCCGTCAGTGATGTGTCTGATGAACTGCAGTCCGCCCCGGGACGAGCCCTGAAGGTCCCCTCGTCCACCGCGCTCAGGATGCTGCAGGTATCCCGCGAATAGTGGGCGAAAGTGAGCATCGGATCACTTCCATCCTTTCACCCTCCGGCCCTGAAACGATAACGAACTCGATCCCTAGGATATTATAGAGCACCCGCGCCGCCTTGAGCATGTCGCTGCGATTGTCGTTGATCTTTAGGCGCACTTTCGCCTCCTTCCCCATGGCCAGTCCGGTGGGAAAAGCGTCTCCCTGCCCAGGCCTATGGCCCTTTCCCGCAGGTTCTCGATAGTGTTCTAGCTGACTTGCTCTCATGGCCCTGCGCCATGGCGGCCCTTCTGTCCTCCAAACTGCGGACTGCCGTCCTAGGGCTTTCGATCACTGCACCAGGAACGTACTGGGCCAGCAAAGCATCGAGGGTGGCATCGGTGGACGCCCGGATCCGTTCGGTCTTACTTGCTCCTCCATAGTCGAACGGGGCATCCACACGATACCAGGTTCAACCGCAGGCTCATGACGCCCTCCCGGCGCGGCCAACGTGCATCGCTTCCGCCGGAGGCGGGGACCCATGATACATGCTCTCTATCACCGCCGCGTACCGTTCCAGCACCTGCTGCCTGCGGAGCTTCATGTTGGCGGTGAGCTCACCGCCCTCGACCGAAAGGTCGTTCTGGAGAATGGCCCAGGCCTTGACCTGTTCAGGATGGGACAGATGGTCGTTCATCCTTACTATCAGGGCATCTATATCCAGGGACGCCCCTTGCTGGGCCAGATGAGTGCGGCGCAGTAGGGTCGGCCCTCTCCGACGATCATCGCCTCGGACACTCCGGGGAGGTCGCGCAGCATGGTCTCCACCTTCAAGGGGCTCATGTACTTGCCGTAGGCGGTCTTCAATAGCTCCTTCTTGCGGCCGTCCAGGACCAGGCTGCCCTGGGGGTCGAGATGTCCTATGTCACCGGTGCACAGAAAGCCTTCCCGGAACGGTCGCTCTACGTCGCCAAAATAACCGCTGGTCACTTGAGGTCCCCGGACCAGCACCTTCTCCGTCGTCGGCGATGGACACATCGGTCAGGGGCAGCGGTTCGCCCACCGTGCCTATCCGGTTCCTTCCGGGAAAGTTAATCGTGACCAGGGGAGCCTCGGTCAGCCCATAGGCGTTGTGCACCTCAATGCCCAATCGCCGGAACGAGGTCAATATCTCCGTGCTCATGGGACTGGACCCGGAGATGAGGTAGTCGCAGCGGTCCAGGCCGGCCTTTCGAAGGGCCATCCTCCCGATCAGTGGCGCCAAAATATCTGACCCCCCTCTGCTCCTCTTTGTCAGTTGCCTTCTTGCCAAAGCGTTCTGCATGAGGCCGTCCCTCATCTTCTCGTAGAAACGGGGCACGGAGAAGAACACTGTCGGCCTCCACCCGTGACGATCGCATCGCGCAATCCCCTGAAGTCCTCCAGGAAGAACAGGTTGACCGCGCGCCGGGGCATAGAAAGGGGAATAGGTGGCGAGCATGCCCTCCACCACATGGTTCATGGGCAGGGAGGAGAGTGGAAGATCTCAGAGTTGCGCGTATTCCAAGGCGGCAGGGCCGCCGTTGACTCGGCCATCCGGCGCAGATGCTGGTGGTCGAACCGGACCCCTTTTGCCTTACCGGTGGTGCTAGATGTGTAACGGATCGTGGCCAGGTCACTGAAGACCGAGGGGGAACTTTCATGGTCCTGCGACTCCATCTTGAGGAAGTCGTCCCAGGCGATCGCATCATGCTCCCCTTCAGGCACGGAATGGCAGAAGCAGACCGCCGGCGCCTGGGTCCGCAGCTCTCCGACCCTTTTCAACAGCTCCTCCGATCCGATCAGGACCAGCTTGGCGCCGCTGGCAGTTACCAGCTCATCGATCTCGTGGGGCGGGCTGGTGTAGTAGAGCGGCACGCTCACCCCGCCCACCAGGCCGATGGCCACATCCAGGACCAGGTATCGGGAGCTGTTCGTACCGACTATGGCCACACGGTCGCCGGGAACGATGCCCAGCGACCGGAGGCCGGCGGCGGCGCGGGAATGTCGTTCCGTATCTCTTCGGCCGGCCTGGCGGTCACTGAACCGCCGGAGATGTCGAACAACCGGACCGGCCTCCTCTTGCTCCGGAGACGGAACAGCACCTGCTCATGGACCGTCCTGTCGCTCCGGTGCAGGAAGCCGTGGTATGTGCCGAACCTCAGAAGGCGCGGAACCAGTTCGCGCCAGTTTACAGTGTATGGGCCCAGGAGCCGGTCGACGTTGTCCCTTCCAAATTCCCGGGTCTCCCGGAGGTAAGGGGCGATGGCGCTGAGGTCGCCTGACGAACGTTTCATCAGGCTCATGGCCTGGGGAAGGTACACCAGCCGGGCAGGTCCGTTCCAGCTCCTTCTTGGCCCATGCCCTGCTCAGACCGACCAGTTCCTTGACCGTTGGCAGGTCGCCCGCCGACCCGACCAGGTGGAACGTCCTCCCTGCGGCCTTGGAATCCAGGGTGAGGCGGCCGATGGCGCCGGCCACGTAGTCCACCGGGACCAGGTTGATCCTCTGGTCGCGGGAGAGAGGTATCACACGCAGCCTGCCGGTGAGGTAGAGGCGGAGCGGATAGTACAAGGTGTTGAAGGTCCGGACGTAGCCGTCATCGGAACTGCCCACTACCATCCCGGGGCGGAACACCGATACCGGAAGGTGGACCGCATTCCGGACCAGCACCTCGCCCTCGTACTTGCTCTGCTCATAGTTGCTGAGGAAGCCGTACTGGTCGGTCAGGTCATCTTCCGGGACCGGACCCTTCCGCCCGCCTGCCACGTAGGAGGTGGAGACATGGGATAGCCGTTCCAGCCCATGGTCCGCATGCACATCCGTCGCGAGAGCGAGAACGTTCCGGACGCCTTCCACGTTTGTCCTGCGCAGTTCCGGCAAGGGCGCGTTCGAGCCTGATGTCGGCGGCGGTGTGGACGATGCAGCCGACCCTGGTCACCATCTCGGCGTACCGGCGCTCGTCCAGGCCCAGGTGCTCCTGGGACACATCCCCGGCGATCGGCTCGATGCGGTTGCCCAAGGCCCGGACCAGCTCGGGGCGCTCCCACCATGCCCTCTCCAGGCGCCGTTTGGCGGCCTGGTCGTCCTCGGCCCGCACCAACGCTATGATGGGCCGGTCGGTGTTCCTGATCAGCCAGCGGGCGACGTAGGTGCCGATGAATCCCGACCCTCCGGTGAGAAAGATAGCGCTCATGCCGGTAAGTACCATCCCTTGGACCTCAGGAAAGCCGCTACCAGCTCCTTCGATCGGGCCGCCCGTGCAACTTGCTCCCGGTGGGCCTTGGCCAATCTGTCCCCTTGTCTCGCCCGGGTCGTTCAGGAGCCTCTCCGCCCGCGCCCTGACCTGGGCGAAAAGATTCGGATCGTCCTTCTGGAAGAGGAACTCCTTTTTCATCCCTATTTCATCGTAAAGGTCCGCCAGACGGACATCTTGGGCGATGGCGACCTGGGGCACGTGGCCTTCCAAGGACAGAGCTCCTGCATGGTAGCGGGAAGTGATGAGCAGGTCCAGCCCGCGGAGCACGGAGGCCATCTGGGACGCGTTGTATCCGGTGGCAGAGAATTTTCGCGCCCGGTCCCGGTGCCTCATTCGCGAGAGGATGTCGCGGGCCATGTTGTCATCCACCGATTCCATGCAGAGCAGCGCCACCGCCTTGCCATGCTTCTCCACGGCCCAGTCCGCCAGCTCTGCGAAGTCCTGGGCCAGTTTCGCCGCCGCTTCCCTTCTTTCCTTCGACCACGAGAAATAGAAGGGCCATTTGTAGCAACGTTCCTTCCTCCCCCAGATCCTTGGGACCACCGGAAAGAGATTGAAATCCACGGCCGCGATGCCCACGACCCCGTCAGCCGGCAATTCCCGCCTCAGGAGGCCCGCATCGGCTGGATCGCTCCGGAACAGGAAGGCCGTGTCGGCGGCCACTTCGATGGGTGCGGTCACCCCCCATCTCCTCATGCGGTCCGCTCCGGCATAGGTGCGCATGATGATCAGGTCGGTCAGGCTCGCATCGGTCCGTATCTTCTCCTGACTGGCGGCCGAGACCTGTCCAGAATCGACCGCATAGGCGATGCACGGCTTCCTGAGCTCGGCGGCGCATCGCGTGGCCCACAGATAGGCGTCGAGCAGCGCCGAGGTGAACGACTCGATATAACAACTGCCCTCTACCAGGACGGTCAGGTCGTTCTCCCGCACCAGCCGGCGGACCGTCCGCTTATACGTGGTCGGGATGGGCACGATCCTCAGGTTGTCCTCTTCCCTGAGGTAGCGCCGGAGCTTGGCCACGTCCAGGCTGGGAACGGTGAGTACGGCATCGGGCCCGAGCAGCGAACGCATGTCCGCTATCGTCGCCAAAAGTTTCGCCTCGGCCCCGGTGTTGTTCGCCCCGTTGTATCCGAACAAGAGGACCTTGTGTGCGTTCATCGAGTCCTCCGCCAATGCGCCCTACCTCGATATCTTTAAGCAAATCCGGTTTATAAACCTAACCTTGGATAATAAAATGGGTCCGCACCGGGAAACGTTCATCTGAAGGCCAGTCACGCAAACAGTTATCATCCGTACCTCTCCTATTATCGGTCCATGGAGGACCGCAGGAAGATGGCCGATGGTTCTGGGGCGGCCGGTGAGACGCTCATCACGACCGGTTTCACCCAGGCGGTCCTGTGCATCCTCGGATACTACGCTATGATCTTCCTGCCCTGGGTCGGCTCGGACATCAATCCGCTCACATCTTCCGGCAGTACCCTGTACGACCTGGTGACGATCGGTGGCCTGTTCTGGTTCCAGGTAGGCTCTTTCCTGCTTTTCGTCGGGTTGGGCGTCTGTCTCTTTCACCGGCGTACCTTCGCCATCGGCTGGATCATTGTCCTTGCGGCCATGGTCGTGATGTCGTTGTCGTTCCTGTCCGCCGATCTGCAGGGCATGTACTTCGGTCTCGGCATGTATGTAGGATGGGTCATCGCGCTGGTGCTGTTGGTATCGACCAATGGGTTCAGAGAGGCCTTGTCAAAGAAGATAAGAACCGGTCCTTGAAACAATTTGATCCTTGACGACGGCTTGCCGGTCGACCGTCCAGATCATTGCTTCCTCAGCAGCACTATGCTTCTAGGGTAGAAACCATGGCTCTCATAGAAAGGCAGGACCTCCTCATTTCCCCAGACCACCGAGGTGCGCACCTCCCGAACATCATGCCCGTCTATCCAGTCCATTGCCCCTTTTATGAGCTTCCCGCCCAGCCCCATCCTGCGGTATCCTTCCTCGACATAGACCGAGTCGATCTCCGCTATGCCGTTCAGGCCGACCGTGGAAACGCAGTATGCGATGTCCTTCTGGCCTGACTTTCCCGGCAGGCTCATCACCTGCACCATGATGTGGCCCCCCACGGACTTGCCCATCAGCCCCAACCGCCTCGATTCGAACTCCATGTCTTCGACCATTTCCGAGAAATGGGCCGATCTGGAGGAATGAACGTCCCTCAGCTCGCACCAGAGCGGTTCGATGCGGGGAAGCAGTTCCGGCCCACCGATCGTCAGTTCGGTTTCCATGTCGATGAGTTCATTACCACAAAGATAATGATGTTTCGTTCCATTCGCATCCCAGCCACATGTATGGCAAGTGCTGCATGCAGCGGCGCAGCGCCCATCTGGCATGCTCTCATTACATCAATCTTATATAGGAAAACACTAATCTAGCCTTCCCGTCGTTATAACTGTATTTAGGTGATTAATCATGGCACGCAAGCCCGGAAGGATGTACCGTCAGATTAGAGGTCAGGCATACTGCCGCAGGGAATACATGGGTGGAGTCCCTGCCAACCGTATCAATACCTATGACTTGGGAGTCCCGAACGGTGACTTCGCTGTAACTATCGAACTGAAGGCCAAAGAGCCCTGCCAGATAAGGCACACCGCCCTTGAGGCGGCCCGTATCTCTGCAAACAGGATGCTCACCAAGAACGCCGGCGCAACCGGCTACCACTTGAAGATAAGGCCGTACCCGCACCACGTTCTGCGCGAGAACAAGCTCGCTACCGGGGCAGGCGCGGACCGTGTCTCGAGCGGTATGAGAGCTGCGTTCGGAAAAGCGGTCGGCACCGCTGCCCGGGTCCAGGCCGGAGACATCTTGATGATCGTTAGGGTCCCGATAACCTCCCTGACGGCCGCCAAGGATGCATTGTGGAGCGCTTCGATCAAGCTGCCCACCCCGACCTACATGCACATCGAGCAGAATGGCGAGATCATCCATTAAACTTTTTAATGGGTGCTCCTCTTTCTGAACAGGAGCGCCCCATGTACGATTTTCATTTTGACGATATCGCCAAGTTCGTGACCCGTAAGGGCGCCAGGACCGTCGTTCTCCAGATGCCGGAAGGCCTGAAGGTCTATGCCCAGCAGATCGCGACCGAGGTCGAGAACAGGACCAGGGCCAAATGCCTGATCCTCGCCGATCCCTGCTACGGGGCCTGCGACGTGTACTCCGATTTTCGTCATCTGGGCGATGTCCTGGTGCACATCGGTCACGCCGATATCCCGTCCATGAACGTCAGTGACCGGGTCCTTTTCATCGAGGTCGGGTTCGATTTTAACGTCAATGATCTACTGGAGAAGGCGGCGCCCAAGCTCAAGGACCGGATCGGCCTATTCACCACCATCCAGCATCTTCGGCAAGTGCCGGAGGCGACGCGCTGGCTGTTGGAGCACGGCAAGACGGTCAAGGTCGGCATGGGCGACAGCCGTCTTAACCGGGAAGGGCAGGTCCTCGGATGCAACGTCACCGCGGCCACCAACATCGACCACGAAGTGGACCAGTACATCTACATCGGCAGCGGTGACTTTCACCCCCTGGAAGTGGCCATCGAGACCGACAAGCAGGTCATCGTTCTCGACCCGGTCATGAACGAGGTCCGGGAGCTGGAAGGCCTGAAGGACAAGATTCTCCGGCAGCGCCACGGGGCCATCGCCCGCTGCCACAACGCCAAGGATTTCCTCATCATCGTCTCCTCCAAGCTGGGACAGAACCGGCTGTCCATGGCGCTGGACATCAATGACAAGCTGCGGGCCAAGGGATTGGGCTCGGACATCGTGGTCATGAACGAGGTCAGGCCCGACTATCTGCTCCCGTACCACGCCGATGTTTACGTTTCCACTGCCTGTCCAAGACTGGCGATCGACGACTACCTCCGTTACCCGAAACCGATCATCACTCCCATGGAACTGGAGATCGTCCTTGGGGAACGGTCCTGGGAGCAATACCGTATGGACACCATCCTGGGCTGAACGTGCGTTCGCCGAAACCTATCCTTTTCTATGTCCTTCGAACCAAAGTGAACGGGTGCGATCCTGGTCCGTTCTTTCGGCTCCGATAGGTTCCCGTTCGATGCACTGTGTGCGAGGATATCACTGGCCGTGATCCCGCCGCACTGGAAACGGCTGTACGAAATCGCCTTCGTGGACATTTCCGCACCTCCAAAAAAATCGAATACTGACAGGTGCATCGACCCATCATCATGGTCAATCCCGAGCTCATCTTCAAAGTTGCCAAGAGCGCCGAAAGAAAGATCGGCATCGGCGTAGGTTCCAACGAGGAGAATGTAGAATCCAGTGTCACCATCGCGAACGCGAGCAAGTACGGACGCACTACGGTCTTTGACGATGCCGAGGAGCTCGTTTCCGCTTTGAGGAAGGGAGAGATCGACGCTGCCGTGAGGGGCACGCTCGACTCCAAGGAGGCCATGTCCGCGGTGAAGGAGGCGTTCGGTCTGGACCATGTTCTGCGCGTTGCCCTGATGCAGCCCCGGGGCGGGGCGATATTCTTCCTGGCCCCGGTCGGCGTCGATGAAGGGTGGACGGTGGAACAGAAGGTCGAGATACTCCAGATGGGCTCGAAGCGCAAGACTTTGTACTCATAAGAGATAGCAATACGAATTGATGTTGCCGAAACGAGTTCCCTGAATCTGAATTTCGTCTCACTAAGCCTAGGTCATCACATCCAGTCGGGAAGCGGGCCACTCACAGAACGGACATGCAGTGCGAAGGATTCCTCAGGCAACGGCGGGGTTAAAGTAAGAGCCTCATTCCCACAGCCTTCCTATCCAAGTATCGCTACTTTCACACTTCCCTACGGCGGCTTTGTATATTGCCACTGATATCTCTTCTCAGATCTGTTCTGCTGCCTTGAGATCCATCCCTGTGACAATGGGAAGTGAAATGAAAGAACCGAGTGGAGAACGGGAATGGTTCATTGAGAGCAAATTCCACTCAGGCAGCACTTCTAGATGGACAGTTTGTGGATATGACATGACCCGAAACCTTGTTCTCAACCCAAGTTATCCAGATACAATTGAGCACATTCAAGAGAGTATGCGGGTGCCTGCTTTAATGCGTGATATCTATATTGCTAGCAAGAGGCTGACATTGGGCTTCAGAAATGAGCCATGCTACCGAATCTGGTGGCGGCGTACATAGAGATTGACCGCCTGACTACCACTTCAGTAGTCACTTGTACCAGTGCTGTTGAAGCCTTCGACTATTTAATCAAGCGCGACAGCAAATATATCAAGCCTGGATGGAAGGAATTTTTTTTCATAGACATCTGGGAGAAGTATATGGACTATGTGCAACAACAAGAGCGCTTCAGTCCCGAGTTTACGCAGTGGGACAAGCATACCAGGGAGTTTGATGATCTTGGCTGAGAAAGCATTGGGTGAGAGCCGGAAGGTAATCGAGGCGCACAACCCACCTGACAAAAGGCTTCCTGAAGAGGTCGTCGAAGGGATTTATATTCGAACCGCCGCACTGCAGCGGTGGAGAAAAAACTGTCTCAACCCAGTAAGAGCGCGCGAGGATTACAAAGAATGGAAGGAAAAGCAAGTCACCCCTGTAGTCCGAGATCCAATGTAAGATTCGTTCACCCCTACTGTTCGAACAGCGCTGAGTTTAACCAGTACGGAGGCGGAAACCCCATGTACTGCTTTCTGCCACAGCCACTGGGCCTCCCAATTTCCCTGATCCATCTGAACGTTCTGGAGCCCAGACCCTCGACCCTCAAAGCTTTCCACGCCAAACTCAACGCCGTCCTTGCCGACTGCGTCGCGGCCGGCGTCATCTGGTCACCGTCGGTCAGTACCTGTGTCCGACCGCCGGCTGCCTGCCGGTCGTGCGCTACGTCCCTCCGGGAGCGTTCGCCGCTCTACCGCCGCTGGGCGAACGCCTGGGCCTGCGGGTCGTGGCCGGGCCGTTCGTGCGCTCGTCGTACCGTGCCGCCAGTCTTTTGCCGGCCGGCGCTGAAGACTTGCCGCGGCGGGTGACCGCGAGCGGCCCGCACGTTCCACGCGCCGTCCTGCTCGACGTCGACTTCACGCTGCTGCGGCCGGGCGAGCTGTTCAGCGCCGCCGGCTACCGGGCGACCGGCGCCCGCTTCGGACTGCGCCTCGACGTGGACCGCTGGCACGAGGCCGAACGGCGCGCCTTCGCGGCCGTCAAAGCGCGCCGCGACGGGCGCGGCAACGCCTACGACGACGAGGTCTACGAGATCATCGCCGAGGCCATCGTGACGGCCATGGGGGGCGACGACCCGGCGCGGGTCGACCGCTGCGCGGCGGCCATCGTCGACGCCTGGGGCCGCTGCGAGAACTTCTCCCTGTACGACGACGTCCGGCCCTGCCTGGTGCGCCTGCGCGCCGCCGGCCTGGTCGTCGGCCTCGTCTCGAACACCAGCCGCGACCTCGACGAGGTGCTCGAGTCGTTCGACCTCGGCGAGCTGGTCGACGGAGCCGTCACCAGCTCCCAGGTCGGCCTGTTCAAGCCCGCGCCCGAGATCTTCGCCGCCGCGCTGGCCTGCGTCGGGGCCGCCGCCGGCGAGACGGTCATGGTGGGCGATTCCTACGGCGACGACGTCGCCGGCGCGCTCGCCGCGGGACTGGCCGGCGCGGGGCTCTCGACCGCGCCGGGCGCCGGGCGGACAGGCCCGGCCGCGCTCCACTCGAGGCGCCGGTCATCGGCTCACTCGAAGAGCTGCCGGTGCTGCTCGGACTGGAGTGACGGTCGTCATCCTCGAAGTGCCGCCGGTCGGTGCGCTCGGGCAGGTCGTATCGGGTCCCGTCCGTACGGGCGAACGGGCGGTCAGCGTTTCGGCACGAGCGCGTAGAGGGTGGTGTTGCCGCTCAGGTACAGGGTCTGCCGGTCGGCGGTGACCGGCGTGTACCTGCCGTCCGGGAAGCTCCACACGACGCGCCCCGTGCGGGTGTTGAGGCCCCAGGTGCGACCGGCGAAGCTCGAGACGTACACGATGCCGTCGAGGACGGTGGGCGCGCCCGAGACCGGGGCGCCGGCGTAGAACCGCCAGACGAGCGTTCCGGAGGCCGCGTTGAGCGCGTAGAAGTAGCCGTCGTAGCTGCCTTCGAAGACCAGGTCGCGCCAGACGGCCGGTGACGAATACACCCAGCCGCCGGTCGAGAACGACCACCGCAGGCCGCCGTTGCCCAGGTCGAAGGCGTAGACCCGGTCGCCGGTGCCGCCGATGAAGGCCGTGTCGTACGCCAGCGCGGGGGTCGCGTAGAACTGGTTCGACGAGAGCACTCCGCCGGTGGAGCGCCGCCACAACAGGCTGCCGTCGAAGCCGAGGCAGTACAGAGCACCGTCGTAGGAACCAACGACGAGCCGCCCGTTGAGCTCGGACACCGAGCCCTTGACCGGCCCGCCGGTGGCGAATCGCCACACGATCCTGTGAGTCTTGACGTTGACCGCATAGACGTGGTCGTCGAGCGAGCCGAAGAAGACCCTGCCCTGCCACACCAGAGGCGACGACTCGATGGCACCGAGGCCCGCGATCTGCCAGCGCAGCCGTCCTGTCAGGCGGTCGAGAGCCACCAGGCGACCGCCGATCGAGGTGGCGTACACGACCTGCCCGGCGACGGCCGGCGTCGAGGCGGACTTGGCCCCCAGGCGGAACCGCCAGCGTATGCGCCCGGTGGCGGCGTCCAGGCAGTAGACGTGGCCGTGCTGGGTGCAGAAGTACAGGGAGCCCGCGAAGATCGAGGGCGGAAATCGAGAAGGGCAGCCGCCTTGAAGCGCCACTTCACGTGGTAGGGCGGGCGCAGGCCGATCAGCGGGTTGAAGCGGGTGCGGGCGGCGTTGTAGCCGTAGGTCGGCCAGTCGCCCAGGGCCAGCAGTGCGGCGGCGCTCGACGGGAGAGGCGACGGCGCCGCCGTCTGGGTGAGCTGCTGGGTGGGAAACGGCGTCGCTGCGGGAGCGCCGCCGTGGTGCACAACGACGACGCCCACGGCCGCGATGCCGCTCAGCACGACGAGGGCGGCGATGATGTCGATGAAGAGGAATCTACGATGCACGGGGCTCTAGTGTACCTGCATCGAACGGAGTCGACATCGAGCCGCGTTGCAGGCCGGCGGCTGCCGCCGACGTTGCCGGTCGTATATCGTAGGACCATGACCGACAAGATCAGGCTGACACAGTACTCCACCAAGAGCGGTTGAGCAGCCAAGATGGGTCCGTGCGACCTGGACGCCATGCTCGCGACGCTGCCGCGCGCCACTCCTGAGTTCGCGCGCCTGCTCGACACGCGCGACGACGCCGCGGTGTTCGACTTGGGCGACGGCCGCTGCCTGCTGCAGACGGTCGACTTCTTCCCGCCCATCGTCGACAGCGGCTACTGGTTCGGGCAGATCGCCGCCGCCAACGCGCTCTCCGACGTGTATGCCATGGGCGGCGTGCCGATCATGGCCCTCAACCTGCTCGCCTGGCCGGCCGGCCTGAGTCCCGAGACGCTCGCCGAGGTGCTGCGCGGCGGCGCCGAGAAGGTGACCGAAGCCGGCGCCGCCCTGGCCGGCGGGCACTCCATCGACGACAGTGAGCCAAAGTACGGGCTGGCCGTGACCGGCCTCGCCGCCAGAGACGAGATCGTCTACAACGGCGGCGCCCGCGCGGGCGACCGGCTCGTGCTGACCAAGCGGCTCGGCATCGGCGTGCTGGCCACCGCCCTCAAGCGCGGCGTGATCGGCGAAGACGAGATGATGCCGGCTATCGAAGAGGCGGCGGCGTTGAACGGCCCCGCCGCGGCGGCCATGAAGGCGGTGGGCGCGCATGCCTGTACCGACGTGACCGGTTTCGGGCTGCTCGGCCACCTGCGCGAGATGCTCGAGGCCAGCGGCGCGGCGGCCGAGGTGTTCGTCGAAGACGTGCCGGTGCTCCGCGAGGTGCACGGCCTGATCGCCGACGAGATGTACGCCGGCGGCCTGCGCGCCAACCGCGATTACCTGAGGTCGCACGTGACCGGTCGGGCGCTCGACGAGCCGGCCACGCTCGCCCTGGTCGACCCGCAGACTTCGGGGGGGCTGCTCGTCGCGGTGGCGCCCGAAAGCCAGGAACGGCTGCTCGCCGAACTTGGGCAGCGTGGCGCCCGCGGCTGGACGATCGGCCAGGTCGTGCACGGTCCGGTCGGCGAGATGGCGCTGCTGTGAGCGTGGCGCGGCGGCGGGGCGCCGGGAGCGGCTCCGGCGAGCGCGCCGGCGGCGGGGCGCGCGGGGAGTCGTTGCGCGGGCTGGCCGCCGTCGACGAGGTGCTGCGCGAGCCGGCGGTCGCGGCACTGACCGAGACCTACCCGCGCGGGGTGGTCGTGGAGGCCGTGCGCACGCTCATCGAGCGCCTGCGGCGCGAGATCATGGAGGGCGGGCGAGAGGGCGACGCCGTCGCCCTCTCGCCCGCCCGCCTCGTGCCCTGGGTCGAGAAGCTGGTCGCGGCGGCCGTCTCGCCGTCGCTACGGCGCGTGATCAACGCCACCGGCTCGTCGCCCACACCAACCTCGGCCGCTCGGTGCTGCCGCCCGAAGCGCGGGCGGCGGTCGCCACCGCCGCCGGTTCGTACAGCGATCTCGAGATCGACCTGGCCACCGGCGAGCGCGCCACGCGCCAGCGTCACGTGCGCGACGTGCTCTGCACTCTCACCGGCGCGGCCGACGCCCTGGCGGTCAACAACAACGCCGCCGCCGTACTGCTGGCGCTGGCGGCCACGAGCCGTGACGGCGAGGTGATCGTCTCACGCGGCGAGCTCGTCGAGATCGGCGACGGTTTTCGCATTCCCACATCCTCGCCGAGAGCGGCGCCCGCCTGGTCGAGGTCGGCACCACCAACCGCACCTACCTGCGCGACGTCGAGCGCGCCTGGAGCGAGCGCACGCGGGCGGTGCTACGGGTGCACACCAGCAACTACCGGATCGTGGGCTTCACGGCTCAGCCGGCCATCGACGAGCTCGTGGGCTTCGCTCACGAGCGCGGCGCCCTGGTGATCGACGATCTCGGCAGCGGCGCCCTGGCCGACCTGCCGCTGCTGGCCGACGAACCCTCGGCGCGCGAGTCGCTGCGCCTGGGGGTCGACCTGGTGACCTTCAGCGGCGACAAGCTGCTGGGGGGCCCGCAGGCCGGCCTTGTGCTCGGCGCCAGCGAGGCGATCGCCCGCCTGCGGGTCCACCCGCTGGCGCGCGCCGTGCGCATCGACAAGCTCAACCTGGCGGCCCTCGACGCCCTGCTGCGTCTCTACCTCGACCCCCAGACGGTGATCGAGCGCGTGCCCACGCTGGCGCTCCTGACGCAGTCGCGTGAGACGCTCGGCCGGCGCGCCGCCCGCCTGTGCGAGGCGATCGGTGCCGGCGAGGTCGTCGACTCGGTCGCTCGCGCCGGCGCCGGGCGCTGCCGGTCGCCGAGGTCGAGAGCGTCGCCGTCGCCCTGCCACCGGGCGCCGACGGCGTCGGCGAGCTCGCCGGGCGGCTGCGGCGCGGCTCGCCCGCGGTGCTCGGCTACCTCCACGACGACCGTTTGTTGCTCGACGTGCTGGCGGTCGGCGATCACGAGATCGCCGATCTCGCCGCCGCCGTGCGCGCGGCGCTCGCTGCGGCCTGAGCCTTCGCCGTGTCCGAGCTGCCGCTCACCCTGGGCACCGCCGGCCACATCGACCACGGCAAGACGGCGCTATCACCCGCCTGACCGGCACCAACACCGACCGCCTGCGCGAGGAGCGCGAGCGCGGCATCTCGATCGAGCTCGGCTACGCCGAGCTCGAGCTGCCCGGCGGCCGGCGCGTCAGCGTGGTCGACGTGCCCGGCCACGAGCGCTTCGTGCGCACCATGGTGGCCGCGCCAGCGGCATCGACCTGTTCCTGCTGGTCGTCGCCGCCAAATGAGTGGACAGAGTCCTTCGCGCAACGCAAAACGATGGGGACACCCGGAAAAATCAGATGATCGGGGCCCGTAAGCTGCTGGCAGATCTTTCGAGCAAGGCGATTGTCGATCTCCGCATCACGGGGCACCGGACTTTCGAGCCCGTGGCCGGATTGGTGAAGATGTGTGCCGGCTCCCTTCGCGATCGAGACAACACCCCTCATTCTTCAAGTGGGCGATCAGTTCGTGCCTCTTCAAACCCGTAGAGTCCCAACGTGGACGGTCAACGGCACCAGTTCGACGAGGTCGGCATCGGCCGCGGCATCCGGGTTAGGGGTCGGCAAGGGTCGGCCTTCTTCCAGGAGAATCTGAGCCAGATCCTCCATGGCACTCGCGATCATCAACCGGGCGTCTGCCAGATCGAAACCCTGCGTGACCGCTCCAGGAAAATCGAGGGCCTCGGCAACCACCATTTCGCCGGCCGTGCGCGGGAGGTAAAAGGCAATGTGGTAGCGAAGCATACGCTCATCATACGGCATAGGGTCGCGGGCCGCCGCCCAACCCTTGGCTGATTATTAGCAGGCAACAATAGCGGGGCCACCCTGGCCCGCATCCGCCGTGGGTGACAATTACTCAGCCAAGTTTCCCGCACGTTCACGGTCGCCCCGAATCTCACATGCCGAATAGAGGCCGCAACGACTCGACCCGGGCGATGCTGTCCACCATGATATTCAGAAACAGCCCGCGGGGATCCAACGAATCGAGCAGCAGCCGCACTTCTTCGCTGTCGAACGACCCGCGAATGAGAAGCGGCTTGCCGGCTTTCTGCACTTTCCGGTAGTGCGGAATCATGGCGCCGGTGGAGGGTCCCAGCGCGTCCTTATTGATCTGGAAGCACTGGATCTCCTGGATCTTGAGGAACGCGTCCAGCAGGAACATGGACGTCGAGTGCAGGTGCATGAAGCTGCATGGGAAGCGCGCGGCCATTGCCCGGTCCACCGGTTGGACGAACTTGCGATACAGCGCCGGCGAGTAGACGGCGGTGGCATCCTCTTGCAGGCGCATGATGGGCCGCGGCGACCAGAGGGAGTACTGGGCGTCGAAATAGCCGCCGTGAAAGAGAGGCATGTGTTTCCAGAACTCCTGCTGGACTTCGCAGAAGAACTCGGCGAGGCGCCGGAGGATTTCGGCCGCGCGCTCGGGTTCGTCCACCAGGTCCATGATGCATCGCGTGTGGCCGCGCAGCAGGCCGTGGAGATCGGTGGGGCCGACTTCGGCGGAGTGGCCGACCGGGAATCGCCCCTCGGCAGCGCGGACCAGCGCAAGGCCGAACTCCAGGTATTTCTTGAACCACGGGTTCTCGCGATCGAGACCGAGGCTGGCCACTTGGTCCAAGGACAGGCACTGTTCCTCGCCGAGAATGCTGTCGGGAAACGCGCGCATTCGGCAACCGGCGATTCCCGGCAGCCAGGGGATCGCGACCTGGCCGGGACAGGCGCCGCGGATCAGGTCGTCGCCCACGATTTCGCCCTCGCGCAGCAGGCGGAGATGGTCCTCCAGGAACGCCTGCGGGTCGATCATCTCCGGCGTGACGTAATCCAAGGAGCGCCATGCCTGGCACGCTTGGAATTCCTGCACGGGGAACCAGCCCACCAGGCTGAAGCCCACCAGGGGGCGGAGAACGGCGGTCCTGTCCCAAAATGCCCGGTAGCGGGCGATCTTCGCCGGATCGTTTCCGAAGGGGAGGGCGGAAGCGCCGCCGGCAGGTGTCATCTCGCGGTCATGCGAAGAAACGCTGGTTTGGCTCACGTGGTTTGGCCCACCAGGCGATTTATAGCACGGCTCAGCACAACGCGCGTGGACTTTCCTCGGGGCGCGCCGCTGTCTCCGGTCTCGTCCGTTGCGCGGTAAGGTGGCCTTCAACACCAAGGATTCGTGGGCGCCGACCACTTCGGCGTTCAAGCAATCCCGCCGCGCTTGCAATAATAAGGGAGGCGCCATGACTCTCCATGTGACAGTTCCCGACGCGGTGTACCGCCAGATTGCGGAGTTGGCAGCCCGGCAGCAAGTTTCCGTGGAGCGGATTGTGTCTGCCGCCTTAGCTGAGCAACTCTCCGGCTGGGCGCGAATCGAGCAGATGGCTGCACGCGGCAGCCGCGAGCGTTTTCTGGCAGCGCTGGACAAGATTCCTGCCACGGAACCGGCCCCTGACGACCGGCTCTAGGCTGGGCACCGGGGTGCCAGGTCGAGTTGGTGTTGGGCAACAGCCTTGCCCTCTCCTTTAGGGCAGAACCTGCCTCTGAGCAGCATTAGGTTGACGTATAAAGCCCCCGCCAGCGGGTCTGGATCAGAAATGGCGTGCATAAATGAGAAATGTTCACTGCTGCGTATGTCGGCGGGGATGTCCGCCTGTTGGCCGATGATGATCTGGTCCGAGTCGGTTCGCATCATGAACGCGGCACCATCACGGCCGACCAGTTTGCCGGCGTATCGCTGTCCCGGCGTGGCCGTCGCGATATACGTAGTGTTCCACGGAAACCTGTTCGCGGCCAGGAACTCGATTGCCCTGCGAAGGGGCCGGACGCGTTCAGGGTCGGTGATCTCTTGAAACAACCTGATCATCGTCATGGAGTCGCCCGCTGTCGCAAGGATGCTCGCCCGAATCATCCGCTCTTGGCTGACCACATCGAAGTGGACCACATAACCCGCCTGGCGCGCCAGGGCGTCAACGAAATTCTCTGCGTGCGCCCATTGCCCTCCCGATACGGGTGCAGGTTGTTGAGGTCTGCCAGCAAGTGTGCCGCCTTCCGCGCGAATTCCGGCCGCGACAGTCCTTTGAGGAGGTTGGCGCGATGGAGTCCGGCAAACATCCGCTCCGCTTCATGTTCCAACAGGTGGGGCGGCGTAAAGCAGGTTATCGGACCCCCGGCAACTGGGCTTTGCCGAGCAGGGTCGTCCGGAACTTGCCGGCCGAGAGATAGACGTCTTGAAAGTGTCTTCGT
>CAWDCQ010000006.1:0-16806 GCA_963800775.1 uncultured Methanomassiliicoccales archaeon | reverse complement strand
ACGTTCAGCCCCTCCAGGCCTTTCCTGAGCGCTTCCAGGTCCCCCGCCTCGGTCCCGTCCGAGGGCACCGAGACCAGCCTCTTTCCCATGGCCTGGGCCATCAGCGGCACCGCCTCCAGGTTGAGCGTGTGGAAGACCCACGAATAGGGGTCGCTCGGGACTATGTTGACCAATGTGCAAACCCGGTGCCCTTGCTGCTCCACCAGGTAGGCTGAGTAGGTGGAATCCTTTCCTCCGGAGTATAGGCAGGCCAAACGCATGACCTGCCATCCGCTGCGTGAGATTTCAAACTTGTCCTTGTGACACATCGCGGAAAGTGGCCGCACGTCCTGTAATATCGGGAAAACAGCTATGGACCATATTTCAAAGTAAAAGGCAAACCGCCTGACCTGCTCCAGGCCGCCCAGGCCTATTGAAGAAGCGAAGCGGGATAGCATAAAAATATCAGGGAAGCAGATAACGACGGCGATGTACTGCCCAAAATGCAACAAGACCATCAAGGACGAGCGTCTGGAAGAGGTCAATAAGCAGCTCGTCGAACAGTTCAACAAGGATTCCCTCTCCAAGGGCAAGTGTCCCGTGTGCGGTACCCGACTCCTCAAGTCGGACAAGAAGGTGTGAAGATGCGCATCGATGAGATGACCAGCAACGAGTTCGCTGAGGCGGTCGAGCGGGACCCGGTGGTCATTCTGCCCATCGGCGCCACCGAGGCGCACGGGCCCCACCTGCCCCTGGGCACGGACGCCTTCCAGCCGGAGGCGATCGCCGACGCGGTGGCAGAAAGGGTCAACGGCCTGGTGGCCCCGCCGATCAAGTACGGCCAACATTCCTCCACCCGGAACCTGCCGGGAACCATCGGCATCACGTCGTCCACGCTCCGGGCCATGGTGGTCGATATCCTGGAATCGCTGCACCGGAACGGCATCCGGAAGGTCGTCATAATCAGCGGCCATGCCGGAAGCGTGCACATGGCCATGATCAAGGACGCCTGCGAGGACGTCGTGCGCCGCTACCAGATGGACGTCATGTTCCTGGCCGACTATGATATCGGCAGGCACCTCCAGGAGGAGATCGGCGCCGGTCCCGGGGACGGGCACGGCGGCATGATGGAGACATCGAGGATCATGGCGTTGCGGCCGGACCTGGTGCCCTTCAACCGCACCAAGGGAGAGTTCGTGTCCGCGGGATATTCGGTGCTCAGCGACCCGGAGAAGTGCTTTCCCCAGGGCTTCGTCGGGGATGCGGCCAAGGCCAACGCCCAGGTCGGCAAGCGCCTGAACGATTACATAACCGATGCGCTTTCAGACCTCATCCGAAAGGACCTTGGTGTGAGAAAATGAGCGAGCTGAAAAGGAAGGCGGCGGAAAAGGCGGTCGGGTTCGTGGAGGACGGAATGACGCTCGGCCTGGGAACGGGATCGACGACGTTCTTCGCCATCGAGGCGATCGGCGAGCTGGTCAGGAAAGGCTACGAGCTGAGCGGGGTGCCCACCTCCGTGGCCTCGGAGCAGCAGGCGATCAAGTGCGGCATACCGCTGACGACGCTCGAGAACGTGGACCGGATCGACCTGACCATTGACGGAGCGGACGAGGTCGACGACGAGCTGAACCTGATCAAGGGCATGGGCGGCGCGCTCCTGCGCGAAAAGATCGTGGCCTATGCATCCGAACAGGAGATCATCATCGTGGACGAGGCCAAGATGGTCAAGACGCTGGGGACCAAGTCCCCCTGCCCATCGAGGTGGCCCGTTTCGGGCACGCCATGACGGCCCGCAACATCCGTTCGCTGGGATGCGTTCCTGAGCTCAAGGGAGGGAACGCCCCGTTCATCACCGACAATGGCAACTATGTTTACAATTGCCGTTTCGAGAGGATAGACGACCCTCAGGCCCTGGACCGCAGTCTGAAATCAATACCCGGAGTGGTCGAGACCGGTCTGTTCCTAGGGCTGGCGACCAAAGCGGTCGTGGCCTATCCAGACCGGACGGTCGTGCTGGAAAAATGAAAAACGTGGGCCTAATGGCCCATTGTCTTCAGCTGCTCGATGTTGCTCTCGATGCGCTCGATCCTCTTCCTTTCTTCTTTTTCGAGCGTGTCGACGATCTTCTCGAACGGGATCGAGAGCTTGTAGGCGTGCACCGGACGGCCCTTGCCCTCCTTCTTGATGTCCCGCTTGATCACCCATTTCCTCCGCCTAAGCTCCTGCATGGCGATCGAAACCTCTGGTTGCCTGAGCGCGGTAGAAATCTCAATCTCCACTGAAGTGGTCTCTTCCTTCTTGCGGAGGAAGGCCAACGTCTTGGCCACGTTCTTGGGCATTCCAGTGCCCATGAGAAGCTCGACCAGTGTCTCGTCCTTCTTACTGAAGCCCCTATCAGCCATCAATTACACCATCCCAATACATGATACATATCATTTATTATCGTAAAGATATATATCGCTTTCTATTCGAAGCCCTGATTCAAATGACATTCCGGATTACTGGTTATTTATACAGCATTCAGAATTGCACTGCCTGCAAGAAGTCATTTGACCCGAATCCCCCGGACCATCACCACGATATTATAAACTTTCGGTGATTATTGTTGCACATTTGTGGGGAATTATCGCACGCATCGCGAAAGCTATAGCGCAAGAGCTCGACGTTCAACCCCACGGATCTGCCCCTTGCTCGTGGGCAACTGTTATAAACATGGGGCGTAATAGCTTGGAAAAGGAAGGCGAGTGCCTTGCTGAGCCGAGGCGGAAAAAACCTGGCCAGTACAGTACCAGCATACCTTACCTGATGTAATAGGTTTATATACAAATTGAGTATTAAGCCTGTTGCTTCCAAGGGTGAAATAATGAAAATGCCCAGGCAAATTAAGACTTACTGCCCATTCTGCAAGGTTCACACCGACCATGAGGTAGAAAGGGTCAAGAAAAAGAAGGCTAGCGAACTCAAGTGGGGTCAGAGGAGATTCAGAAGGGCAACTTCTGGATACGGAGGTTTCCCAAGGCCGAAGCCGGAAGGTAGGGAGAAACCGACCAAGAGGGTCCCGTTGAGATACCGCTGCAAGAAATGCAAGAAGGCTCACCAGAAGCGCTGCTTCAGGGCCAAGAAATTCGAACTCACGGAGTGATTCAGATGGTACACACGACAAACTTCGTAAAAATAAAGTGCGCTGATTGCGGCAACGAACAGGTGGCTTTCAAGAAGCCCGCCATGTCCGTCACGTGCCACGTCTGCGGCTCGACCTTGATCAAGTCCCGCGGAGGCGTGGGGGAGATGAAGGGACAGCTGCTAGAGGTGGTCGATTAATGCCCAAAGCCAGCGAGTTTCCTGAGGAAGGCGAACTCGTTGTTTGCACAGTCCAGAACGTAAAGAACTTTGGCGCATTCGTCACATTGGACGAGTATGGGAACAAGGAAGGTTTCATCCACGTAAGGGATGTCGCCACGGGCTGGGTCAAGTACATCAGGGACTACGTTAGGGAAGGTCAGAAGATCGTCACTAAGGTCCTTGGCGTCGATTCATCAAAAGGTCACATCGACCTTTCGCTGAAATCGGTCAATGAACACCAGCGCCGTGAGAAGATCCAAGAGTGGAAGAATGAAAACAAGGCCGACAAGCTGATGGAGATTGTGGCCGAGCGGTTGGGAACGACCGTGGAAGCGGCCCTCGACAGCTTCGGATACGATCTGGCCGACAAGTTCGGTAACCTGTACGCAGCTTTCGAGGCCTGCGCAGCCAGCCCCACCGCGCTGGAAGAGGCAGAGGTCGAGGGCGATTGGACCACCGTGTTCGCGGAGGTCGCAAAGGAGAACGTTACCCCGCCTTACGTGCAGATCTCTGGCTGGTTGGAGCTCAAGGTCCCCACCGCCGATGGCGTGGACAAGATCAGGGAAGCTCTTCTGGCAGGCCTAGCAGCAGGGGAGGACCGGATCAAGATGCAGTACATCGGTGCCCCGAAGTACCGGGTAGTGCTCTCAGCTCCGGACTACAAGTCCGCCGAGGAAGAGATGAAGGAGATCACCGCCAATGTGATCACCATGATCAAGGAATCGGGCGGAGAGGGCAGCTTCCACCGAGAGGATAAGTGAATTCCTTCGGCGAGAGGCAATATTTTATCGAAGGAGCGACAATCGAGCTTCTGCCAATAGAGGACTTGTTATGAAAACGTCGCTGCGAAAGTGCCCCAACTGCGAAGAGTACACGCTGCACGACGTTTGTCCGAAGTGCGGTGTCGCCACCATCGTGCCGATACCGCCCCGATACTCGCCCGAGGACAAGTACGGCAAGTACAGAAGAATGTTGAACAAGCAATCGAGGGATTGAAATGGATAACATCAAGATGATCGTCAAGGAGATGCCGGTACTGGATGAGCCCGTTCTCATCGAAGGCCTTCCCGGGGTCGGCAACGTTGGCAAGCTGGCAGCTGAGCATTTGGTGGAACAGCTCAAGGCTACTAAGTTCGCCGACATCTACTCCAAGTTCTTCCCGCCGCAGGTCCTGGTGGACGACGATGGCCTGATCAGGCTGGTAAGCAACGAACTTTACTATTCTAAGGGAGAAGGCGCCCGGCCGGACATCATCATCCTGGTCGGCGACTACCAAGGACTCTCTCCCGAGGGCCAGTATGAGCTTTCCGACCATGTCCTCACAGTCATGAAGGGGATGGGCGCCAAGAGGATCTACACCCTGGGCGGCTACGGCGTAGGCAAGATGCTGGACAAGCCGCGGGTCCTCGGGGCCGCGACCGACAAGGAACTGGTCGAGGAGATGAAGGAGAAGGGAGTGGTCTTCTCCAAGGGCGAGCCTGGAAGCGGCATCGTGGGCGCGAGCGGCCTGCTGCTCGGGCTGGGAAAGGTCTACGGTATGCGTTCGGTCTGCCTGATGGGCGAGACCTCCGGCTACTTTGTCGACCCCAAGGGGGCAGAGGCAGTACTACGGGTACTGGCCGGCATCCTGAACGTCGAGGTCGACTACAAGGCGCTTGAGGAGAAGGCCGAGCAGATCGAGACCATCACCTCGAAGCTAAAGGAGATCGAGGCCCCGATCGCCCCGAAGAAAGAGGACCTGGGTTACATCGGTTGAACCGGGAACTGAAACCTTTTCCGATCATCGATTTTTTCGCGATCTTTCTCACTTTCCGATCATGCAGCTGATCGCCTGGCAGAAGTGATAAATTAAAAAAAAATAAGGGGAGGTTAATGTAATTAGCCTCGAATGCATCCCATCCCATTCTGGCAGGCTACTTCCTTAAGTATTTCTCCTCAAACCTTTCCATGTCAGCGAGGGTCTTTTCGGCCTCTTCCATCTTCTTCAACTTCTCCGACACCAGGTCGACCCTGGCATATACGAAGTCTCGGATGGCTGCCCTGATGGCCTCAGACCGCGAAGGGAAATCATCGACATCCACCAGAAAATCCAGCGCCCGGATATATCTGGCCGGAAGGCGAAGAGTTACCTTCTCAAGATCCGCGTCCTCCAATTCCCTCACCAGCAGACAACGAAGGTCTGTTCGACCTCTTTTGTCAGACATAAGATTGGGTAGTTTCTATTTAAACTTTAGCTCCTGATAATCATTTATTGCATATCCAGTCATTTAGAATCGCCGGATATTTATTTCATTGTTCGGAATTTCCCAGGGATCGAACCGACCTCTTCCCGACCCCTTCAAGCGTCTTCCAGACATTGGTCGGCCCAGATACTGGGCGGTAAATGTTTAATATGATTTCCGTAATACTCTGCCTGAATCCCGACTTAGCTTAGTCTGGCTTGAGCGGCTGACTGTAGTGGGTATACCGGCTTGCCGGTTCCTTAGCCGCCGATATCAGCAGGTCCCCAGTTCAAATCTGGGAGTCGGGACCACCTTCTTCTCATTCTATTTCCTTGATCTAGATTCATTGGAAGGACGCAGCTCTTTAGGGCTGAAATCGGGTTTTGCGTCTAGGTTCGTCCGCCTAAGAAAGGAGGGCCCTGATAGCGTCCTCCGATTCGTCCAGGACCTTGTCCTCGTCCAGGCTGGTGACAGACCGGTCGCGCATGACGGTGATGCCGTCGCAGATGACCGTCTTCACGTCGCCCCTTCCGGCGGAGTACACGATGTTCGAGACGATGGTCTCCGGAAGCATCGGCCGGAGGCTGGGCGAGCGTCCGTCCAGGATCACCAGGTCCGCCCTCTTGCCGACCTCCAGGGAACCGATCTGGTCAGAGAGGCCGAGCGCCTTCGCGCCGCCCAGGGTGGCGAAGTCCAGCACCTGTTGCGACGGCAGGACGGTGGGGTCCCACCGGGAGGCCTTCTGCAGCAGCGACAGCATCTTCATCTCCCCGAACATGTCCAGGCTGTTGTTGGTGGTGGACCCGTCGGTGCCGATGGAGACGTTGACCTCGTTCTGCAGCATTTCCGGGATGGGGGCGACCCCGCCGGTGGCCAGCTTCATGTTGGATACGGGGCAGGAGGAGACCGAGACCTTCTGGCGCCCGAGCAGCTTCACCTCGTTGATGGTGAGCCAGGCCGAATGGGCCGCGATGCACCTCTCGTTGAGCACGCCGATCTTCGCCAAATATTCGGCCGGCCGCAGACCCTCCTTCCCCTTGTGGTCGTAGACCTCCTTTCGCGTCTCGGACAGGTGGAAGGTCATGTGTCGGCCGGAGCTCGCCGAGTATTCGTTGGATGCCACGAACGTGTCGGTCGAACAGACGTACACGCCCTGCAGCCCTATGCCCGGAATCACCCTCTTGCTGTCCTTGAACTGCTCGCAGAACCGCTTGCAGTTATCCAGCGGCACGCCCTTCTGGGTCGTGTATTCGACATCGAGCACCGCCCAGCAGAGCATACCTCTCAGCCCGGCCTGCTCCACCACTTTGCCGATCACGTCCTCGGAATAGTAAAGGTCGACGAACGAGGTGGTGCCGGAGCGGATCATCTCCAGGCAGCCCAGGGCCGCCCCGGACCGGATGTCCTTCTCCGTCCGTTTCGAGTCCAGTGCGAACACCCGGTCCAGGAAATTGGGGAACGTGACGTCGTCCGCCACCGCCTTCATGGTGGCCATGGCCACGTGGCAGTGCGTGTTGATCAGACCGGGCATGACGATGTCGCCCTGCGCGTCTATCTCCTCGTCGGCCGAGTCGGTGACCTTCCCGATGGCGGCGATCTTGCCGTTATCCACCAGAATGTCTCCCTTCAAGATCTCGCGCCGCGCGTTCTGGGTCACGATGTGTGCGTTCTTGATCAGCGTCGTCATCCGGATCGGTCTCGCTATCCGCTCTGGAATAGATAATCCTTGTTGGGCCTCATTAATCGTTGCGACACCCGAAAGATTCAAGCGGTCGGAATGGCTGACGTAATAAGTATCGAATTTTGTGGTGCATATATGACGACCTTGACTTTCCTGGGAACTGGAGGAGGAAGGTTCGCCACCATCTACCAGGTGCGCGCCACCGGCGGGATCTATGTCAAGGACACGGCCAGGCTCCATATCGACCCGGGACCGACGGCCCTGTACAACATGAGCCGCTTGCATCTCGACCCGGCCAAGACAGACGCGCTGCTGATATCGCACTGCCATCCCGACCACTATTCGGATGCTGAAGTGCTCACCGAGGGAATGACCCGGGGCGGCCTGAAGAAGAGAGGCATGGTCGTCGGGTCCAAGAGCGTCCTAGACGGCTACGAGGGCCATGGTCCGGCATTGTCCAATTACCACCGTTCCATTCCGGAGAAGGTCCTATCGGTCAAGGGCGGGGACCAGTTCAACGTCGGGGCCATGGAGGTCAAGGTGACGAGCACTAGGCACAGCGACCCTTCGGGGGTCGGTTTTGTGATGGGCACGCAGAACGGGGCCATCTCCTACATGAGCGACACCGAGTTCGACTACGAGGTCATCCGGCAGCACGCCGGTTCCCGGATAATCATTCTCTGCCTGACCCGGCCCCTGAACTCCCGGGTCTCCAATCACATCTGCACCGAGGATGCCCTGGAGATCGCCCAGATGCTCCGGCCCCAGATGATCCTGCTGACCCATTTCGGCGCCAAGCTGGTGCATGAGGGGGCGGACAAGCAGGCCGCCTTCATCGAGGACAATTCCGGAGTGCGTACCGTCGCCGCCGAAGACCTGATGAACATACACGTCGGAAAGGTCATCCGGGTATCGAAGAACGGGGAACAGGCGGAACCCGACCTGGACGAAGGCAAGATCGACAGCAACGTCGACCTATAGTCAATACGGGCGATCGTTTCCCGCCGGCACGGGCTTGTGGCCGCATGAGTATTTGTACAGCATAAGGAGCCGGAGATCCTGCATTTCGAGTGAGGTTTTCCACGCTGGGTAGAAAAGTTATTTATGCGCACCTGTCGATTGTTATCCGATGATGGTCTGTCTGATATCTGGCTTCCTGGGCAGCGGGAAGACCACTTTGCTGATCAAGCTTGCAAAAAGGCTCGGGGAAAAGAAGAAACGGGTGGCGGTCGTGGTCAACGAGCTCGGCGAGGTCGGCGTGGACGGCGCGGTCATCGATGCCTACGGTCTTCGCAGCGTCGAGCTGACCGAGGGGTGCATCTGCTGTTCATTGTCAGGAAGCCTGATGTACACGCTTCAGACCATCGCCAAGGAATACCAACCGGACATAATTTTCATTGAACCGACCGGCGTGGCCCTGCCGAACAAGATCAACGATATCGTGCGCCGTTCGATGATCCACGCCGAGAAGAGCTACGGCATGGTCATCGTGGACGCCTTCCGGGCCCAGAAGATTCATAGAGAGTGCGAGCTGTTCTTCAGACGGCAGATCGAGGGAGAGGACATGATCGTCATCAACAAGATCGAACTTGTGGACGCATCAACTCTCGCAGACGTCAGGGAACTGGTGTCGTCGCTCAACCCCAAAGGCCACATAATGGAGATCTCGGCCAAGGAGGAGAGGGGGCTGGACAAGATCGCGGACATGCTGGCGCAGGAGGCGACGTTATGAGCGAGGACTCCAAGAGCCTGGCCGAGGCCGGCACCTTCGGGGTGGAGATGACGTTCAAGACGGACGTCGCGAAGGACACGTTCGTGCAGGAGCTGGGAAAGTTCCTGATGTCGATCGCCAAGGACGTGGAGTCAAGGAAGGGCGGATTGGTCGGGCATGTCAAGGCCTTCGCCCGGGTGGACGACGGATTCGTCCGCCTCAACATCGTGGACAGCGAGCTCGGGCTGGATGTCGGCGATGAGATCAGATCGAAGCGGGTGACCGGCGGGTCCATAAAGGTCATGGCCGCGGTCGTAGGAGTGGATGATCACCACGTAGAGGAGATCATCGAGAACCGGATCGAGGACCTGAGGAAGGTCATGGACATTGAGGTGGCGGAACATGAGGACCACGATCATTGCCATGATGGCGGGGAGTGAAACCAGTGTACGGAATATCAATCGATGTTGGCACAAGCGGAACCAGAGTGCATGCAATAGATCTGAGCTCGAAGAAGATCATATCGACCGCCATGACCGTCAGGCATCCGGTCCCGGGGGCGAACGTGATGGACCACCTGACCTACTGCATAGAGGTGGACCAGAGCCTGGCCAATGAACTGATGATCGACACGGTCAACCGCCTGATCCGGCTGCTGGAGATCGACCTGAAGAAGGTGGAGAGGATGGCCGTCTGCGGCAACCCGATCCAGCTCTCGATATTCCAGAACATGGAGCTCCGGGACCTGGCGTTCGTCGGTGAGCGCTCCCTGAAGTCGAAAGGGGTCGAGCACCAGAAGCGTGACGCCAGGGTGATGTCGTCCGAGGCCATAGGCATCGACCTGGGCGGTCCGAACGCCGAGGTGTACATTCCCCCGTCCATCGCCCATGAGATTGGAGCCGATGCTCTGGCCATGATGTTCAAGACCGGCCTGCTAGACCGCAAGGAGCCTTGCCTTGTGACCGACTACGGCACGAACGCGGAGATGGCGCTCAAGGTGGGCGACGAGATTTACACCGGGTCGGCCGCCGCCGGCCCGGCGATGGAAGGACAGGCCATCCACTTCGGGATGCTCGCTTCCCCCGGGGCGATATGCGACATCGACTTCGAAGGCCACTGGCGCTGCAAGGTTCTCGATGACCAGCTGATGCCGGTCGACGGGGACAAGGTCGACCCGACATCCGGCGACGTTATCGAGGAAGGCAGCATGCACGGCCGGTCCAGGGGGATCACCGGCACCGGTGTCATTGCCGCCATAGCCACCGCATTGGATACTGGCATGATCAAAGCCCCGCACATCACTACCGCGGACGGCAAGCTGCACCTGCAGGACGGGGTGTACATCGATGACCATGACTTCCAGGAGGCGGCCAAGGCCTTCGGCGCCATGAGGGCCGGGCACTTCACCCTTCTGGAAAAGGCGGGCATCACGTTCGATGACCTGGACAGCATGTACATGAGCGGTGCGTCCGGAACCTATGTGGATGCTTTGAAGGCGCAGAGGGTCGGACTCATACCGCCCACCCCGAAGAACATCTACCAGGTCGGCAACACCTCCCTGGCCATGGCCACTGACATCGTCATGGACCCGAACCTGATGGAGACGCTGCAGGAGATGGCGCATAACATCCGGTCCAACCACATCATGTTCGCCACCGACAAGGTGTTCGAGACACTGTACATCCAGGAACTGGCACTGTGGCAGGAAGGGATGCCGGTGCAGGCCTACAACTTCTTCCTCCAGAGCATGGGCATACAGCCCCTGCCGGAGAAGTTCCGCGAGGCCAAGGTGTTCAAGCTCGTGCAGCGTGACATACCGGTCCTGGGCGACAAGGGCCTGAAGATCCTGACCGACATAGGAACGAAGCTGGTCGGAACCTTCGACGGCTGCATCTCGTGCATGAAGTGCGTCGAGAACTGCCCGGAGAGAGCGTTGACGATCGACACGATCGCCAGCGGCGAGCCGCAGATAACCGTGGCCTCCGATCTGTGCAACGGGACGGCATGCATGCGCTGCGAGCAGGGCTGCCCAGAGAAGGTCTTCAAGTTCAGGGGCTTGAAGAGCACGAGGAAGGCAAGGGGTTGATCAGCGGTCGAACGGACCATCTTTTTGGCCGAAGGCGTCGGAAAGCGCCTTGCGGCCGGATGGTGCGAAGAACCGCGCCTTAGGGTGCATGATCTCCTCGAATGCGAACAATGGGTCCCTGGACGCCGTTGATCTGGCGCCCATATCCGTCTTTTTTGTTTTGTCCAGATCAAGAACTGCCCTGAAGACAAGAACATCACCGACAGTCAGAACGCTGGCACTTCGTCTGCAGTTCAAGAACAGTAAAAAAAGAATGGAAAAGGTTTGAAAGGGATATCACGGAACGATTACAGCCCGTAGTTCTTCGGGTTGAACGCCTGGACGTCCTTGTACTGCTTCAGGCACTGGTCGACGAACTTTGATTCCTCGTCCGGCAGGGCCTTCAGGTCGGCCGTTATCTTGTTCAGCATGTCGCTCTCGTGCTTGGAGAGCTTCAGGCCGTTCTTGGACTTGGCCGATTCTGCGATCAGCTCGGCCGCCTTCAGACCGGCTGCCCTTGACCTCAGATAGATGCTGTTGCCCTCAGCAACAATGGCCTCACCGATCTTGTACGCGTTGTCGTACCTCAGGCAGAAGCCCTCGGGGCTCCTGTATGAGTCACAAGCGGCGTACAGGTCCCTGAGGGTCTTGTCCTGTTTCAGCTGCTTTGCCGTGTTCATCAAGGCCGCTTCATATCCTATGACTCCGAGCCAGCACTGGACGGATGAGCCACCGAACTCCGGGTGGTATTCAACCGACTCGTTGGACCAGAGGTCACAGGTCGAGGCGATCAGGTTACCCATCAAGTCAGCGTGGGCGTCCTGAGCTCCCTTTCCCTCTTGGGCGGATGGGCGTCCGGAGATCGCCTTCAGGATCGGGCCTTCATAGCCGCAGTCCTTGTCCGGGCCAGTTGCGCCGCACTCGATTGCCACCAGGGTCCTGGCGGAGGCGATGCAGCGGGTAACTGCCGCGAAGGTCCTCGGGATATCCTTGTCCAGATAGCCGCCGGCCATGAACATCGAGGTGTTGGCACCGGCGCAGTTCGTGTCTCCGCCAGCGATGACCTTGTTCTTCTTGGCGATGTCGACGATCTGGGGCCACAGCCATTCCATGTCGATGGAACCGAGGTAGCCGATACCGAAGAGCCATGCGCCAATGTCCTGGTGCAGGATGGCGTAGTCGGACATTTCCTTGCCGCCCATGGACTCGATCGAGAGGACATCGGCGCCGTTCTTGGCCGCGATCTCCAGCGACTCGATGACCTTCTCTGGGTAGGAGTGCTTCTTGTCGTGTCCCTCTCTGAGTCCTTCCTCAGCGAGCCTCATGTCTGCGACGGTGTGCCTGATTGCAGTCGCCAGACCGTACTCATCGTGGTACTTCTTCATGAGCTCCTTCTGGCCCGCAACGACCGGCTTTGCGAACTTTTCTGGTTCGTTTCCGAGCTGGAAGATCCACTCGTTCTCCAGCTGAACGGCTGGGAATCCTAGGGTGACCGCCCTGTCCAAGATATCCTTCGTGATGTAGTCGACGTACTCGCGCCTCAGAGTGTCCGGGTTCTTCTCTGCCCCGGGCCTGGGTGCGAAGTTGATCTCTGGCACAACGAATCCCGCACCGGCCTTCATTCCGAGACCGTATGATACCGGGTATTTCGCGTCACCGAAGATCAGGTCGTCAGCGCTCTTGGTTTCCATCTTGGTAAATCTCTTTACTGCCATGTCTTTTCACCCCCCCCAATTTAAGCCTTCCCCGCGTGGATATCGTCCCACTTCGAGCGTATCTTCTTCCAGTCCCAGCCTTCGATGGCCTTGTCTGCCAGTGGCGGACCTTGTGCTGCTGCCTGCGCGTAGATACCGAGCGGATAGGATTCTACGTATGCCCGGTTGACTGCACCGCCGGCGCAGATGAACGGGATTTCCATTCCGTGCTCGATCAGTCTCTCGGCTACCTTCGGGAATGCGGACATGGTCGTGGTCATGAGCGCGGTTCCAGTGACCAGGTCCGGCTTGACTTCCAGGACGGTCTTGACCACATCATCGACCGGCACATCACGGCCCATGTCGACTACACCGTAGCCGTGCGATCTCAGCATGACGGCGGCGATGTTCTTGCCGATGTCGTGCGGGTCACCCTCGGCGACCATCATGACGACATTGCCCTTCATGACACGGTCACCCTTCATGCTCTTCTCAGCGAGCTTGATCCCCCTGTCGAACGCGTCCGCGGCGACCATGACGTGCGGCAGGTAGTAGATACCCCGTCCGTACAGCTCGCTGACGACATCCATTCCCTTCAGGAGTCCCTTCTCGACTAGTTCCTCGGGGCTGAACTTGCCCAAGGCTGCCTTTACATCCGCCTCGACATCCTTGTACTTCATGTACACAACGTCTTCGGCGACTTTCTTCAGCAGCGGGTCCTTCGGCAGGAACTTAGCCGCGATGTCTTCTGGCTTCTCTTTAGCCTCTACGAGGATATCGTAGCGTCTGAAGACTAGGTCGTAGTTTACATTAGATATGTCTATCATTTCGACACCCCTATAACTCCTCCAAACTGCAATCCGGATCTCTCCGGTCTGCATTAAAGTAGTTATTTTGTAGAGTATATTAACATATTGTTTAGGTTGATAATATATATTAATATTATTTTTTTGTGATTCTTATAATATAATATAAGTCCGCGAGATGGATAATCCATCCACCGCATCTGGACAACAATATAGATACGGCCAAGTTGAATATAGGAAACATTCGTTCATTGGGTTACGATTAATTAATTAGATATATAGTACATAATATTAATTATATATTATCCTAATTATATCGTTTGTATGATATCGCTCTGATCGAATCCATCGACCGTGTGCCAGGGGTTTCAAGTGAAAAAGAATTGCGATTTCCTGCAATTGGGGTTGCATGCAACAAACAATCGCCAACGCATTTAATTCAAACAAACTTCTCGCTTCGAGTATGATGCTGGATATCATTTCTGATAATGAAGAACAATAATTTAACGTACACAATAAAACCAAAAACACTTACAAAAGAAAGAAATGACTTGCAGCATGCCGGATGTGAAATGAAAGGTAAAACGTCATGGAAACAGAGATTCGGATACGGAAAAGTCCCGTCTATCGTACTGAAAAGGCCTGATAACCCCGATCGTTCAGCAATTACACACACTATCGTGTGTGAATGCCCGTGCTAGCGGGTTATTTCCGATATATCGAGGCTTCGGCAGAATATTCTTTTATAGGAGTTTCGAAGTAGCAAATATTGGTGTTTGGGTCGGTGACTCAACTTTCCTCCTAAGAAAAGTTTTTCGAATCCCCACCATAACCGGGTCCTGAACACCACTTTTCCGATGACTCAAAACGTAGCATTCTCTGCATAAAACATTAAGGTGAAGCCAGTCAATAGAGGGACGAATGTCCATCGAAAGCGAGATGTTGGCGGCTGTGACACCCGATGACCTTCTGCGGAAGCGGGTAGAGGCGTCCGCCGATCTTATCGCAAAAGTGAGAGAGGCGGCAGCCAGTTTCCCCATCGATCTGGACGTTCGCCTTGTAGGCTCGGTGGCCAAGGATACCTTCGTAGGCGACCCGGACATCGATGTGTTCATCCTGTTCCCGGAAGAGACGCCCCGGGCCACCCTGGAAGATGTGGGCCTGGCTATAGGCCGAAAGGTCGTTAAAGGCGAGGAGCGGTACGCGGAGCATCCCTACATTCACGGCATCTTCGAAGGATTCGAGGCGGACCTGGTGCCCTGCTTCAAGCTGGCCGATGCCCTACATATCAAGTCTGCCGTGGACCGGACGGCCTTCCACACTGATTAATCGTTCACATCTTCGGGGTCAGCGGCTCAGTCAGGTCCGGTTGCTGAAACAGTTCATGAAAGGGGTCGGCGTCTACGGGGTGGATGCGAAGGTGAGCGGGTTCTCGGGCTACCTCGCTGAGCTCCTGATCCTGAGATACGGCGACTTCCATGAGACGAGTTGCCGCAGCCTGCGCCTGGACCGCGTGAACGGTCCTTTCATTGGACGGCGAAGGGAAGAACGGGTTCCAGATCGCCCTTGGTCTTCCGGGACCCGGTCATCGGGCTGAACCGAACGTCGCCTCTGCCCTGTCCACCGATTCGTTGGCCCGATTCATCTACGCGTGCGCAGAGTATTCAAGGAACCCCGATACCCGTTTCTTCTTTCCCCAACCCGGTAGTGCCGCTCGATCTCGCACAGATCGAGGAAAGGATACATAGACTTGGGACGAGGGTCGTCGAAGTGCAGACCTCGCGACCAGACCTCACCGATGACAATCTGTACCCCCAGGTCCAGAAGACCGCGGAAGGATTGGAGCGGTCTGCTCGGACAGTTCGGGTTCCGTGGTCATCGACCATGCCTGCCTGGTCGGCGATGACGTCTCCTTCGTCATGATGCTGAAAAATGACGACTGTCGGACTGCACGCTGCACCTTGGACCTCCGGCCTGGGTGGCGAACTCGGAAAAGTTTCTGGAAGATGGAAATCGGAAGGCGTCAGCCCTCCCTTCATAAAGGACGGGGTGTGGGCGGTGATGGCAAGACGTGAGAATTCCAGCGCCTGCGACCTTCTGCGGAAGCGGTTCAAGGAGGGCGGCATTGGGCAGCTCCTTCAGAAAGTTGGACGACATCCTGGTCCTCGACCATGAGATGACCATGGAGCCAGGATCGGAGAAGAGGTCCTCAGCAAGATGCTGGACAAAAGATTTCCGTGGGAAAGATAAACGGATCCGTCCCTTCATCATGTGAAGGGCGGGTTTATAAGTATGATCCAGGTTCCCAGGAACAGGAAAAAGAACATGCCGATATTTGCCAGCCAGCCCTTCTTGTCGATCTCGGCGACGTTGATCTTGAAGATCTTGTAGAAGTACTTCATCAGATAGACGCCCACCAGGAACAGCAACAGCCCGACCAACGGGGAGATCCGAGTCGGTTGCACCGGCGAGGATCCCGAAGATTAGGCCCCAGACGCGGACAGGACGGTGATCTTGGTCGACCTTATGTCCTTTTTGAGAAAGTCCACTTCGTCGAAGCTAGGAGGAACGAACTCGTCTTGAGCTTCTTTCTTTTCCTCCTCCTTTCTCTTCTTTTGGGCCATAGAAATCCCCTAATCACGCACCGCTAATAATATCTTTCCTCGATTAACAATTGGACTCTTAGCATGTCAGGAGGGGCCTGAATTTCAACGCCGCTCTATGCTGGTCATCCGGACCAAGGGTCGATGGAAAGGGAGTCGGCCACGCTTTTCCGATGTTCGGCTTGAACATCCGGTGAACAGCGCACCGGAGGTCTGCGCTGAGGACGGAGCAATCTATTCCCTTGGGATATCGTTCCGGGGCTTAAACTCGACCTTTCAGCTGAATCTCACAGGTAGTTGCCTGTAGCAGATCGGACTTATGCGCAGACCAGCATATCTGGATCTCGATGAAATCAACCGAGTACTTTCGGACAACCCGTCATCACCCCCTCCTTTTAAATAGGGAGTGCATTAGCAAAAGTAGGTGCATCAATAGGCTGAAAGAAGATAGACGAGTTGCCTGGGAGTTGGACCCGCAACTGCCGAGAAGCTGACGTGATGCCGGGATATCAAGATCTAATGTCGATAGCAGTGGAGAACCCGAAGGTCCTCGCAGAGGTCTGCGAGATCGGAGAGACCACCGCTGCTAAGATAAATCGCCGCTGCCAAAGAGGCGGCCGACGTAGGCGGATTCGAATCCGGGGGACGCGATACTGGAGAAAGAAGGAAGAAACCTGAAAAGGCTGACATCCTCGTCCAAGGT
>CAWDCQ010000005.1:0-20681 GCA_963800775.1 uncultured Methanomassiliicoccales archaeon | reverse complement strand
AACGGAACACTCAAGACATCTGGTCAGGTTCAAACTCCGCGGCCAAGGAAGCGATCAAAGTAGGCTTCGACTACTTCGAGGCGAACGCCAACCGTGTCAGCGCTTCCATCAAGCCTGGGGATCACGACTACCACTTACACGTTGTCGAATTGCACAACACCGGACCGACGAGTGCCATGACGTTGGCGGCATTCGTGGCCCTTTGCTCAGGCGTCTTCGGGAAGCCGATCCAACAGCAGATGGTAATCCTGGGCAGCATGAGCTTGGGCGGGAATATCGTGCCAGTCGAAAACTTGGCAGAGTCGTTGCAGGTCGCCTTCGACGCGGGCGCCAAGCGACTGCTGCTACCGATGGCGAGTGTCAAAGACATCCCGACCATTCCTGGAGAATTGTTCGCTAAATTCCAGACCGGCTTCTTTGCCGATCCCGTGGATGCGGTGTTCAAGGCGCTGGGCGTGCAATGAGGTTCGCCAGGTGATCAACACTTGGACAGCGACACTCGCCAGCGGTGTGACAGGAGAGCCAGTGCAATCGCGAGTTTATCAATCGAGGCCTTCTCGGTGTTCCTCTATCCCATCGGTGCTCGATGCTCACCGGGAGTTCCTCGTGGCCCCTCGTTGAGGCGATGGGAGGCGCCCGGAACCGTTCTTTGCGCTGGTCTTCGGATATGCCTATTCCGAGCTGTTCGGCTTCCAGATAGGGTTCGCCAATTTGGCGGTCGACGATTTCGGGAAGATCATGCTGGGCGTCATCGCCACCATCATCTTCTTCGCTTCCATCCTGATCCACGAGGTGTGCCACTCCTATGTGGCGCTGCGCAACGGCTACAAGATATCCGGCATCACGCTGCTGATCTTCGGGGGCGTGTCCGAGATCGAGGAGCAACCGGGCGCCGCCAAGGGCGAGGCCTGGATGGCGTTCGTGGGTCCCGGGTCCAGCCTGGTCATCGGCGTGGTCGTGTCCGCGGTCTACTTCCTCATCAAGGACCTGAACGGCGGGGTGGAGCTTCAAGCCATCGTGCTGATGTTCAGCCTGATCGGTTTCTACAACATCCTGCTCGGACTGTTCAACCTGCTGCCGGCCTTCCCGATGGACGGAGGAAGGGTGCTGAGGGCACTGCTGGCCCGCCGGATGGACTTCTTGAAGGCGACCAAAATGGCGGTGGACATAGGAAAGGTCTTCGCGGTGGCCATGGGCATCTTCGGGCTGCTGACCCTCAACTTCATCCTGATCCTTATCGCCCTCTTCTTGTACACCGGTGCCGAGGGAGAGTACCAGCAGACCAAGGTGTCATCGCTGCTCACCGGGATCAAGGTGGGGGAGATAATGACCAGGGAAGTGTCAACGGTCCCGCCAGAGGAATCGGCGCACGACCTGCTGGTCCGGATGATGAGGGAGAAGCACATGGGTTACCCGGTGATGGAAGGCGGCAACGTGGTCGGCATGGTCACCTTCCAGGACGTGACCATGGTCCCGGAGGCAAAGCGTGACTTCATCCAAGTGCGGGACATTATGAACAGGAACGTCATCCACGTGCCTCCGTACATGGAGGCGGTGGACGTCCTGAAGGTGTTCAACGAGCTGCAGATCGGCCGGGTGGTGGTGCTGGTCGACGGTAAATTGGTCGGCATCCTGTCCCGTACTGACATGGTGCGGGCGATGGACATGCTGGCGGCCGGGCTGCGCCCGACCTCTGAACAGCCGGTTCAGCGGACGTAGGTCGCCATCGCCTCGCCGCTCTGGACCACGTGACCTTCCATGGCCGCCTCCAGGTCTGCCTTCTTGGCCCCCGGGGTCACGTTGAGCATCTTGTCCAGGACGTAGACCTTGAAGAAGTAGCGGTGGGGTTTGTCGCCTGGGGGACATGGACCGGTGTAGCCGATCCGGGACCCGGAGTTCATGCCCTGGACAGCGGCGATGGGGTGGGTGATGTGCTTTTCCCGGGGCATGTTCTCCGGAATCGACCCCAACGGAACGATGTTCCAAATGACCCAGTGGGTGAACGTGCCCGAGGGCGCGTCCGGATCGTCGAGGATCATCGCCATGCACATGCCCTTGGCACCGGTGATCTCTACCTTGGGGAAGTGTTCGCTCCGTCGCAGGTGAACTGGGACGGGAACTTGCTGAAATCCAGTTTGACCCTTAGCTCTTCCATGATTGCACACCTTCATGTTCCATTACAATCCGTCCATAATCAACTTTGTCCTAGCGGGATGTTTGTCCTCAATCGTTCTGGCGATTGGAAAACCTAAGTAATCAGATTGCCATGTCCAGGTAGCAACCAGGCAGGTCGATGAACATGAAGGATCCGGTGACAGGTTTTGAATATCCGCCTGAATGGACGGCGCTGATTAGGGACGAGGCTTGGTCGAAATTGGTGGAGGAGGGCCTGGCCGTCCTCAATTCCAAGGGAGAGGTGCTGAGAAGGGGCTTCAGCACGGGGACCACCGCCGCAGCCGCGTGCAAGGCCTCCGTCCTATCCCTGGACGGGCCGGTGGAGTCGGTCTCCATCACCCTGGCGAGCGGTATAAGGGTCGATGTGCCAGTCATCGGCAGCGAAGGGGCCGCATCATGCCGGAAATTCCCGGGCGACTACCTGGACGACCCCACGGCGGGGGCGGAGTTCGTGGCCGAGGCATTCCCCGAGGGCGAGGGGGTCCAGATCATACCGGGGCGAGGGCGTTGGTCACTACATCAGTGAGGAAGGGCCCCAAAGGATATCCTCCCAGGCCATCAGCCCCAGCGCGCTGGGCTCGATAGTGCTGGCCGCCTCCCAGGCGAAGGAGGAGATCGGCATCCGGGGGGTCCGGATCGAGCTCCATGTCGTGGGCGGAGAGAAGATCGCGATCCGGACCATGAACCTGCGCGCTGGGGTGGCGGAGGGGATATCCGTCCTGGGGACGAGCGGACTGGTGGACCCGTGGGACGACCACATCGAGGAAGGCAAGCTGAACAAGCTGACAGAACCGAGGGTCGTTCTGACCACTGGAAAGATGGGCCTGCGCATGGCCCGGATGTTCTTTCCGGACCATCAGGTGGTGATGGTCGGCCAGCACATGATGGAAGCGGTCGCGGGCGGGGCGGACGAGGTGGTGGTCTGCGGTCTGCCGGGCAACATCATCCGGGCGGTGATGCCCCATGTGCTGGAACAATGCGAATGCTCGTCGTTCGATGAGCTGGCCGCCTCCGACCGATGGAAAGCGACCCTAGAGCAAGTGTTTGGGCTGTACCGGGCGGTCAACCCGAAGGTGAAGATCCTGATGCTCAACCGCACCGGCAAGATATTGGGTGAACTGTCATGATCGTGATCGGAGTGGGCTGCGGGCCGGGCATGATGACGGAGGAGGCGATCCGGGAGCTGGCCAAGGCCAGGACGGTCCACGGTTCAAAAAGGTCGCTGGAGCTGGCGCGGCCACATCTCCGAAAAGGGGCCAAGACCGTGCAGGTGGAGGACTACCAGGCGTTGGACGAGGTGCCCGATAACGCCGTGTGCTGTCCACGGGCGACCCCATGCTGGCCGGCATGGGCTACCGGGCGAACAGGGTCATTCCCGGATCTCGTCGCTGCAGGCGGCCTACGCCCGGTTGGGCGCTCCGTTGGAGAACACAGTGATCATGAGCGCGCAAGGCAAGTACCGCGCCATGGCCCTCATCAATGCGGGGGAGGAGGTGCTGCGGGGGCGGAACGTATTCCTTCTGGTCGACCCGACCTTTTCCGTGGCCGAACTGGCCGACAAGCTTGCGTCATCCAGTCCGGAGTGCCGGATCGCGGTGTGCGAACGGCTTGGGTACGAGGACGAGAGGGTGCAGGTAGGGACGCCGCTGGAACCGCCTGAGGCGAAGGGCAGCCTCTTCGTCGTCGTGGCGGGGGTGTGGGCTTGATCAGCAATGTCCCCCGCGTGGTCTTGGCTGGGGAAAGGAGCGGCGTGGGAAAATCGACCATAACGGGTGGGCATCCTGCTGGCGCTGAAGGCCCGGGGTCTCGCCGCGCAACCGTTCAAGGTCGGGCCGGACTTCCTGGACCCGATGCACCATTCCATCCTGATGGACCGCAAATCACGCAACCTGGACACATGGATGTTCCCAGGCGCGGTCAATGAGCTTTTCGTGCGCAACAGCCGAGGGGCGGACATTGCGGTCATTGAAGGCGTCATGGGCATGTATGACGGGTTCGACGGGAAATCCGAGGAAGGGAGCACCGCCCATCTGGCCAAGACGCTGAACGCCCCGGTCATACTGGTGCTCAACGCCAAGGCGTCCGCACGAAGCCTGGGCGCGGTGGCGTTGGGATTCCAGGAGTACGACCGGAACGTGAACATAGCCGGCGTCATCTTCAACAACGTGGGCGGGGAGGCCACCTGGAGATGCTGGAATCCTCGCTGCGGGGCGTCGAGTCGCTGGGCGGTCTGCTCACGGTGGACAAGGCGTCCCTGAGCAGCAGGCATCTGGGGCTGGTCCCGGCGGAGGAGGATTTCAACCTCCAGCGGTATGACGAGATCCGGAAAATGGTCGAGGAGCGCATCGACATCGACCGCCTGGTCCAGATCGCCAGGACGGCCGGTCCGGTGGAGGCCCAGCCCGGCGACCTGTTCCCGGAAAGGGAGGAGATCGCCACCATCGGGGTGGCCAAGGACTCCGCCTTCAACTTCTACTACGAGGACAACCTGGACATACTGCGCTCCCACGGCGCCCGGATCGAGTTCTTCTCTCCCATGTCAGGAAAGGTCCCGGACGTGGACGGCCTGTACTTCGGGGGAGGATATCCCGAGGTGTTCGCCGACGGCCTGGCCGCCAGCACCGGGGTAAGGGAGAAGGTCAGGAAGCTCTCAGACGACGGCATGTCCGTCTACGCCGAATGCGGGGGCATGATGTACGCCTGCAAGACCCTGCGGACACTGGACGGCAAGGACCATCCCATGACCGGGATATTCGACGCCCGGGTGGAAATGACCGGCAAGCTCCAGGCCCTGGGGTATGTGGAGGCCAAGGTGGTCAATGACTGCGTCCTGTTCGCCCAAGGGCGGTTCGGCCCGGGGACACGTGTTCCACTACTCCCACGTCACGGAGAACTCGGAGACCGAGTTCGCCTACGACCTGAACAAACAGAAGGGCATAGCGAAGAACCTGGACGGTTTCGTTCGGGAACTCGCTGGCGTCCTACACGCACCTGCACTTCGGGTCATGCCCGGGATTCGCCGACAACTTCGTCCAGTCCTGCGCCGGATATAGAAGGAGATAAAGGGACCGGTCTGGGGAACCAAGAACGACCGGGATGGAACGGAGATCACTTCTTCGATCTTCCCTGGGAGGCGACGGTGGCCATCGCCTTCTCGACCTCGTCCTGGTTCCCCAGATAGTAGTGCCGCAAGGGCTTCAGATCGTCGTCAAGCTCATACACCAGGGGCACCCCGGTCGGGATGTTGATGTGCACGATCTCCTCGTCCGGCACCTGGTCCAGATATTTCACCAAGGCTCGGATGCTGTTGCCGTGCGCCGCGATTATGAGCCGCTTGCCCTGCCTCAGCTGAGGTAGTGATCGTCCCTTCCCAGTAGGGCACAAAACGGGCCACCGTGTCCTTGAGGCACTCGGTCATGGGCACGTCTCCGTCGATCCCGGCATATCTCGGGTCATTGACAGAGCTGCGCTGGTCGTCCGGTTCCAGTGCCGGGGGCCGGACATCGTAGCTCCGCCGCCAGACCAGGACCTGATCGTCCCCGAACTTCTCCGCCGTCTCGGCCTTGTTCAGGCCCTGCAGTGCGCCGTAGTGCCGCTCGTTCAGGCGCCAGGACTTCTGCTCCGGGATCCACATCAGCTTCATATCGTCCAGCACGATCCATAGGGTACGGATCGCCCGGGTCAGGACAGAAGTGTAGGCCAGGTCGAACGCGTACCCGTTATCGATGAGCAGATTGGCGGCCCGGTGCGCCTCGGCCACGCCCTTCTCCGAAAGGTCGACATCGGTCCATCCGGTGAACTTGTTCTCCTTGTTCCAAGCGCTCTCTCTGTGTCTCAAAAGCACGACCTTTATCAGCCCAAGACCCCCAAACTGAGACCGGAACGTCTGACCGTTTTATGTACTTTCCCAACCCCAAAGGACGGTTCTTACAAATGGTAGGTCATTAAGTATTCTATATATCTATTTCATATAAGTCGACCGGTCCAGGTTGTCCATATGAGCGCCAGTCATTTCACTAGAAACCAAAAGCTGCTCGCCGCGTCGGTCTGCGTCGTTGTTTTAGGACTGATCGTTGCGGGGGCATTCTTGTCTTCCTCGCCGCAGAAGGCCGCTGACAACACCGACAACCCTCTGAGCCCGGTGAGCCCGATAGACAAGAACACGGGCAACGGCACCTCCTCGATCACCAGCGTACTGTCGGTCTCGGAAGTCACCTTGGGCGGATCGGTCACCGACAGCGTGACGGTCCAGGGAACGAACCCAAGCGCACCGGCGCCAACCGGCAAGATCACATTCCAGGTGCAGATGGGCTCAGGGGCCTGGAACGCCTATGACACCGAGGTCCTGACCGCGTCGGCCAGCGGCTCGACCGCCGTCTCCAGCCCGTACACACCACTGACAGTGGCACCATACAATTTCCGCGCCATATACAGTGGGGACAGCAATTACCTGGGCATTCAGAGCGGGGATGCGGAGGAGCCTCTGACCATGCACCCGGTCCAGGTCACCGCCCCGGTCAGCACAGTACTCTCCAAGACGGCCATCAACCTTGGCGACGTCATCAATGACACCGTGACAGTCCCCGGACTGGGAACGGCCTTCCCGGGCCCCCACCGGAACGGTCGAGTTCCAGGTGCAGATCGGTTCCGGCCAGTGGACTGCGTACGACAACGAGACGCTGTCCGCATCGGGCGCCAACGGCAACGCGACATCCATGGGATTCAGGCCCGTGGTAAACGGTATGTACAACTTCCGGGCCGTGTACCTGGGCGACATCAACTACCTGTCGGCGCAAAGCGCGGACGGGGCCGAACCCTTGACCATATTGCAGGGAAAATACGTGGCCCCGACGATCGCCACGCTCTTCCACACAAGCATCACCATCGGCACCGCGGTCAATGACAGCGTCACCGTCCAAGGAGTGGGCTCTACTGTCCCTACCGGCACGGTGCAGTTCCAGGTGAAGACCGTTTCCGGGTCCTGGACCACCTATGACACCAAGACCTTGACCGCCGCGGGAAACAATGGCTTGGCCACCTCGGTCAACTACATCCCGCCATCGGTCGCCTCGTACAACTTCCGTGCGCTGTACTCGGGCGACGGCAATTACCTCGCCTCTCAGAGCGGGGACAGCGCCCAGCCCCTGACCGTGCATCAGGAACTTTACGCGGATACTGTGACCGCTTCGGTCTCTCACAGCGCCATCGTATTCGGCCACAACGTCACCGGCAGTGTCACCGTCCTCGGCAAGGGAGCGGGATACCCAGCGCCCTCCGGCACGGTGCAGTTCCAGGTCAAGTCCGGTTCCGGGGCCTGGACCACCTACGCCAACAGGACGCTCTCCGCCAAAGGCACCAACGGCGCGGCCTCGGCCATCTATGCCCCGTCGAACGTCGGCTCGTACAACTTGCGGGCCGTATACCTGGGTGACGTAAATTATGTCACCGGCCAGAGCAATGGCTCGGCGGCGCTTAGCGTCAGCAAGACGATATCATGGACCGTGGGCAACGTCGGGCTGTCCACCACCTACTTCGGCAGGTCGGTCACCGTCAACGAGACCGTGATCGGCGTCAACGGATCCACCGTGCCGACCGGCTGGCTCAACTTCCAGTGGAGGTACACCAACTCCGGAGTGTGGACGGTGTTCGATCCGAACGTTCCGTTGGTGAACGGGAACGCCACCTCGACGTTCTTCACCCCCGCCTTCGCCGGAGGCGATTACCGGTTCCAGGCCATCTACAGCGGCGATAAGAACTACAACGCGTCCTGGAGCTGCCCCTACCTGGAGCCATTGAATGTCCTGGCCGGTCCATCCGTGTCCAAGATCAACCCCGACGCGATGACCATCAAAGTGGGTCAGGCCGTCACCGAGAACGTGACCGTGACCGGCCTGGCCGGATTCACCGCACCCACGGGCGAGGTCACCTTCCGGGTGATGTACGACGGCGGGAACTGGACGAACTACAGCGAGAACGTGCACATCGTGAGCGGACATGCCACCTCGACATGGTTCACACCGGGGGCGACCGGCACCTACGTGATCGAGGCCTCCTACGCCGGAGACTCCAATTACGGCAGCTCCTGGGACTTCAGCTACCTGACGGTCAAAGCATGACCGGCTGAAGGGACCGGACCGTGAGATGGCCGGCCAGATCCGCCGACGATGCAGAACAGATGGAAAGGGTTTTGGCTGGGGCGAACGCCCCGGTCTACACCAGTTTGTTCCCGCACTCGCCGCAGAAGCGGGTCCCGGCCGCGTTCAGGGCGCCGCACTTCGGGCAGGCCGCCATCCCCAGCGGCTGGCCGCAGTTGTTGCAGAACTTGCCCGAACCGGCCGGTTTCCCGCACTTTGGGCACAGGACCTGGCGCTGATCGATCTCCCCGGTGAAAACTGGAGTGCTCTGGGCCTTCAGTTCGATGTCCGATTTCATTTTCGCCGCCCGGGCCGCCGCCACTTCCACGGACTCCCGCGGAGCGTCATCGACGCAAAGCTGCGATTCCTCGTTCCAGTCGTTGTCGCACACCCATTTGTGACATTTGGGGCAGCGCTTGAACTGGCCCTGGGCCTCGTGCATGGTGATCTCGAGAGCGTTCTGATGCTCCTTGTGCCATTCCGGGGACATGCCCTGGAACCTCTCCTCCAGCGCGCTACTCCCGGATTGGATGGCATAGCCAGAATTTGAGTGCCCGGTGATCGAACCGGCCATGCTGGCCACCTGGCCCAGCCCGCGCAGGAAGCCCTTTTTCTTGTAGGTCTGCGATGCCACGAACCGGGACTTGTATCCCTCGTTGCAGATATCGCAGTGGAACGTGAACTCGAACCCTGCCTCGGTGCTGTTGTCATCATAGTTGCTAACGAACGCGATCATCTTTCCGTCGGTCATGTCTTTCCCCCTGAACGATTGGTCTCCTGCATTTCACGCAGGTCCTGTTTGTTACGGGCTGCTCGGTGCCGCACTTCCGACAGATGACCGTGAGCCTTTGGCCGCAGGAATCACAATAATCTCCCAGGAACGTCGGGTTCCCGCATTTCGGGCATGTCGCTCTCAGCGGCTGACCGCATTGAGGGCATGCCGCCCAGCCGTGCTCAACCGGGGAGCGGCAGTTTGCGCACCGCTCCTTATCCAGGGGATTGACCTTGCCGCACTTCGGGCAGACCGCGGAATACGGCGGGATTATCTGGTCGCAGTACTTGCACGGCAGAGAATATCCTGGCATGAACACCCATTCCACGAAGGTGGTTACCTTCAGGATGTGTACATATTTTTGTAGAATATGAAATACTTATGGTGGACGATCACTCCGGCCGCCCGGTCCCGCGCCACCGGTCCATGTCGGACGTCGAATCCTTGTTGAACCTGAGAAGGTCGTCCAGGTCCTGGGCGTACCTCTCCGCCGATCCATGCTGGATGCGGCCGATGAACCTCTCCCGCAGGTCCCTCAGGCCCGGCAACGCGTCGATGGCATGACGGTAATGGGAGTGTCCTCTTTGAGCAGGTCTCCCTCGGCCAGGTAGATGGGCTCGCGCCGGAAGTTGATCTCGGTCAGGGCGTCCGCGGTCCGTTCCATGGTCGACCCCACCGCCTTGAGGAGTTCCGAAGTGGAGCAGTCCGCGTACTCCGCCCTTCCCATTATCCGGAACAGGTACGTCGCCCGGGCGCTGTCGTTCCCGCTCGCCTCGAAGGCTATGGCGTTCCCCGGGACGGAGGGATCCTTGGAAAAGATCGGGACCAGGAACCAGACGTAGTCGCCGGTCACTCCGTCCATGAGGCCGTGCTTGAAACCGTAGCGGGCCATGTCCTTCCTTCCCTTGCGCATCAGGTCGTAGGAATCGGGAAGTTCGATCGCCAGCTTCTTCTCCAGGATCGCCATGAAAGACGGGGATATCTCGTTGATGTCCGCAAAGCTGGCGGCCTTTCCTTCCCGCATCAGGACGGACATCTTCGTGAGCTCGCCGTCGGAGATGCCCGGGTGCAGCGACTTGATGAATGCTCCTGGACCGGAGCTTCATCTCCCCGACCTGGTCGGAGACCGCCTTCTGCACGGACTGTTGCGCGGGCCCAGCATCGTTACCGTCACCTTGGTCCCCGCTCGTCGGCCAGCTCCAGCGAGTAATCGTTCGAGGCGATCCAGCCGATGTCGGAACACCTCATTCGCACCAGCGGACGACATTTGGGGAAGTACCACCAGCGCCGTCTCGTACAGCCGCAGCTCTCGGCCGGACCGTCGAACACCTGTATCTCCCCCCTTTTCCCTGACCTTTACGGTCCCTTTGAATCCCGTGCATCTTGGGGGACTCGTACACCAGGCTGTCGGTTATGAGCAGCTTGTTACGGGCGGCATGGACCGCCCGCAGCACGTCCTCGAAGCGGTAGCCGAGATCGAAGAGCATCAGCGAACCGGACGAGGTGCCGAGCTCGATCCGGTAATCGACCGACCTGAGCCAGGTGATGTCCCTGACGGAAAGCGAATAGCTGACGGAGGACGTCCCCTGGACGGCCACGGTGTCCTTTCCCACCGTGACCTTGCCTTCTCCGAGGAGGTCGACCAACGATCCAATCCAGCATGCGAAACTTGGCCGACGACTCCATGAAGGGAAGTATCATTGACCGGGCATATTTAGTTCTTGTGCGCCCGGGCGGCCATGAATGCGGCGGAAACAAAAAGGAAAAGGTTTGAGGCGTTCGAGGCGCTTCAAAGGCCCAGGGTGCTCGGGTTCAAGGCATCGGATATGCCGGAGACCGCCGAGCCGATGACGAACGATACCGCGACCAGAACGCCAGCCCATGCTGCCACCGCGACGTTGCCCTTCGCCAGTCCTCCATCTCCTCGATGTCCGTGGCGATGCGGTCGAGCACCTTGATGGCGATCCAGACCGAGACGACCGCGGCGACCAGGCCGATGGCCAGGTCGATGAACCCGATGATCAGGACGGTCACCATGGTGCCGACGTCCTGATTCGCGGAGAGGCCGGAGGTGATCTGCACCACCCCGGACTGGACCAGGTTGGCTATGGCGAAGATACCGCCGCCATCACGGTCGCCGACGGCCCCGTTCCCCTTCTTGATTCTCCGCCCATCGTCGACCCCTTCGGTCAACCGGTCATACATCTTCAGTCCGATGAAAACGGACCCCATCGCCAGCCCCAGGCCGACGAGCAATTGCACCAGTGCAGCTACCACTCCGATCAATGCTGAATCAAGATTTGCCATACAAATGACCTCCTGGCTGGCCAGGTTGGTTCCGTCAGATGCCATGTTCACTAGAAAGACTAATCCAGTCATTCACAACAGTGTTATTGAGGCGGGAGAATGGATAGAGCGGACTTCCCGGCGTCCACCGGATATCAGTCCTTCACGTACGACCCGGACGGGACGCTGAGAACGAACCTCGCCCCCGCGCCTTCGGAGCCGTCCTCCCTGATGGAGATGTTGGTGATCTCCAGGATTCCCGGACCAGGTAAAGGCCCAGGCCGGTGTGTTTTCCGTACCCGAGCTCGAATATCTTCTCCTTCTCCGACGCAGATACGCCGACGCCGTCGTCCTCGAACGTGATGGCCATCCCGTCCCCGGTCTGCCGGCACCGGACCCAGATGTTCTTCACCTTCTCACCGTGCCGCACCGAGTTGTCCATCAGGTTGAGGAACACCTTTTCCAGCATCCGGTCCGCGAACACCTTCAGGTCGCCGGTCTCCAGGTGCACCTGCACGTCCTTGTCGTCCACCGTGCCGATGCCCCTGACGCACGCCTCCCGGACATTGATCAGGGAAGGGGCCACGGTGCCCATGAGCTGGTAGTCCTTGGAGAAGGACAGGATCGCGGCGATGTTCTCCCCCGATTCCATGGCCTTCTTCTGGTACTTGATCAGCGGCGATTTCGGGTCCTTCATGGAAGCGATCTCGAGGTTGCCCATCAGCACCGACAGCTGGTTCACGATGTCGTGCCTGGTCACCGTCCCCAGAAGGTTCAGCTTCTTGTTCGCCATCAGGATGGCGGTCTGCATCCTCTTCTGTTCAGTCACGTCCTCGACGTACATCGCCACCATGCGCTTTCCCTTGATGACCAGCGGCGCCGTCGTCACCCGCATGCTGAAGATGTTCTTGACCAGGCCGCGCATCGCTTCCTGTTCGACCTCCCGCGTTCTTCACCCCGACCTCTGTGGCGAAGGTCGATTCCAGCGCCTTGCGGATGGTGCAATGCCGGCACAGGGCGGCGATTCCGCATCCTTCCGGTTCTTCGTTCGAATGGACGCAATGCACCACGCTCCCCAGGCGTTTTCCGATTATATCCCTGGACTCGTCCCCTATGAACCTGGCCATGGCGCTGTTGACCAGCATGACGTCCAGTCGTTCGTTCACCAGCGTGATCATGGTGGGGGAGTTCTCGAAAATGGCCTGGAGTGGCTGGCTCTCCCGGAGCAGGACCTCGATGCGGGCCCTCTGGACCGATTGATATATCATGCTCCCGAGCTCGGCGAAGTGCAGGTGCGGGTCCCCGGTCTTGGACATGTAGAAGTTCGCGCCGTTCTCCAGCGCTTCCACGGCCGTCTCCTCATCACCTTTTCCGGTGAGCAGTATGAAAGGGACGGTCACCCCGCTGGACCGGATCTCCTTCAGCATCAGTATGCTGTCCAGCTCCTTGACGCTGGCATCGGACACGATGGCATGTCATGTTCCGGCCCTCATCTTGCTGAGCGCCTCATCGTCGCTCCGGGCCAGCTCCAGTTCGTATTCCGTGCCGATGTCCTTGGAGCCCCTGAGCAGGTTCCAGTAATCATCATCGGTAACGAATAGGGCCTTGATCGTGTCGTCGTCGGTCGGCATTGTTCTTGGCGTGGGAGAAACTTATGAGTATATCAAAACCGGAGGGCCCGCTATCAATTATCCGAAAACATCAGCAGGCAGGCTCAGCAATTATCGTTTCGAAAAATGAAAAAATGGTTCATATTGCGGTCAGGATGATGTCAGCCATCTATGACCGCGATACGAACGGAGATAGAACTTGAGATGATAATCGGTCTTTTTGATATTTAATGATTATCAACAAAAAGAATCACGGCAAAAAGCAGGATATCCGGTGAAAGGAAAAAAGGACGGGCCGTTCGATCGGCCCGGTTCTGGGGAACGGCCTAGATCTTGAGCAGCAGGGAGGCGAGCTCTTGGCCTTGGGCTTATCGATCAGCAGGCCAGCGGAGGTCTCCACCCACTTGGCCAGGTCTGCCATCTGGCCCCGCTGCAGGTCGTTCAGCTCCAGCCCGTTCATGTGACTGCGGGTCTGGCGTTCCAGGTAGGTCTTCGCTGCCGGACCTAGGTATTTCTGGGCCACCTTCACGGCCTCATCTGAACATTGCGACATCAAACTTCCTTCCGTTCGGCGGCCTCGGTCTCCTTTCTGGCCATCTCTTCCTCTTCCCGCATCATCATCTCGATCTTGAGCGAGGCGATCATCCGGCCGAACGAATCGACCAGCTCTCCAACTTCGTCCTTTCTCTTTATGTCGATGTTCGCGCTCATGTCGCCGGTGCTGATCTTTTCCGCCGCCTGGTTCATCTTCCTGATGTCCCTTATCAGCGTAAGGGAGAATAGCAGTATCACGATGGTGCCGATGACCACCGACGCCACGATGATCATCAATGTCGAGTTGCGCACGTTATCCATCTGCTGCAGGGTGGACACCGCGGTGACGTCGACCCCGAGGATGGCGACGGTCGTGCCATTCGCGTCCCGGATCGGGGCGTAACCGGACATGTAAGACCCGAACTCGTCCGAATAGAACGTTGGCGAAGCGGATGGGGTGGTCAATGCCTCCTGGATCTGGGCCATTTCCGGTTCCGAGTACTCCTGACCGATCGACGCGGCGCCTTCCTCGGCGTCATCCACAATGAAGTACACGGTGCCGTTCACCAGTTTCATCGCGTACATGTTGACGATGTCCGGGGTGTTTGACCGCATGTTGCGCATCTGGTCCACGAGCGAGATGTAGGTGGAGGTGTTCTCGTCCCCCGGATGCAGGCTCATCAGCGCGTCCCCAGACAGCTGGGTGCTCATGGCCCCGGTGATGTCCATGAGCTTGTCCCGGGCGGATTGGTTCAGCTGGGACCTCGCCTCCTCATACGTGTAGAAGAATGAAAGACTGGATAATACGACCATCATCAGAACGAAGCTGGCCACCAGCTTCGTGTTCAAGCTCCTTGTCCATTTGGGATGGGAGATCCTGCCCCCATGCGCTGTCTGTCCATATATATCGGAATTATTAGATTATCACTATCCGAAGGAACGGTCCCTTCAGCATAAAACGGATTAACCAGCCGCTCCCATCACTTACCCGGTGCCTGCAACATGATGCCGATAGGTCCGCTGATGATAGAGCATCGTCTGATAGAAAGGGCGATAAGACAGATGTCGAACGAATTGGACCGGGCCAGGGCCGGAAAGGGGTTCGATGTCCGCTTCATCGATTCCTGGGTCGATTTCGTCCGCACCTACGCGGACCAGGTGCACCACGGGAAAGAGGAGAAGATATTGTTCCACGACCTCGAGGGCAGGCCGCTCTCGGCCGAGCTCAGGCAGATGATGGCAGGCCTGATCGAGGACCACGTGAAGGCCAGGAAAATGGTCTCGGACCTGGTCGCGGCGCGGGACCAGTACGCCAAAGGCGAGCAGGCCGTGTCCGAGAGGCTGTTGCAGGTCGGGGCGGAACTGGTGGGTTTCTATCCCGCGCATATCAGGAAAGAGGACCAGGAGTTCTTCATACCGGTGATGGACTACTTCACTAAAGAGGAAAAGGATGACATGCTCAAGCGCTTCCAGGCGTTCGATGAGGGCGTAATCCACGAGCACTACCGTTCGGTGGTGGAATCGATGGAGAAGAGGCCGCGGGCAGGCGAAACGATTTAAAATTAAGAGCGGCCTATCATCCCGAGGAGCTCAGCATGGACAAGTACCAATGCACGGTGTGCGGATTCATCTATGACCCGGTCAAAGGGGACCCAGACGGCAACATTCCTCCGGGAACGCCGTTCGAGAGCATACCGGACGATTGGGTCTGTCCAGTGTGCGGGGCCGCGAAGAGCATGTTCGAGAAGTACATCGGCTGATCTGGCCGGATTGCTCATTCCGGCCTCGCGGCGCCGTTTTCAGGCCGGAGGTGCAGCACCGGACCTTGAAGCATTCCGGTCACTGTCGCTGACCCGGGCCGCAGATGCCGCTCCGGCACAGGGGCAGAATCCTCCCCCCTCAATAATTCTCTTTATCTAATCGATACCTCCTATTACAATCGGGCATCTCGGGGTCGTTTTCCTCCAAACGGACGATGGACGGGATGTCCTCCCGATCCTGGCGCAGCTTTTTCAATAATAATGTTCTTGCCAAGCTCACTAAAGTGTCTCGATCGTGGCAAAAAGACTAGAGGGATGAGATCGGTTATCGGTGCGGCAGCGAATCTGAACTTCGTATCCGTCATTCCCGGGTGATTTCACATGGAGAGGAAAATTGTAGGGCAGGGCAGACATTCCACGGTCTACGAGTACAGCGACAATCAGGTCCTGAAGCTTTACCGGCCGGGCACCGCAAGAAAGGTGGCCGAGGAGGAGCTGGCCAAGACCAAGCTGGTCAAGGAGTACGGGGTGGAATGCCCATCGCCCACGATGTCGTCGAGGAGCAGGGGCGGTTCGGCATCCTGGTGGACCATGTCCACGGGCCGAACTACCTGGAATGGATGCTGGAGCACCAGACCGCGCTGAACAAACTTATCGCCCTGTTCGTCCAGGAGCAGCACGAGATCCATATGCACAAGGTGCCGGAACTGCCTTCCATCAAGGACATACTGTCGACCAAGATATCGGGATCCGAGGCCGTTCCGCGGGAGTCCAAGGAGTTCCTTCTCCGGAAGATGAAGGCGCTGCCGGAAGGGGAGCATCTCTGCCACCTGGACTATCACCCGGAGAACATCGTGGTTTCTCTGGACGGTCCGTTGGTCATCGATTGGGCCGATGCCGGAAAAGGAAACTATCTGGCGGACGTCGCCATGACCTCGGTGCTGCTCGAGATAGGCACCCTCCCGATCGGCATGTCCCGGGACCAGGGGCGGCTGGACAACACGATGGACCGGCTCTTCGCCAACTACATCATGGAGTACATGAAGATGTGCGGCAAGACCGACGAGGAACTTCTGGTATGGAGGGCCCCGGTGGCGGCCGCCCGCCTGGCGGAAGGGATCGAGGAGGAAAGGGAACCCCTTCTACGCATACTCAAGGCGAATCTCTGAGGCGGTCCTCCTTTCTTCGCATCCCCCGCGGAACAAAAGCAGCACCATATAACATGTTGAATAAATATGATGACTGGATAGCCCATCCCATGTATGAAATATGGCCTAGAGACAGGGCCTGCTGAACACCCTTCAGTGTCATCCGTTGCATATAATCAATAATAATGGAACAAAACATCCATCCAATCTATCCAAGATAATCATCATATATCACACGCGGATGTTTCCCTTGGTTGGATGTATAATCCAACTCATTAGGGGGGGCGGCAAAGGAACGCCGATGGTCCTCATGGCCTCGGCTTGCAAAAACGGTGCTCACCGTATTGCCCTATGCCGATATTCGTATGGTAGGGTGGAATTACAAATGGCTGATGAGAAAGATAACTGCGGTCTTCGGCGCTGCATCAATTGGAGACAGGGATTCCTGATCGCTATAGGCATCCCGCTAGCGATCATACCGAGCATCGGATTGACGACTGGCATTCTGTGGGGGGCATCTATCCTCCTATGGGGCATGTCCGTTTTACAAGGGTTCTTACAGAACATGGCCTTCGGTGAACTGGCCACGACTTTCCCGAACGCGTCCGGCATCCCCGGTTTCGCGCAGGAGATATTCAAGTCGAAGGATGGTAAGAAACGAAAGTATGATCGGGGAAAAATGGTCGGAGGATTTTGCGCATGGGCCTACTGGTTCGTTTGGGCTCCCGGTCTCGCGATCTTCATCATGATCATCGGCATCTATCTGGGCAGTCTTTACCCGTCGATCGCGGCGATGGACCCTCTGACGCTGAACATCATCCTGAGCCTTATCATCCTGGGAGGATTGGCATTGCTGGCCTCAAGAGGCCTCAAGGCCAGCTCCAGGCTGGGGCTGGCAGTGGCAGTGTTCACCATCGTTCCCATGCTGGTCATCGTGATCGCGCCGTTCCTCACGGGAAATTTCGACGTGTCACGCATAACCTCGTCGTTCGTCCCGACCGATTGGACCTGGGACGGGGACCACATAATGATGATCCTGGGATTGATCGTCATCGCCCAATGGAGTGCCTGCTGCTGGGAAGTGGTGGCGGTCTACGGTCCGGAGTATGAGAAACCGAGCAAGGACCTTCCCAAGGCTCTGTTCGTCACCGGCATATTCTGCCTGATAATGTATGTCCTGATCCAGGTATCGGTCATCGGGACGCTGGGCATCGACTGGGCAGCGGACCCGAACGCGGTGCCGCTGCAGATGGTCGCCGAGGCTTCCTTTGGCAGTTTCGGCGCCACCCTGATGATCCTGATGCTGATCGCGACCATGGTGGTTCTGATCCAGATCGGATATTCGGCGGCGGCCCGGGCGATGCACTCGATGTCCATCCAGGGAAACCTTCCGATGTGGTTCGCAAAGACCAACAAGAAAGGGGAACCGATGAGGGCGGTAATGGTGGTCGCCGTGTTCAACCTGGCCCTGGTGCTGATGGGAAGTCCATTGGCGATCTTGGCTGCTTCCGCCATCGCCTATGTCATTGCGTTCGCGATCGGCCTGGTCGCCTACGTGAAGGCCAAGAGGGATATCGAAATGGCGAAGCTGGAAAGGCCGTACAAGGCACCCAGGGGCTGGATATATGTCGCCGCTGTGCTGGCAATACTGCAGATCCCGTTCCTGCTGATCGGAGCCATCTACATCAACAACTACGAGTACGCATGGGTGGGGAATGCGGTCGGATTCGGAGTGCTGGCAGTGTTCTTCCCTCTGTGGATCTATTCACAGCACGAGGTAAGGAAGAGGGAGGACAAGGAAGAGGCCAAGCTGGCCACAGTCGGACCGGAGATGCAGGGAGAGTAAGCGTCCCGGTCAACAAACATCTTCCAAATCCTTTCATTTCGTTTTTTTATAGTCTGTCTTTTGCGTGTCTCATTCAACGAACATAATAGTATGCGGTCCGGGCCGTCCATCCAGCCCAGGGAAAGGTTCAACCGCATGCACGGTCATACCCCGGACGTCGGAGAGGGGGAGCGACAGTGTTGCGGATTCTGCTCGTGGAGGACAACAGCGCCGATGCCCGGTTGACCGGTGAGATCATCAAGGATACCGGACTAGAGCACGAGCTGGTCTGGATGAACGAGGGAAGGAAGGCGATCGAACTCATCTCGTCCGACGGAGACTTCGACCTGTTCATCATCGATCTCAATCTTCCCAAGGTCAGTGGGTTCGAGGTGGTCTCGTCCCTGAGGAAACTGGATAAATTCCGTAAGACTCCAGTGATCTTGATGACCGGTTCCGTCTCACCCGAAGATGGATCGAAAATAAAAGGGGATGAATCGTTGCACTACATGGTCAAGCCCATGAGCATCGACGAGATGGACCGGACGGTCGAAGCGATCAAGAAGATCGTTCTGGGTGACAGTTCTTAACGAGCAGTGGTCCTAGATCCATTTCACATTTGTTTTCCGAAGCATAGCAAAAGTATCATCAAGGTCGGGCTCCAAGAACCCTATCAGGGTCGTCATGGAGAACAAAGAAAACGGCAAACTCGAGCTGCTTTCCGACAAGAACAGTGTTCTGGTCTTAGTCGACTATCAGCCCTCGATGTTCAGGAGCGTAGGCTCATGCGATAAGGCAATAATCAAGGCGGCAGCGGTGGGCGCCGCCAAGGCCGCTGGTATTCTCGGTGTGCCGGTGGTCCTTTCGTCCATTAATCCCAAGTCGAACGGCGAGGTCATTCCGGAACTGACGTCTATTTTCCCGGATCGGGAAGTGTTCGCGCGAAAGATACCTAGTTTCGATGCGTTCGAGGACGAGGGCACATGGAACGCGTTCAAGAATACAAACAGAAAAAAACTGGTCGTCTCTGGCCTATGGACCAGCATGTGCTTCGCCTACACCGCTATCCATGCGCTCAGAGAAGGGTACGAGGTATACGGGCTGATCGACGCCGCGGGCGATTCGACCCCGGCCGCACATTATTATGGGGTAGAAAGAATGCTTCAGGTAGGCGTCGTCCCAATCACCCTCGAGTGTCTGGTCTCCGAATGGATGCATGACTGGAACAACCCGAAGGCAGGCGAGCTGGGCAAGAAGGTCTATTCGCAGTACGGGGGAATGATTGGGCTGCACTAGGTCGGGCGATTCGGATGACCCCGCAATCCTTCAAGGATTAATTATATTCGAGATTCGAGTGCTCAAATAATTACTAAGAATCACGAATGGGCTAGATCCTACTTTCGCAATATTCAATGTCACTTCATGGGCAGCGACTTTATTCCAAGTTAGTACAAAATTAAATATTTAATTAGTGATTCCTCATAGAATTATGACCATATTGGCCTTACATATGATAACAGATAAAAATACAGAATAATCGATCATACTGAAATGAAATACAAGAACTTCCCAAACATTAGAAAAATGATGGTGGGTCTGCCCGGATTTGAACCGGGGGCAATAGGTCCCGAACCTACTAGGTTTCCAAGCTACCCCACAGACCCATGGGATAAAGGGGGAACGGATATGAGTATTAAAAACCTATCTGCTTCTCCGCCATTTCCTTCTTGCTTGGTTTATATCCTCCCAGCCTTGTTCCTGTCCATCCACATTCCAAGGTGAATGAAGTAGTTGATCCTTTGGTTGATTCTTTCAGCAAGTGCCAGTTGTCTGATGGATCGGGCTGTTGGAATGCCGATAATTCAGACTTGCAACTAAGCTCGTCACCTATGGGTCCCCGAATAGACACCGACTCATCACTCGTCGCATATGGCTTACTGGCTCGAAGCCTACCCAGTTCGGATATACCAATCTGGGCGATGTTCCTGGCTGCATTGAGGTCTGCATCGAGTTCAAATCCACAATTCACGCACTCGAAGCGTGAACCCTTTCTGCTCTTGTGGCTTGTATGGTCGCATTTCGAGCAGGTTTGGGACGTAAACATACCATTTATGATGAGGACCTCTTTGCCTAGTTCTTCCGCTTTATATTGGAGGTCTTTTTGGAACTCTCCGTAGGACCAACGGCTCAGATCGCGACGTAATGTCCAAGATGGAGAGCGTTTGGATCTGATGCCGGTTAGATCCTCCAAGACGAAAGTTTTGAAGGGCATTGACGCAATCTGCTTGGTCATACGATGGTTCTCGCAGGCGATGAACCGTCTCTCTCTTCCTGCAATCTTTTTCAGTTTTCTCTTTGCAGAATGAGTGTCTTTTGCCTGCAACTCGGCCCTCAGGAAAGCGTATTTGCCCTTCACCCGTTTTATTTCATTCGAGTT
>CAWDCQ010000004.1:0-6786 GCA_963800775.1 uncultured Methanomassiliicoccales archaeon | reverse complement strand
ATTCGCCTTCGGGACCGATTTCAATCTCGACAAGGCCTCCAGGCTCGATTACGGCGGCAGCAAGATGACCCATGCCATGATCCTCACGGGGGTGGACATAGATGATTCCGGAAGACCGATAAAATGGCGGGTGGAGAACAGTTGGGGTGCCAAGATAGGGGACAAGGGATACATGTACATGATGGATGAGTGGTTCGAACAATACCTGTATGAGGTCACAGTGAACAAGAAGTATCTTAGCCCTGAATTATTGAAAGCGCTCGAGACAGAGCCGATCCAACTCGAACCTTGGGACCCGATGGGCAGTCTAGCCGGATCGTAGGGACGATTCAGTGCAAACTGATCGGAGCTCAATGGCGGAAGGATTGTTATTTATGAACCAGAAAGAAAGGTCTCATTACACACATAATCCATGCGGAGGTGTTCCCCACCTACATCTACGGGCTCGACATTCCGCTTTCTGCTCGTACTAGACTCGCTAAGAGGTCTCATTTGAACAATTTCATAAATAGACCCCTCTTCCTCTTTGACCGGCTTAGTAATTGATATATTATGACCAAAAATATGAATATGGCCAGCCCTAGAATGAGCGCCTCTATTGGTAGACTTAATAGGAAGATAACGAGGATGATTATGCCAATCACTGGCAGGTACGGATAGAGCGGCATTTTGAAGCTCGGCCTGCTCCCCATCCTCCTGAAATGGATCACGTCAAACCCCACTATCAGATAATCGAACATAAGGCTGAATGTGACGATGGAAACGATGAGGTAGACGTTCCCTGCGAACAGCATGATCACTCCGATCACCGCCGATATGATCACATCGTTCTCTGCCGTGCCCTTCTCAGAGTTGAATTTCATCAATATCTTCGGGAGCAGTCCGTCCGCGCTCATCTGGTAGATCGACCTGGACGAGGTGAGTATCGTAGCAATCGTGGCCGATGTGGTAGCGATTAGTGCTCCAATGCCGATCATGAGGAAGAACCATGGGGTGCCCCGCTGCTGTTCAATGCAAAGGTCAGAGGGTCCGCTGCGATCTGGTACGCCGATGGAGGCAACAGCAACAATAGAGCGAACACCACCAGCACGTAAAGCGTGATGCTTATCAGCACGGCGGCTAAGATGGCCTTTGCGGCCCCGTTCCCGCCTCCCTTAATCCTTCCTGAGAAGGTGGCAATGGACTGGTATCCGGAATAGGCAAAGAAGATGGCAATGCTTGCCGCGAAGATGCCCTGTACACCGCCGGCGGATATGTCGAAGGTGAAGTGAGAACCAGGGCCCGTAGCAACACCGCTGAACGCGACAAGGATCGCGAAGCCGATGAACAGGAGGAGAATCCCGATATTTATGACCACAAGCAAAGAGTCCGTTTCCGCCGCCTTCTTTATCCCCAGAAGGTTCAAGGCTGAGAGCAACCCGATGAGCACTATTGCGAAAGGTATCGAATAGGTGCTCCCAGAGATTCCTAGAATGCTTGACAGATATGCACCGAAACCGAGCGAGATCACCGATATGGACACGGCCAAGCTCATCATACCGGAGGGTACGCAGACCGGGACGGAGTTCAGGCTCAGAGGGGCTGGGCTAGACCGAATTGATTCCAGTGGGAAGGGCGATCAGGTGGTACGTGTTAGGCTGAAGGTCCCAAGGAATCTGAGCCATGAGCAGAAGGAACAGTTACTCAGGTTCGCCGAGCTTTAGCAAATAAAGAATGGCCCACGGGGAACGATGATTGCGAGTGCACACCATTAGCTCGATATTCTCAAGTGGAGAAATACATTAGGGCCTTAGGGGTTCGACGGAACAATGCTCGCAGTGGTGCTAGGCATAGTGAACATTCATTCACCGGATATTGGAGTTAGCTCCGTTCTAAGTCGACCAGGCCATCAACGATCTTCACCAGGATCTCTGCCTTTGTACTGGAATCGGGAATGTTCAAGTTCAGTCGTACTATCTCCACACGATACTCGTCCCATAACGAGTCAAGAAAGGTTATCAATAGTTTATAAAATGCGGCTTTTTCAATCCCAATGGCAGATTTTTCACGAAGGCAGATAGCCCCAACCAGATCGCCCTTCTTATCCGATACTGGTAATGATAGTTTCCGAGAGAGGTCCTTCAATTCCTCTCTGGAAAGAGATGCATTCAGAAGGAATTCTAGATCATATGCCATGACCGCTTACCGGACCGCCTACAAAATAAGGTTATTGGCGGTATAGATCGATTGACAGATGCAAAAGGAGGCGATTTTGTCATAAACATACAACTTTTATTAGCCCAGTTTAGGTCTAGGGGAGCGAAATTTAAGGTTATGAAATAACATCTGACCAAGGATGCGTTCAAAATCCAGCCGAAAATATGCCAATTAAGTGATGAGATCAAACCTTGCCCCATACGTCGTTAGGGGCTCCCGAAAGCAGCTTGCTATTCCGATTTTTCCAAACTTTATCTGCAGGGGATTGAAGAGGGTATGGAGCGAGTGGACGCTGGCTTACATGGGTCACAATCCAAGGAAGCTGGTCCAATAGGATCGGACCACGAATCGGATCGGCCGGTAGAGTCGCGGTCGGTTGAATTTTACTTAACAAGTGTTAAGATTCGAACAAATTCGGTGGTTAAAATTCAACCGGCACTCTGAAGCTCAATACTGGGACAACCTCCACAATTGGTTAAAATTCAACCGCCACTAACAATGATGATGGGGAGATTGATTCGATTGCCCATCAAGGCTCATACCTTAGCGAGTGAAAAGATGGATTGATGCAAATACCCATCCAGACATTTTTTTGTCGTTCCAAGAAGAGTTTTTAATTAAATATTCCATCTGGTATTATTAAGAAGCAACGATGCATACGATCCTACGCTCTAACCTAAGCATTGATAAAAGGATATCGACTATCTGGCTAATACAGTTCACTATTGTTTAGAACGAAATTCGTATATCCTAGGGATGTACGAATAAAACGAGTCTTGTCCTAAGATAGGGGGCTAATTTTATGATTAGATTGGTGGAGATTACAGGTATTTCCGATTCGATCACCAATCGATAAGTCTTCCTTAATATTGGAAGGCTAAACCCTGGAGTGATTCATTCCCTCATCTGGATGCTGAGGAGTATCATTCTCGATCTTCCTGACGGAATGCGCAGTTTCCTGGCGGTGACGTCCACAATCTTTTTGCCGGACTTGGGAATCACGATCTCCGTGCTCAAATTCTCCAGCTCGACCTCTTTTGAGCTCAGTTCCCTCAACGCTTCTAATAGCGAGGGATCTTTCCACATACCATTAAGAACAGTGTCAAGAGGGAGTCCTCGAACCTTCTCAGGCGTTGTTTTGAATCTGTCATAGAACGTAGTATTTGCTGAACTAACGATGAGTTCCGCATCCAGTATCATCAGTGGTTCCTTGATGGTATTGACGATGCTCTCCGCAAACTCTTGAGATGTCCGGGCCTCCAACGAGATTTCCTTGAGTTTTTCCTGGACCTTTTTCTGTTCATCTATATCGCTGAAGGTCATCACCAATCCATCGATGACGTTCTCGACCGTTCTGTATGGCAGAATCTTTAGTCGGTACCAAACGCCTTCCTTTGTTTGGACCTCTTTCTCTTTGGTGTTCAAGGTGTCAAGAACATCCTTGGCGTCAATAAGCAGGTCTTCGTACCGCAACTTGATGGCAATGTCTTGAATCGGACGGCCTACGTCGCCTGGGAGCAGGTTCATTATGTACTCGGTCTGGGGAGTGAACCTCCTAATCTTCATGTGTGTGTCCAGGAATATGATCGCCTCATCAATGCTGAACAGGAGGTTCCTCATGTCGCTGTTGATTGAGAGAGTTCCTGATTCTTCCTTTCAAGTTCCGAGTTGACGGTCATAAGTTCTTCATTCAGTGAGTTGAGTTCTTCTTTTCCAGTTTCGGATTCTTCCACAACGCTCTGCAATTCTTCGTTATTCGACTGCAGCTCTTCATTGGTGGATGTTAACTCTTCATTCGAGGTCTCCAATTCCTCGATGGTGCTCCTTAGATTCTCCTTGTTGTACCTGAGCTCCCTTTCCAGCTCTTCGATCCTGGATTCCCGGTTCGGCGATATTGCCAGCTCCTGTTTTTCCTTCAATATTTCCCTGGGGATGCTCTTTTCGTCGAAAATGACCATAATATCTGAGACCGGCATTCTTCCTCTACAGGCCGGACGATGATGTTTGAGGAACGATGAGTCCCCGTTAGTATGGACCTGGACCGCCTCCTTGCCACTACCTTCCGGTACTACGTGATTCGTTCATGGTCAACATGACCTCGTATCGGATGTCCTCCCGGAGCAGGTCCTGGATTCCTAGGCTGGCCCGGCCTGGGTTAGGCTCCAGATATCTGCTGGTGCGGCCGTGGAAGTAGATGATCTCGTTCTTGTCATTCACGATCAGGCACGGAGGCGTGTGCTCCGACAATCAGTATCTTTTCCGCCTTTCGCATTTGTATGGTCACTCCTTTCGACCGGTCCCTTTTCTTTGAGTGGATTTCTTCGCTGGCTGAGGTTGGATTATTATATCCCGGTTCTGGCAGAGTTGGGAATATGGCCTCCTCTCGGTAAATCTTCCGTTTCGAATCGACTAGGAATGAAACTATCCTCGAAACCGGTGATCGTTTCCGACTCTCCCAGGAACAGGATGCCGCTGGGATTTAGAGCACTTGCTGAAAGTCTCCAACACCTTTCTCTGCAATAATGGTTCAAAATAGATTAGGAGATTTCGGCAGCACAGAAGATCGAGGTGGAGGAATGGTGGATCTTGGATGATGTCGTGGGGGGCGAACACCACCATCTCCCTCACCTCCTTGCTTACCCTCTAAGTGTTCGCCTGCTTTATGAAGTACTTATCCAAGCGTCTTGCCTCAACGTCTTCGGCGATAGCTAATGGATATTCGCCCACTCTTGCGGTGTTGATCGAGTCGTCATTGATGTCCGATCCGAATATCTGGACCCGGAAGGTCTTGCCGGTTCTCCATCAGTTCCTTCAGGATTATTGCCGATGGAATAAACCTCCTCACCGGATGGAGCAAGCGGTCACCCATACCCTCAGGTCATCCTTATGCCGAATCTGGAGGAAGAACCGTTTTTTTGAGGTTCTCTTTCAGGGATTCGAAGGCCTCCGGATTCCTGAAGAAGTTAGTAACGTCGATCAGCATTCTTTGAACAACAGATGAATCTCCTGAGGGTTGGCCAACAGATAGACGGCGTACTGTTCCTTCCTCGATCTGATGTACCGTCATACGCCCTCGATCCTTCGATTGACGGTGCTTTTCTTATAAAGGAGAAATCTGACCGGTCCCACTTCTGTACGATGGACAGGATCTTATGTTCGGCGTCCACGGCCCCGACCGGTTCGACTTTTGGCAGTCGGCCCTTGGTTCCAAAGCATGGACATATTTTATGATCATCTCCGGCATCTCGTTTGGAGGCAGGACATAGTCCACCAGGCCGGTCTCGATGGCGTTCCTGGGCATGCTGTCGTATTTTGCGGTCTCCGGACTCTGGACCATGATCATGCCTAGATTGGAATGGATGGCCTTGATGCCGAGGGACCCGTCCGATGCGTTTCCTGAAAGGATGACGCCGATGGCGTTCTCTTTGCGATCCTCGGCCAGGGACCGGAGGAAATGATCGATAGGCATGAAAGGTTCGTTCTCGCTGCGGTCAGAAAGACGAATAGACCCATCGATGATTATCATATTCTTCGCTGGGGGGATGACGTAGATTTTATTCTTCTTTACGAGCATACCGTCCTCGGCCTGGATCGCTTCCACGGTTGTGGATTTTGAAATGATCTCGGCCAGGAGGCTGGGATGATGCGGTTCGAGATGGGAAACGACAACATATGCCATATCAGAATCGGGGGGCACGTTCTTGAAGAATGCTTCATTCGCCTCCAGACCACCCGCCGATGAGCCCAACGCCACTATTGGGAAAGAAACATCTATTGCAGCGCTTATATCATTGGGCTTTGGTCCCTTACTTTCTTCCTTGCTCTGCTTCCCCTGTACCATCTTTCTTCCCCTCGGCTATTTCTATATCGAGCTTCGGCACCATATCCGTTCGGCATATACATACAGACTGTGGCCAAGCCCCTAGCCCGTGATCGATCTTCAAATTCTATTAAGAAAGAGCAAAGATGCATTCCTATCTGTCCTTTTCTCCATCTAGAATATAATATGCCTTTTTCATTGATTCCCCGTCCTTTTGGTGAGGAGTAAAGCCTCCCCTTTAATTAATCACATAATCATATGATGTAGATAGATCGTTGGAGGGAAATACAGCAGTGAGTAGTGGAATCGATCAAAGCAAGCTCAGGGAACGGCAAAAAAACATTGAATGGAAAAGGGCCACTCCCGGAAAAATCGACCGAGGATAATATCAGATTGGTTGAAGAGCTCACACTTCATCAAGAGGAACTGAACATCCAGAACGAAGAGCTTCTGAGGATTCAAGACGAGCTGGAAGTCACGAAGGCAAAATATTTCGAACTATATGATCTCGCTCCCGTCGGATACATCACACTATCACCAGGACTGATGATAAAAGAGGCTAATTTGTCGACTTCGACTCTTTTAGGGACTGGAAGAAAAGACCTCATCGGCAGAGGGCTCTCCACTTTTGTTTTGCCCCAATCCCAGGAATCGCTGTACATTCATTACAGGCGGCTTGACCATGGAATGGGGAAACAGGTAGGAACGTTCCTGGTACGGGGAGGGAATGATAAGGAGCTTCAAGTTCAATTCGAGAGCAATCGAGCCTG
>CAWDCQ010000003.1:0-13047 GCA_963800775.1 uncultured Methanomassiliicoccales archaeon | reverse complement strand
AACCAAGATCCAGGACCCTCCGCCCCTAACCTCTATTTTTATCCTTACCGATCACTTGTGATGGTCGTGCCGATCCTTTGACTCCGCCGGTGCTTCGGCCACTGGAACCGCTCCTCCCGCCGCTTTCTTCCAGTACTCCTGAACCGCCGGCGGAAGCTTGTCGACGCGAGACAAGAAGGCGGTGAGTTTCCAAATGTCGTCATCGGAAAGCGATTTGTCCCAGGCCGGCATTCCGGTGTAGCGCACGCCGTTCTTGATGATGAAGAAGATGTGCCATTCTGGATCGGTGTCCGGATCCGTGATCAGATTGGGCGGCTCGGGATAAAGCGAATGTTCGAGCTGCGACGCCTGGCGATCGTTGCCGCCGTGGCAAAGCGCGCAATTCATGGTGTAAATCTTGAGGCCCTCGATGAGGTTGTCATCGGTGACGGGAACGGGATTGTTAGTGCGCGGCGCGTGGCGTTCGACCGAGCTGTCGAGCGCGCTCATGGCGATATGCGCTTCGGTCTGCGCCGGCGGTGTTGCCCATGGGCCCGAACTTGAACCCTTCCTGGAAAAGACACTGCCGGGCCTCGGCAGGGATCCCGATCCCATCATCGGAGACGCGGATGAGGGCAGTCTTCCCCTTGTCCTCGATGTCGATGCGTATGTTGGAGGGCGAGGCGTGCTTGATGGCATTGGAGACCAGGTTGTCCAGGACGTTGTGGAGCGAAGCGTCGGCCTTTACCCATCCCTGCCCGTGCACTTCCAGTCCGATCCCCTGTTCCTGATGACCGACCATCACCCCCTTCGCGCCACTTTCTCCGCATCGATGGGCGAGAGATTGGCAGAATCCTGACCGATCCCCATGGTCGATATCCTGCCGACGATCTCCCCGCAGGCGCTAAGGTTCCTCTTGGTCATGGCGAGGAACCGCATCTCACCCGCACCGGTCGTAGCAGCACCTCCAGCCCGCCCTGGGCGACCATTAGCTTGTTCAGGAGGTCGTGCCTGAGCATGGTGCCCGAGGGTAAGGAGCCATTCCCTTTCGTTGAGGTGCGCCATTCCGACCATCTCCTGGATCGCCGGCTCATCGCTAAGGAACCGGTCCAGATTGGTCTGTTCCACTCCTGGATCAAGGGCGTGACTCCTGTGCTCCTGCGGACCGCCATTACACTGGGACCTTCCCTTCCGGAATGGAATCTGCCCTCCGATCTTTCCTGAGCCAACATTGAAACGCTCCCCGTACCGCCAGCAAGGAATAATTCCACCCTCGGGGCATCTCTGCGCCCTCGGATATCCTTACCTTCGCGGTGTTATCAAATCGTGACATTGACGTTATAAAGGCACCATTCTCGCTATCAATAATGATAACATTCGGGGCTAACCTCGACCGGAAGGGCATCCCCGGGCAGAAGTTTCCTTAGTAGATGCGCAAACGGGCGTGGAGAAGTTGAATTATTTGAACCGTGTTATAGACCCCTTCTAAGTACCGAGGAATTCTGATGCGGGTAAACGTAGACATCCAGCTCAAGGACATTCCAGGACAGCTCATCGGGGCGCTGGAACCGATATCGAAGAACGATGGCAACATCAGGAGCGTAGTGCACCGCCATGACAAGGTCAGCGGAGGCAAGATCGCCATCAACCTCACCTTCGAGGTCGGGAACCAGAAGGCACTGGACAACATTCTCGGGGACTGGAAGCGGAGAGATGTGGACGTGCTGAAGATCGACCACCTATTCGAGACGTTCCGTCTCGACTACGTCATCGTCGGGGAGCTTCCCCCGGCGGAGGTTAGGAAGATCATCGAGGGGATCCAGGCCTTCGGCGACGTCGAATCGATCGATATCCGTTATTCGGTCTCGGGCTCCAAGGACAAGGCCGCATCTCATCTCCGGAAAGGTCCGCAACAAAGAAGTCATCAAGAAGGCTAACCGGTTCATCAATGAGAGGGCGAAGCGGGCCGGCTACGTCGTCATACGTGGGTTCGGTGACTGAAATGGATGTCGTGCTGGTAGGATTCGGAACGGTCGGACAAGGCGTGGCGGAGTCGATAGCCAAGAAGAACGACCTGCTCCAGAACGCCTTGGGGGAGAAAGTGCGCATCGTGGGGGCCTTCGATTCCAGCTCCTATGCCCTCGACAAATCGGGCCTGGACCCGTTGGAGCTGGTAAAGACCAAGATGACCAAGCGGCACCTGGGAAAAGGACCTCCGAGGAGATCAAGGACATCCTCCCGCGCCTAGAGTATGATACACTGGTGGAAATGACACCCACCAACATCAAGAACGGCCAACCGGGTCTGGGCCACATCCGGGCGGCGCTGAGCGCAGGCCACGATGTGGTCACCTCCAACAAGGGCCCCCTGGCCCTGAAGTTCCGCGAGATATCCCGGCTGGCCAGGAAGAACGACGCCCTGCTCCGTTTCGAGGCCTCCGTGGGCGGCGCCACCCCGGTGATCAATCTGGCATCGGAACTGCTCGTTTGCGAGACCATCTATTCCATACGCGGCATCATGAACGGCACCTGCAATTTCATCCTTAACCGCATGGAGACGGAAGGAATGCAGTTCGAACCGGCACTGCGGGAGGCGCAGCAGATGGGCTATGCGGAGACAGACCCGTCGTACGACATCGACGGCATCGACTCGGCCTGCAAGGTCGCGATACTGGCCAATGCCATTATGGGCAAGGACATCACCGTCAACGACGTTTCCCGCACCGGCATCCGGGGCATCAACCTAGCCGCGGTCAACCTGGCAGGCCAGGACAAGAAGGTGGTCCGGCTCATCGGGGAGGTGACCGAGAGGGGTGGTGAGGTATCGCCTCGGCTCATACCGGTGGGCCACCCTCTATCCATCGGCGGTACGCTTAACACCTTCAGCATCCAGACCGACCTGGCGGGAGAGATAACCGTGGCCGGAAGAGGGGCGGGAAGGGCGGAGACCAGCAGCGCGGTGATGAGCGACCTCTATGCGGTCATGCGGGAAAGACGGGGCCAACCTCACAGCAATTAAATATCGGTCCCGGCATAGACACGGCCTAGCGCGGTTGGGTATCGACATGGCTTACAACGAAACAAGAAGGGATTGTTTTATTGGGTCGACAAGTTAGTCTATTCGACACGACCCTGAGAGATGGCGCTCAGACCGAAGGTGTATCGTTCTCGACCGAGGACAAGCTGGAGATACTGCATCGGCTGGACGCGTTCGGCATGGACTTCGTGGAAGGAGGATATCCGGGCTCCAATCCAAAGGACAAGGCGTTCTTCAAGGCGGCAGAGAAGGCCGACCTGAAGTGCTCCAAACTGGTGGCCTTCGGGGCGACCAGGAAGGCGGGCGTTCCGGCCAAGGACGACGTCACCATGCGGTCGCTGCTGGAGGCGAACACCGAATGGGTGAGCATCTTCGGCAAGTCCTGGGACCTGCATGCGATCAAGGCCTTGGGCGTCACGCTGGAAGAGAACCTGGAGATCGTTTCGGACACGGTCGGTTTCCTGACCCGGTCGGGCAAGCGGGTCATCTTCGACGCCGAACACTTCTTCGACGGATGGAAGGAGAACCCCGATTACGCGATGAAGGTGCTGGAGGCGGCCCGGGACGCGGGAGCGGAATGGCTGGTCCTCTGCGACACAAACGGCGGCACTTTCCCGTGGGAGATAACCGAGGCTGTCGACCAGGTCCGGCTGCGGTTCGATACGCCCCTGGGCATACACGCGCACAACGACTGCGAACTGGCGGTGGCCAACTCCATGGCCGCGGTCCAGGCCGGGGTCACCATGGTTCAAGGCACGATCAACGGACTGGGCGAACGGTGCGGGAATGCAAACCTGTGCTCGGTGGTCCCCAGTCTCATCCTGAAGCTCAAGGCACAGACCAACGTCACCAAGCTTTCCAGCCTGACGGCGCTGTCCGGGTTCGTGGGCGAGATGGCGAACATCTCCCCCGATCCTCGCCTGCCCTACGTGGGCAGGAGCGCGTTCGCCCACAAGGGGGGCATGCACGTCTCCGCCATCCTAAAGGAGAGCAGGACCTACGAGCACATCGATCCGGCGCTGGTCGGCAACGAACGGCGCATACTGATCTCTGAGCTGGCCGGAACCTCCTCCATACTGGCAAAGGCCAAGGAGCTGGGCATCGAGACCGAGAAGGACGGCGGCAAGTCCATACTGGAGAAGATGAAGGAGATGGAGGCGGAAGGGTTCCAGTTCGAGGCGGCGGAAGCGTCTCTCGAGCTGTTCATCCGCCGCCTGAAGGACCAGCAGACCGCCCCCTTCAGGGTGGAAGGGTTCCGGCTGTTCATGGACGTCTCCAGCAAGGACACCGTCAGCGAAGCGTCGATACGCGTCGTCGACAGCGACGGCACGGTGGAGCACACCGCCGCCGACGGCAACGGTCCGGTCAATGCTCTGGACCGGGCGCTGAGGAAGGCGCTGCAGAGGTTCTACCCGGTGCTGACGGAGGTCCGCCTCATCGACTACAAGGTGCGGGTCATCGACGGCAAGGACGCGACCGCGGCCAAGGTGCGGGTCCTGATCCGCTCCACCGACGGCAAGAGCTCCTGGACGACGGTCGGGGTGTCAGGCAACATCATCGAGGCGTCGCTCATGGCATTGCTGGACAGCATCGAGTACAAGCTCATGAAGGAAGGCGTCAACGGTTTCAAGGAGTGACGGGACCGCCGTTACATTGATTTGCCCAGCGCTCGCTACCGTGCGCCAATGCCGTATCAGGTCAGGATAATAACCCCCGAGGAAAAGGACCAGCTTTACCAGCAGTACGCCTCCGTCAAGTTCTTCTCGGTCAAGTCGGAGATCTATGGCTGCTGCATCAAGCTCCTGACCACGGACCGCCGGATGAAGGAGATGTGGGAGGACAACTTCTACGCCATGTCCGAGAACGTGCGCTCGCACGGCCGGGTGGTCATGATCGACCTTCCGGGCGGAGAGATGAAGGTGCTCTACGAACCGGTGGCCAAGACCGCCTTCCTGTTCAACTTCGACTACTACGGATGGGTGAAGAGCATCGCGCTGGCCGTCGCCGGCGATCTGCTGGAGGACGAACATCACATACACTCGGTGCATGGAGCGTCGATCGACATCGCAGGGCATGGGGTGTCCCTGATCGCCCCATCGAAGACCGGCAAGACCACCCACTCCTGGGGACTGCTGCGCATGAACGACGCCCGGCTGGTCACGGACGATTGGTACTATGTGCGTCCGTTCACCGGCCGGCCGGTGGCCTACGGCTCGGAGAAGAACTGCTACATCGACGCCGACATCGGCAAGGCCTGGCCGGAATACCGTGAGCTGGTCGAGAAAGCGGTGTTCGACAAGCAGCAGCGGGCCGTGGTGGACGTCCGCTGGATCGCCGGACCGGGCTCGGTGATACCGCTCACCACCCTGTACGACGTCATCCTGCTTAAGCGGGACCCGGAGGACAAGAACCTGGTCACCGAACTGGAGCCGAAGGCGGCGTTGGAATACCTGAAGCAGAACGACTTCTGCAACCCGCACCAGCTGGTGCGCGACAAGCGGAAGTTGGCGATCCGCTGCGAGTTCTTCTCCAGGCTGACCTCCAGCGTCCGGGTGCACCTGGTCAACACCACCTCGCCGGCCCATGAGACCCAGGACCTGATCCGGCAGGCAGTGTTTGGGGCCTGACCATGAAGGTGCTCATCACCCTGCTGGGACGGAGCGACTGGGGCCTGTTCAACTCGGTCTGGGCCATGGTCCGCACCTACGACTACGTTCCGGCGCGGATATACATGCTGACCGAAGGCTGCCAGATGCCGCTCGCGGAACGGGTCAGGACTATGCTGTCGGTCCTGCTGACCGAATACGGGGAGCATCACGAGATCGAGCTGGTGCGGGCTGCAGACGGACACGATCGACGAGGTCACCATCAGGGTCCACGAGATCGCCGACCGGGAAAAGAAGCTGGGCAATGTCCTGGCATTGGACGTGACCCCGGGAACGAAGCCTATGATCATGGGGGCGGTCCTTCCGGCCCTGCAACGGAACCTGTTCGACCACATGTTCTACCTGCACATCGGATCTCTCAGGAACGCCGGCCGGCCGTACATCACCATACCGGTCACGACGCAGCATGACCACGAGTTCCTGAGGGAGGTGAGACGGATGCGATAGTGAGCAAGGATATGCTCATGGCGGTGCTGAACGAGCCGATACTGGCCAAGAAACACGTCGTGGAGGTCCATTCGGACATGCTAGGCATCTCATTGATGAGCCTGGACCTGGAGAAGGGCGAGATAGTCGGAGTGGCCACCCCAGGCGATTTCGATCCAGTGATCCCTTCGATGAGGTCCAAACTGAACGACACACTGGCGGCAGACCTGCCAGACCATAATGACCTCAAGGAGGCGCTGTACAGTTCGCTCCTGGTGCCGCCGGAGAACCTGAATGAGCTCCTGGACGAGATATGGAAGGCGAGCAGAAAGAGAAAGGGCCCCTACCGTTTCCCGAAACGGGAATCGTTCGCCATCGACACGAACATCGCTTACCGGCGACTTTTCAGCCGCCTGATGTATCATGCCAATGGATGCGGCACCAGCGACCTCGACCCGGCCAGGGTCCAGGTCCTCCTGGCGGACCTGGTGGCCCAGGAGATGGTGGAAAAGGCGGCAAAATACACGATCTTCGACATCGAATCGCTGAAAAGGGTGGTCAAGAACCCGGCATTGATGGGCACCTTCGTCAACTGCTCCATGAAGAGCGCGCGAAAGGCCCTAAACGCTCAGGCGGAAGAGGGCGTCCTGGAGGAGCACTACAACCTGTGGAGGGTGGCCGGAGGGACGTTCGTCGAGGACAAGGAGGTCCGGGACGGCGAGATCGCTCGGGCCATCAGCGCCCATGGGGGAGAGCAGAGGATGGACATCCTGTTCCTGACGACGGACGACAAGGCGCGGGTACAGACATACGCTGCCAAACTCCCGACATTACTCATCAGATATCCACCGGAAATACCGGCCGAAGTACCTTTCGACCCCTGGCTTCTGGTGGAGTTCCTTCATGACCTGGCGGTCTATTTCGGTTCTATCTCCCTGAGGCCCGTCGGCCTCATGATATTGGGTGAATGGAAGGGCAAGACATCAGCCGACTACAGGGCAGAGAGATTGAGGCTGGTGGCCGAGGACGGTTCAGCGCTGATAGAATCGTTGAGACGGGACATCCGAATAGTCCAAGGCATCCAGTCAAAGGTCGACCTCAAGGAGATTAAATGACAGAACGATCAAAGAATGGGATCCCCGCAAATCTAGTAAATATGGTGGGGAAGTTGGAGAAGGTCCACGGGGACCCCACATTCTGTCAATATAATATCCAATAGAAAAAGATTTTGAAACTAACAGTTCGCGTTCAAGAGAAATTCCAGCGTTCGCAAAACGATGCTTCGGACCGACCCCAAATTCCCTGGGAACTCGTTTCAAGGTCATTTTACCAGCCATTTTTCTGGAAAATACGAACCTTCGTTGTCAATGAGTTGATAAGCAGGTTGCCCGATGCATCGGAAACATGACGCTGCATAGTCGGCCATTGTCGCAGTCTTGGATCTAGGAGAAAGGTCTTTTTCCAGAATACCTTACTGTCGAAGGTACGGTGCACCTTATGATGATAAGGCAGATGTTCATCGAGGACGGGAAACTCGGGGTCCCGGCCATCCAGATATCTCCTCCAGACCCCGTGGGCGGTGCGGTGGTGGTCCACGGATACGGAGGATGCAAAGAAGAGCAGCTGGGGCTCGCATGGAGGGTCGCAAACTCTGGGCTGGTCACTTACGCGATCGACCTGCGCGGTCATGGGCAGCACCCGCTCGCGCTCGACGATGCCGCCCAGGACGATGTCAGATTGGCGATCGGCCAGGCCCGAAGGTCCGGCAAGGTCGTGACCATAGGGCACTCCCTGGGAGGTCGCCTTGCCCTGATGAGCGACAGCGATTTCGCCATCGGCATTTCCCCACCTTTAGACAGTTCCTATGGTGCGAGAACGGAAGAACTGCTGAAGAAGCTCAGAGGGTACCGCGTCCGTGCCGAGAGGCCGGGAATGATCCTGGACCTTCTCGCCAAACTCCCCAGCTGGGAGGACCGGGACGAGAAAAGTTCGATGATAATCTATGGTTCGAGGGATGTGCCTGAGATCGTGACCTCGTGCGACCGGCTGAGGACGATGAAGGAAAACGTGATCAGGATCGAGGATGCCTTTCACAGCGATACCTATAACCTGGAGAGGACCTTCGAAGCGGTCACAAGGCAATTGAGCCAGTGGTTCTAGGGGAACTCTTAGTCCAAAGAAAGAAGATCATATCGATCAGAATTGTTCTGTTCAGAAAAATATTAGGAACGAATTCCTGTCGAAGATCAGGAATTCGATAAGTTCTGGGTGAAGCAATTGCCCGAGACGCCGTCTCCGTTCGTAACGGCGTTGGAGTTCGTCGCATTGGAGCCGATGTTGTTTGTCGAGGTTGTTGGTTGGTTAGCGTCGGTTGCCGTTGATGATTTCGTATTGTTCGAGGGGTTTGTGGACAGCAATAATCCAAACCCTACGGTCGATAGACACAGCACTGCAACTACAAATAGCGCGCTGATTTTTAATGCTCCAGATCTATTCATTTCAATCACGTCGATTATACAGGAAGTACGGGACACGAGGACCGGAAATCGTAGGTCAAGGGTGAGTTCTTCGTTGTATATTATCAATTTGGAACAACCATAACAGACATTATTTATACTTTATTCCCAAGAAATGTCTGATTATAGACCTGTGCCATTGAAAAATTCCTCTAGTTGTTTGTATAAATAAGACCAGATTGATTAGAAAATCAAATAATATATTTATTATTATATTTATATGCAAGCTGGCATGATTAATTTTGGTTCCGCCTGTACCAACGCCTGGAAAATAGAGTCCAAGAGGGACAAAAAAATTTATGGTTGCGCCGAAGCTCCTGGGTAATAAAGATTCGTTATAATCAGATCAAACAATTGGTGTTTCGGGGGTGGCATAGGCAAATGCTATTGATCCACGCAGGATGGTTGCTCGACTATTGACCAACAGGCAGCCGACAAGAATTGACCTGCGCACGGGAATAGGGCCGTTTGTTGGAAAAATCCGATCGGTCCGAGGTTAATAGTTAGAAATCCAGGCATTGCCCTGGGTTAGTTGTTTTGTTCTCGACCCCTTCAGGGAAAAATAAGTCGAGCTAATAATGATGTGGGGGCGCTGGGATTTGAACCCGGATCAGCGGGTTTTTTCTACGCAGGGAGCTACCCGCGCGAAACTAATGGGTCATCGCTCCAGTTATTCATCACCGGATCAGCAACCATTAGCAATCATTCCCAATTAACGGAGCCGCGAGGATACCGTGTTACCCCACACCCCCACTTGGTCAGATTAAGCCTTGCGCATCTTCTGTGCCCGCTTCCGGCGCCGCATCTTCTTCTTGCGCCATTTCCAGCGCTGCTTGCCTCTTTTCTTCCAGGCGCGTGAACTTCTCTTCATTTGAATCACCAGATTTCTTGCCCTGATTCCATTAGCACTTATCAATGTTTCCCTATTGGCGGGCCTGTCGGGACTTTCGCGACCGAACCCGGAGGATCGGTCGATTCGAACCCGAGACCACTGACTTGCTTCTCTTACCGGAAGGCAAGGAGTAGAAGGCCAGTGCTATATCCATGCTAAGCCACAGGCCCGCGTGAGGCTTGGATATGACTGCCCTCATTTAAAGGTTTACGGGAATGGGGCCTTTTTCAGAGCCCCGAGCTCCCCGTCCAGAGCAATATGCCCTCAACCAGTCCCACGACCCCCACTATGAACAATATTGGCCGGGCCGAGAGTATCCATTCGGCGACCCTGAACCCTATGCCCAGGAATTTCAATATTATCCATACGATGGCCATCACCACCAGCGTGATCACTATGACATAGGTCCCGCTGAGATTGAGCTTGATCAGGAAGTATGCCACCACTCCGCCCGAGATCAGGGAGACGATCATGGCGAACGGGATCTTGCGCAACGGCTTGAGGAACATAGCCAACCCCAATGCCAATGTGATGATGATGGCCGCTGAGCTCACCGGCCGCGGGTTCATCACGAAGGCCTCGATGCCCATGAAGACCACGAACGCCCCTACGAAGAATCCAACGATCATCAGCATCTCGTCCAGGTAAGACTTTTCCTTCTTGCCGTAGACCGCTGTGAATACTGCAAGCAGACCCGCCAGAACAAGTGCGAGGGCAATGTTGTTAGCGGTGACGATGTCGGATAAGGCCATGAAGATGGATTGAGCGACTGGAATATTAAAAGTTGCTTGGCGCAGCGCAGGACCACAACCATTATCGTTACGCCCCGCGAATCCCAGCCACGGTGAGCATGTGGAAGTAAGAGAGGCCATCCAGGAACGTCGTGCGAAGCGCAGGTTCGATACCAGGCCGGTCGAGGAGGAAAAGACCATGCTGCTGGTCGAGGCCATGCGGCTGGCGCCGTCATGCAACAACTTCCAGCCCTGGAGGGTCGTGGTGGCCAATGACCGGGAATCGCTGGCAAATGTGAAGATGGCCCTTTCAAAGGGAAATTCCTACGCCAAGAACGCCCCTCTTATATTCGCCGTCTGCGCCCGGCTCGAGGATGATTGCCATCTAAGCGACCGCAGGGACTATTTCCTTTTCGGATGCGGGCTTGCGGTGGGCGAGATGATGCTCCAGGCGACCGAGCTCGGGCTAATCGCCCACCCATCGCCGGGTATGATCGCTGGTGGTGAAGAAGAACCTCAACATACCGGACGATTACGTTGTGATAACCCTGGTCAACATAGGATATCCGGAACGGACTCTTCATTGCTGTCGGAGAAACAGGTCGAGGCGGAGACCAAGAGACCGGACAGGAAACCGATCGGTGACAACTTCTTCAAGGGAAGTTGGGGAAATCCATTGGTCTGAACGCAGATGTGGTGGATAAAAACCGCCTTAATTCTCCCAGATTGAATTGAAATACTCGACGCTCCAAATCATCGACGGGTGTACGATTGACGAAGACCAAGGTGGCAAGCAAGTCAGCCCTCCTGCCCGGGAAAAATGATGGGCGTTGAGGTATCGGGGAAGTGGCTGGTAGTGGCCAACGTGGAAGGCAACTACTATGCCATGGACGGCAAATGCAATCACGCCGGCGGAGATCTTCTGGAAGGGCACCCTGACCGGCTATGCGGTCAAATGCCCTCGACACGGCTCAGAGTACGACATCCGTAATGGCAAAGTGCTCAAGGGACCGGTCAAGAAGGAACTGGAAGAAAAGACGCATCCGGTGACGGTCGAAGGAGACGACATATTCGTAGATGCGTACTCCCTGAGAAAGGACCTGGTAAGCAGAGAAATATTAGAAGTGGACTGGGCGAGATTTGAACTCGCGGCCTCTACCATGCCAAGGTAGCGATCTTCCAGCTGATCTACCAGCCCAAACTGAAGTGGCAAAGAGATTTCCCTAATTAAAGTTTCCCATCATCCCGAAAGAACATCTGGTATCCTTCATGCCATGTGTGAGCAAAATACATGAAGGCAGATGGGGAATGTATTCAGTCCCTCGAGGATGAACTACGCAGCTTGTCAGTGTCGATGGGAGGGGACCTTTACGGCATCGCCGATCTTAAACAATGCGAGCCCGGCAGTGATTCGGCAGGGCGGCGCCCTGGTCTCCGGCTACCCGTTCGCCATCTCGGTGGGCATCAGGCTTTTGGACACGATAGTGGACCAGGTACCCAACCGGTCCCAGATCGCCGTGGCCGGCATGCAGGCGCTTGACATGACGACCTGCGCGGCGCACGTCGAATTCATCGGCCCGCGTCTGGGCGAAATCGCAGCACCCCGGCGGCAATCGTGCGCGCATTTTGGAACTGGCCTGTGGCATTGATGAGCTTCATGCCTATTACCAGGTTCTACGCAAGGGCTTTGCAAAGGAATTTTGCCGCAGCCATCGTCACGCCGTTTGCACCGCGGAACGGCACGCTGCGCGCCGGTGCTGCGGCGGCTGGAACGTGTCGTCCAACTTCCCGGCTATCTCCCAATGAAGTGCGCGCGCAGCCCGGCCAGCCCGTCGGCCTTTCCAAGGGCGGCTTTCGCGCGCCGCTTTACATCGAACTGATGTCCGCCGACGCCGATGAAGTCCGCCGCAGTGTGGATGAGATTGCCTCGTGGCAGGATCTTTACGAGATTGAGTGAATGACCGCGCGGCAAACAGCATCAACTCCCACTTCTTCGACCGCACGCCTGATATTGGCCGCGCGGTTCTGGCGGAGCATTGCCCAAGGCGCGCTGGTGGTGGATCTGGCGCTTTACCTGAACGCGCTGCACTGGTCTGGAACGGCGATTGGCGGCGTGTTGAGCGGGGCGGGGCTTGCGGGTTCGGCTTTCGGACTGGTGGTTGGGTTCGTCAGCGACCGCTTCGAACACGAGACAGTTTTTGCTCTTCTATGAAGCGATTGGTTGTGTCTGCGGCGTGGTGGCGTTTCTTAGCCAGCAATACGCCACTGCTCGCGGCGGCAGTCATTTTTGGCGGTTTTGGCCGCGGGGCGAATGGCGCGGCCGGATCGTTGGCCTCATTGCGCGCGTGCGTGTTCACCGAATGTGGGGATTCGTCCGTAGGTGTTCTTCAGACTCCGACGAGACCGGTAAAACTGGCCGGCGTGCGAATCGAGCCCCCGCCGTCGCTCGCCGTTGCGAAGGGGACCATCGCGCTCGAAGACCGCCGCAGCTCGATCCACCGCTAGAACCGCCCGGCGTTCGACTCGAGGTCCCACGGATTGCGCGTGACGCCCTAGGAGCGGACTGGCGGTGTACGCCCACGCACCGAACTCCGGGGTCGCGGTCTTGCCGATGGGGATGGCGCCCGCGCGTCGGAGTCGTTTCACGTGAATGGCGTCGTGAGTCTTTCGCGGATCCCGTTTCGCGAAAACTCATCGCGACCCGCGCGTCGTCGGCATGCCCGGCGCAGTCGTCGAGGTCCTTCACACCAAAGGGCACACCGGCCAGTGGACCGAGGTCCTCGTGTCGATGCTCGCGCACC
>CAWDCQ010000002.1:0-7726 GCA_963800775.1 uncultured Methanomassiliicoccales archaeon | reverse complement strand
TCTGGTGTTGCTTTTCGAAACCAGAGGCAATATTCCCTCAGGAGGAAAAACGATACGTATGATTGATCGCCTGAACAAGCGGACGAGGACCGATCCCCCTTCCATCTGGGATCTGTCATTCCAAGAATCTTTTGGTAGAGCAGTTCGGGGCCATGTGGGTCATGAGCAGCTTGTTCCATCTTGCCCCCCTGACACATTTTGAGCATTTCCCGGATGGTTCCGGGATTCATCATTATTGGCGAAGACGCTGTACAAACTATAGCTGTGCAGGGGATACAGGTTTCCAACCATTTGATATGGATTCCACGGGCAAGCCCATGGTCCGATAATGACTGGTGCACATGGGGAGACCGCTCCGATCAGCTCCCCATTTTCCTCGATCAGTACGGATGTAGGCTTGACCTCGCCCTTGAAATTGTCCAGCCACAGACGGGACAAGGTCGTACGAGGAGAAGATCGGTGCGCCGCATTCCTGGCGGAGCGCTTCATATCGTTCCCGGCTGGTCCTGGGAATTCTTCCAAGGATTCGAGAACAACGCTCCTCATGGTACTCCTATCTATATTTTTCATTATTTAATGTTATTCCCGGTATTCTAGGAATGCTGGCTGTTCGAATTGTTAATACTATGGGACGGTCGAGATGGCCACGAAACTTCGTCGAGAATTTCTGCTGATTGTCCCAAAAATGGGATTGAAGTCGAGTCGAAGAGCCCATAGAATGATCTTCTAATTCGAATGCTTCCGATTAAGCTCGCTGTCGATGAAGGAAGAGCGCGGTTAAGGAATAGAATGACAGAGCCCTAGAACTACTAGGCCGGCGCATCCTCGAATATGCCAAAAATATTCAGAAGTGCACACAGGCAGAGGAAGGAACTTCTGGCAATGCGCACGACCTGACCCTTAACCTCAAAGGTAGAGAGCTCGGTGATAAGCTCCGGTTTCATATCTTTTCCAGACCTACGGGTCGCTTGGGCAGAACGGTCACTGCCCCACTCGACGAAGCTGTCGGGTTGGAATAGGGATTGCAGATACTCTTTCCGCTGCTCAAACGAGCTTTAACGCTGACAGCAGCTTGTCCAAGCCCGGCACCGTGTCATAATCCTTCACTTCACCGGGAAGCACCCACTTGTGATCTGTGTGCTCCCAGTCCGTGACCACTTCCTCGCTTCGCGCCTCGTACAGGTAAGGATGGATGGTCCAGATGTGCCCTTCCTCCCGGATCGCGAAGGGATCTGCCTTGCCCACCAGTTCGAAGTTGTCTATCGACAGTTCCTCCCTTATCTCCCTGGGAGCGGTCTGGTCCGGGCTCTCGCCCTCTTCGACATAGCCGCTGACCCCGGCCCATTTCCCCCGATTCGTCCCGACCTTCTGGCTGCGCTTGAGGATGAGGATCTTCTCGCCGTGCTTCATGATGCTGGTGGTGACGTCGTTCTCCTTCACCCCGGCGATGCTCACCTCTCCGGTGTCGCCATCGACGAATACCTCGTCCCCTTCAAGGAAGAGCGACAGGTCCAACGAGTCCACCAGAGGCACTTTGGCCATTACTGCGCCGGTGGCCACGATCGTCTCCGCCCTCTCGTTGATGATCGCACTGGGCTGGTTACCGTGCTTCTTCATGTCCAGCAATGTGTAAGAGCCTACGGTGCTGCCTCTCCCCTTGGGGAAGATGAACACCTTTCCTTTGACCGACGTTCCGGCCTTGCCGGTCGCGATGGACAGTTCCCCCGTCCTGGCATCGACCCCGCCGAGGAAGCTGAACGCCTCTCGGAGGATGACCGCCTTCCCTTCCCCCTTTCCCGACGATATCGCCCGTCCTTTCATTGCATCACCGTGGCCAGTAGCGTTTCGGCTGACTCGCAGACGACCTTCTGCGAGCACAACGAGGGCAGGTAATTGCATGCCTTGCACGAGTTGGTGGCCGTGCAACGGTAGACGCCCTCGATGGGAGTGACGATCATGCACGTATCGCATACCACCTTGCCGATCCTTTCCAGCTCTTTTACATCGTTGGGGCACCGGCGCATCACTTCCCGAGAGGTGCAGAACCAGACGTCGGTGTCCTTGGTTTTCCGCTTGCCCTTGACCGTGGACGCCAGGTGCCTGACCTCTTTCTCGCTGAGGTGCGGACATCCCAGGGCGATCAGGTCCGGGTCCTTGCCACTGGTGACCTTGTCCTTGGCCGTGCGCAGTTCCCTTTCGTCCACCTGGATGGTCTCGAGCCCTTTCAGCTCCTGAACATGACTGTCAGGCGTGACGCCATCGACATGGAACAGGGCCACCGAGCCGGACGCAGCCATGGCGGCCGCCATCATCTTCAGCTGGTCGGTGCCTGGCCTTATGCCCTTTATGAAAGGGACCGCCCCTCCGATGCGGGATCCGATGACCTGGCCCAGGAGGGCATAGTCCAGAAGGCCTTCTCCCATCTCCGCCTCGATCACCACCGTCGGCCTGCGGTTGGGGTCGAGATGGAGACCGTACAGCGGCGTCTTTCCGATGATCGAGGCGGCCAAGGCCCCGGGCCCCCCTTCCCGGTTGGTCCTGGCACCGATCACTGAATTGGCGTAGGAAAGGGCGGATGACTCCGCCCACGCTATGGTGTCGCCGTTATTCGGGACGTTCGAGTGCAGGTACGGGGTGCAGCTGCATGTCGTATCCACCCCGAGCTGACCATACCGGTCAATTATCTCCAGCTGCTTCTGGGCGAATTCCTCCGGAACATGCATCTCCCTCCACCGCTCACTGTCCATTCCGGACGGGTTAAGGGTGGTCTTGACCGAGACCTTGCAGTCCTGGGACATTTCCCTCAGGAAATCGATCCCTCCCTCTCCGATGGTCTTATAGGAGACACCGGACAGATGCGCCGAAGTTATCGGAACCAGTTTTTCCGCCCCGTATATCTTGCCGACCGCGACCAGAAGCTCCATGGCGCGGCGTCTGCCGTTCCCCTGCTCACCGGCTAGGATCGATTCCTCCTCTCTGGTCAAGAACATGATGTTGGGGCCAGGTTTTGATAAGATAAAACGTTTGTGAAAGTCCGCGAGAGAATGCGGTTTCCGATCGACCAGATGTGCTTGTTCAGCCGACCACGTTCATAAGCATGCAGATGAAAGACTTCCCGTTTACAACCAGGGCAACAAGAGGAACAGTGCCGGGACGCTTGCGAATCTCCGTACGGATCCTTATCGACCTCCACCATTGAAGCGGGTAGGGCTCCCGTTATTCCATCTGTCTCTCTCATCGAATTGCTTCAGCCTCCTAATCCTGTAACGATCGTCGCAGCAGCTCACACGAACGGACCTCATGAACACGGGACTCTATTTCGCGGCCCGACCCATGTTTGCCAGGCTTCATCTATTTCACGCATGGTATCATGATTCTCACATCCGAAAATCGGTCATTCTGCGGGTCTGGGGACCCGTTCGTTGCGGCACACCAGACGGCGGCTTAGATGGTGTGTTATGACCACGAAAGGCCAGCGCCAAAATAGGAAGGACACGGCGTTCTTTTGTATCGTTATCGTTCGATCTGTTCGAACAAACGATTATCATTGTCAGAAAGAACGTCGACTGGACGAGTAGTGATTACTGAAATCAATATTGATAACAACCTGATTTGGTTTATATAGCCTGAATCGGCGTTCTTCAATTAGGTGGTTGAAAAATGCACGCTCTTGAGAAGTCCCGGCTATTCACGGAAGAACATTGTGGAAAGATACTTCTGGCTACCATGGGAAAGCCAAAGGATGTCTACGAACTGAGCAACCTGCTCGGCATACCGATAGCTGTCTGTTACCGGAAGATCAAGCTGCTCGAGGAGTCGGGACTGATGTTCAGCCCGGAAAGGAAGCTCACTCAGGCCGGAAAGAGGATCAGCGTGTACAAGTCCAACGTCAAGAACGCTCAGATAATCTTCGAGCGGAACAACATACGGGCCAAGATCGAGATGATCGATGGCACCACCCAAGATGCGATCTACGACATCGAGATCTCCTCGTTCATGGACATGTCCAAACAGACGGGCATGGAAATGAGAGCGATCCCGCTCTGAAAAAGGATCGCTGGTATGATCTTCCGATAGTCTGATCTCCTAGAACCGAGAGCATGAGATACAAGGTCAGTGAAAGCATCGGGATGGTTCGGATCGACCATCTGGTAGCGTCCCGATGCTTTCCTGGCCCTTCAATTCCTTGAAATTTCAGGATCAGCTAATATTTCTTGATTTTTGTTATTCGCCATTCGTTCTGAGCCGGCGTCCTCTGAGATATAAGTTCTGAGAGTCCCAACGATCCAACCATGAACAGCGACCATCTGGGGTCGACTCGGACCGCATGCTTCTCCCGATCCGCGCATTCGATCTACTTCAGGATATTGCGATGGACATCAATGACTGTTAACGGCGCCGCTACCAAAATGTTCGAGCTGGCCGTCAAAGCTTCTTCAATGCCTCCAATAGCTTGGTCCCATCGGGCGTGCCGAAACCGGTGCAGGCGTCCCAGCCAGGTCCAGCATGGTATGCGCCATTGTTCCCGACGGTTATGTCCCGCAGAGTATCTGACATGTCCAGATGGCCGTACAGGAGGGGGTTCAGGTAACCGACCGGTTTTTCCAGGTTCTGGTTGAACAGGGCGATCAGACCCGCCCAGAGCGGGGCGACCGCGCTGGTTCCGCCGAACACCTCGTATTTTCCGTTGAGGAATATGTTGTACCCGGTGTCCGGGTCTGCATCTCCGGCGATGTCGGGCGCACCCCTTCCAGTTTTTCCGCCGGGGTTTGCTGAAACCGGAACGTTGGCCTTGGTTTGCCATGTCGGTAACGGGAAGAAATCGCTTATCCCTCCGCCGGTGGCACTGCCTGGCCCATTGTTCCAGGTGGTCTCGCCGGAGGAATCGAGACGGGTGCCGCCGCATCCGGTGACGTATGGGCTCGTGGAGGGGAAGTCGGCATGGGCCATGTTGTCGTTCTCCTGATCATTGGACCCGTCGTCCCCGGCCGCGCAAAAGACCGTCACTCCCATGGCCGCGGCGGCTTGGAAGGCCTGGTCCATGGCCTGCATCGCCTGCGGGGTCCATTCCTTCTCTGCTGCCCCCCAGCTTATCGAGATGACGGAAGGATTGTTGTGCCTGTCGTGGACCGCGGCGTTTATGGCGTCGATGAAACCCTTGTCCGTGTTGGGCGCAAAATAGACGGCGATCTTGGCTTTGTGGGCGATGCTTCCCGCCACCTCGATGTCGAGGACCACCTCTCCGTCCGCATCGCTTCCTGGACTGTTTGCGGCGCCGTCGACCGCTATGGCCGTGACCTTGGGCGGGGTTATCTTGAGCGCCTTAAAATATTCCTTAAGATCGCTGGCGTTGTAACCACCCCCGAGCTCGATGATGGCCACGCATTGCTTGGTGCCGTCCAATCCGGAGGGGAAATTATACATTTTCGCCAACTGGAGCGGGGTGTACGAGACGGTGGCCGCCCTGGCCTTTACGACGCCTCGCTGTTGCTCGAGACGTACAAAATGCGGCTTGAATATGTGACGGTCGTCGAGGCCGAAAACGCCGATCACGATCGGGGCTAGATCCGACGGGACACGGATTGGCCCTTCCCGCCCTCTGTATTTCCCTTTGGGGCCTTCATAGCAGGCGAGGGTCGTCCCGAACGCGTCGCTGAGCTGGGTCAAGGTGCCGGATAGGATCACACTGTTGCTCTCGGGACTGATCCTGACGATGGTCAGACCGTTCTCGTGGGCGAACTCCTCGATCTTGGCAAGATCGCCCGCATCGATCTTACTGGCGGAAGCGAATTCGTTGCGGGTCAAGTACTTCCGTTCCTTGAGGGGCATGGAGCTCATCTCTTTGACCGATGAACTAGGCGCCCCTGCCACCGCTGAGCGCAGGACCAGTGTGACCTCGATGATCTGGTTTGGATCAGGTTTGCCGATTGCCTTGGCGTTCTTTACGACCGCCCTTTCACTTCCAGAGATAGGTTTGAGCTCTTTCCTGACGACCATGCCGATAATCTCCTGAATGGACGTTCATGGCAGAACGTCGCATAAATAATCAACCATCACAGAGCCGAAAGTGAAAGACTGGTCTATCACGCCTAACTGGAGATGAAGGCGTGATCACAGACCGACAGGCGTCAGATTGGACGCCGAAGCACATCTACAGGCGTTTATTCTTACTTCGAATCCTTCGTCTCTCCTCGTTCTTTCCTTTCCTTGTTCACAGTCGCCGCCGCGATCCGCTTGGCATCCTTTTCCGGTCGTCCCTGTTCAAGTTCCGATTCCTTGATGTGCTCATATTGCCTCTCTTCTTTGGGGGTCGCACCTTTTGGCATTCAGAATCACTCCGATGATCAAATTCAGAGGCGGCCCTTCTTAAACGTTCTCCGGCGATTGGTCGTTACCGCAGGACAAAATGTCAGATTTCCTCACCCGGTTGGATCGGCCATTGGAGAAATGAAATTCCAATGGCGACGATCCCGAATCCATTCGGTACCGTTCTCTTTTCGCCCTGACCGGCCGAAAACAGCGATGTTCACGCCGATCTCGGGGAAGGTGTATCGGCCGAGTATCGCCGATAAGGGGATTAGCAACCGCGTCCTACGTAACGGCATGGAGAGAACGATCGAATGTGAGGAATGCCGTTTCCACAAGGGATGGAAATGCGTTATACCGATAGCCCCCTTGCCGAGAGAGATCCTTTTCGGTTCGAGGGGACGGATCATAGGATGCGTCAATGGAAGACCCAAACAGGTCATCCAGGAAACGAAAGGTTCGACCTGAACCGTCTCCTGTGCGATCAAACTCAATTGCTCCCTTTCGAACACCATCACTTTTTCCGCGAAGTAAGAACAGCTTCCGAGCAGACTCGATATCAATGACCGCGTGACCGAACGGAATATCTTGGAGTGGTCCCGACCCGGCAGGTCAACATACTGAAATATCCCTTCTGGATAAAAGGGACCATGCCGTCCGGTCCGATAATCGAGCTCAACAAAGTATCGGTATGCAAAGGCGACTCGAAGATACTCAGGGATGTCACGCTGCAGATAAATGAAGGCGAACGATTGGTGATCCTGGGACCGAACGGATCCGGAAAATCGTCCCTGATCAAGACCTTCCTCGGGGAGTATCGCCACGACACCTCCGACGAGCGTTCCTACGTTCGTTTGATGGGCTCAGAGTCATGGGACATCCATGAGGTGCACCGGGCCTTTGGATTGGTTTCCAGCGATGTGCAGATAGATTTCCGCCGGGACATGGACGGGACCGATGCGGTCCTTTCCGGATTCTTCGGTTCTTTGGGAACCGACAGGTCGCAGACCATCACCAGGGAGATGAAACGTCGCGCTGGGGAGGCACTCGCGTCGGTTGGCTCCCAAAGATTGGGGAGAAAGGCCATGTCGATCATGTCCACGGGCGAAGCGAGAAGGGTGATAATGGCCCGGGCGCTCGTGAACGATCCGGAAGCTTTGATCCTCGATGAGCCGATGAACGGGCTGGACCTTACCGGCAAGCACCTGGTCAGGGAAGCGATGCGAACACTGGTCGGAGCAGGAAAGGCCTTGATACTGGTCACCCAGGACCCTTCCGATATCATCCCCGAGATCGACCGGGTGATAATGATCAAAAAAGGAAAGATCATCCTGGACGATGGGATCGGGGCGCTGAATGAAAGTAACCTGAGCCATCTTTTCAAAGTGCCGGTCAGGCTCTGCCATAGCGGAAACAGATA
>CAWDCQ010000001.1:0-9562 GCA_963800775.1 uncultured Methanomassiliicoccales archaeon | reverse complement strand
CAGGGCGTCAGCGATTCATCCGACTACATGAGCCAGCGGCTGGAGGACATGATGTCGATCCAGATAATCAGACGGAGCTAGGACACATGTTTGACCTATTCGGATATCGTACACAACCATAGACTGATTCGTGAGACCGCCGTCCGATGATCTTCCCTGGCCTTGTGGTCTAAGATATTGTGGACGGAGTGTGATCCGAGCCCCTCATCCCTCCCAGGCCTCATCCTCAGGGCCGGAACGTTCGAGGTATTGTGCCACATTTCTGCCGGTCTCATTCTCCTTTAGGAGTTGGCGCTCCACCGCCCACGCTCCGATCGAGGTCATCATGGTCGTGCCTATGACCACCAGCGCTACTATGCCCAGGAGGGTCTGTTCGGTGATCCCTTGAGACACCCCCTTGGTGAAAGGCAGCAAAGCGACCACGACGGTGCAAAGACCCTTCGGGAACATCAATCGCAAAGCCAAGATGTCAGAGCGTTTCCAGTGGTCCACCCGGCGGAGCAATTCGACCACCAGCTGGCGAACAAGGAATAGGGCAAGTATCACGATCCCGCCTTGGAAGAGCAGGTCCAGGCTGAACGTCAGGGTCGATACGTAAAGCCCCAGGAAAGTAAAGAAGAAGACCTTCACGAAAAACGATGTCTCCTCGTTCAGGATCTTGAATTTGTCATCGATCCCGACCTTATCCAGATCAAGATGGGGCAACGCCGGAATGTTGTGCGCGTTGCTCAGGATGAGACCGAAAACGAGCACTGCGATGACGCCCCCGCCGGCCGGTGCTATTATCTCGCATGCCGAGTAGATCATCAGGATCACCGCCAGGGTCAGGATGTAATAGAAACGGTATCGCCGTAGGATCGAGGTGGAATACAACCAGATAATGCCCATGGCGGACCCGAGCAGAGCCGCCAGCGCCAGCGAGGTCGTCAATGTGGCGAAGGCATTCAAAGGGCCCGATCCCGGAGAGCCGAGCACGATGACCAATGCTGTGCCCAGACCGACCACCGTGACATCGGTTATGGCGGATTCGAGCGTCAGTATCGTCTTGACCCTTGTGGAACAGGTCATATTCATGATCAGAGGAATGACAGTGGGGGCGGATGTCGAGCCGAAGACAATACCGGCAAGAATGGCCATCAGTAAGGGGAGGTGGAGCACAAAAAGGAAGAACACCGTCAGGACCGCAACTATCAAGACGAGACCAAGCATGGACAGGATGGCCGCCAACTTCCCGGCCTTGCCGATCTCTGGTATGTCAAGCTCGAGCCCTCCGTTGAACATGATGAAGGCAAGTGCAAGGGATGATACGAACGGGATCATCTCGGTGACGATGTCGCTCGTCTGGTTGGTGATGAACCCGAATGCCGCAGGCCCAACGAGCCAGCCGAACAACATGATGAAAAGTATGTCCGGGGCCTTGAATTTTCTGAATAGGATGTTCGCCCCGTACCCAACGACGATGGCTACCCCAGCGATCATGAAAATGGTCGCTGAATCGAACATGGCCATTGCCATGGGACTAGGCCAACGCGCTATAAAATCCCATCCTCACCAACAGATGTACAATGTCATCTGGCCGGATGGACCGGATACGCCCTCCGGGATTCTCGGTGTTCGCCCGCTCGGATATCGACTACGCGATCTCTTGCCGCTCCATTATTTCTCCTCCTCCGAAGACCAGAAGGCGCGGTCGCCCATTCTGCAGCACGACGTAGGTGTTGTGCACAGGCGAGTCCGTGACCCACGAACCGGTGTTCACCAGGCACTCGTGCTTTCCGACGAACGGGTGGTGGGTATGGCCGAAGATGAGGATCTGGTTGGGCCTGCCCCGCACCGTATCGTAGGCGCGCTTTTCCACCACCTCCAGCTTCTTGTCCTTCAGCCTTTCCTCCGGGCCGTCATTGAGGCTGCGGGGCATCCTTTTTAGACGCCTCTCCAAACCCTGGCTGAACACCGTGTAGTGAAGGTCCAGGACCTTGCGCCGGAGCGAGTTCCAAAGCTTTTCCTCGCCGATCCCGTCCACATCGGACATGAAGTGACAGAGGATGTCCATCGAAGGCCTGATGATCTTGAGGGCACGGCCATACTCGAACTCATAGCCGTGCATGAACAGGTAGCTGTGATCTCCGTCGGCGATCTGAAGGGTCTTGCTGAACTCGAACGGGTAATGGTAGTGGGGCGCCCGGTTCTTCAGTTTCAGGACATGGTAGTCGTGGTTCCCCGCTACCCAGTGAACCTTGATCTGCTTCTGCAGGTCCTTAATGATCTGAACCGTCTCCATGTTCTCCAGGAACACGCCCGACGCGTCCCTCCTCCACATGTCCACTATATCGCCGAGCAGCACCAGGTCGGTCAGTTCCGGATCGTCGTGCAACGAGAGCAGGAACGAATTGAAGGAGGCCACATCGCTGGTCTGGCTGCCCAAATGGACATCGGAAACGACCACTATCTTCACGCTATCAACCTAATAACAGAGTCCATTTCGCCATATTTAAATCGGCGGAGGGCCGCGTATCGCTTGAGACGAACTGTTCGTTTGACCTATCATTATCTCCAAGACTGACGGTTCGCGGAACATTTTCGTCTATCGTGGCAGTTATGGGCACGACCGACTGTTCAAACTCCGAACCAGGCCTTGGTCTTCCTCGATTGCATGGAGATCAGAACGTAGACCGCCATTATAAGCCAGAGGAGCGGGACCACTATTGTTCCTATATGGCTGGTATCCGCGTTGACCAAGGTCGTCAGCGCCACCACGACGTCGATGACGGCTAGAACGGTCAGATACAGCCAGATTGGGCGCCATCCGTAAAGGCAGCCGAATCCCAGGACGAAGTTGGCGATGGCTATGACGGTCGCTGTCAGCACCAGGGGGCCAGCCCGGAACGTTTGACCGGAAAGATCGACGAGGGTGCTCAGACCAAAACTTCCCAGTATCGGGAACAGGAAGATCAGGCCGGCAAGAATGGAGACGATGCCGATGATGGTTATCCTCAGCGGCCTCTTCTTCACGTTCCGCTTTGTGGTCATCGAGAGCAAGAAGGGCTGCTCATAGTTGATGATATTGTTTGGAATATGCTGAGCGAGGGTGACCCTTTCTAAGACGATGGGCAGCTTAAAAAATATTGCACTTCTACGTGATCAGATTCCAGCTGGAAGCTCAGTTCCTAATGCCGGTCAATGACCGCCTCCGCCAATGTCCAAGGAAAGGAAAAGCGACGCATCGGAAGAAGCCTCCAGGGTACTAGGCTCCCTGTTCGACAGATGCCATACGGAAGACTATAATCCAAGTCGAACGAATAGATGTTAAGCCCCATGGTCGACGAGACAACGTTACCGATAAGGAGACTGACGGACAAGGAGAGGTCCGATCTCATCGCCATAGCAGGATCGATTGTCCCGATGGAAGATATCCATTCCCTATGCGCTTTCGGGTCCAAGGTGGCCGGGTACGGGGAAAAGGTTACCGTTTCCGATCTGCTCATCGTCACCAAGGGTGGCACAGGCACGGTCGGCGGAGCAGGACCAGGACCTGGGAGACCGGTCATCATCGGCCAGGCGGGCATGATGGTCGCAACACAAAGACCGACGCTGGACGAGCCCGTCATCGGCAGATTCCTGAACGTTTACGAGCCATTGTTGAACCCGGAATTCCTGTTGGCGGTGGAGCGAACATACAAAAAGAGAGTGATGGCCGAGGAGCTGATCGAGATACAGGCAGACTACGACGATTTTTCTTCCAACCTTATCCTGCCGTACGAGTTCTTCCTCTTCGACAAACTGCATAAGCAGGCACTTGCAGATCCCGATCTCATCGGTACGTTTGGAAACATCTATAGCGGAGGTCAAAAGAAGGGGAACCTGGAGTTCGCGCTGCGTGGTTTCGGTGAAGCGGCCGAATACTTCGCCATGCATGGAATAGTGGAACACGTAGACGGCACTGTACGGACCATGAAAGGAAGGAAGCGGCGCCAGAACGCCCTCGACCAGCTCCACCGGATACATCCCCAGACGGTCGGAGGCTCTATCGGGTATGCGTTCCATTCCTTTGTCAGCATCGCCGGGATGGAGCAACAGACCAAACCCTTCACAAAGCTGAAGACGATCAAGAACGTGCGGCCGATCCCCGAGCTGGACCGTCCGAAAAAGCTGATCCGCCTCGATGAGGGGGTGGTGTTCGACGAACCCGCCAAAGTGATCGAGGAGATCGCGCTGGACCACGGGTTCGGTGAAGGCTTCGTCCACGAGGAGGAAAAGAAGGGCGGTCTGATCAACTCCAGCACACAGCTGAAGATATCGGGCAACGGCAGGGAGATGAAGTTCATCTTAAAGCACTTCCCCCAATTGAAGAACGCCAAATGGGTCATCCTCAACGTTTGGGCGTCCTCGGCCAAGCGTTTCAACATGACCCCGCTCTCAAGGCTCGACCGGGAGGTCAAGACGGTCGCTCGGCTGCACCAGATAGGGATCAGGACCCACGTCATCACCGGAGTGGTGCTGGAGGACAGGACGCTGGTGACCGAGTACATCGAAGGAACGCAGCTCGACAAGGACGTTATCGACGTCTCCTCGGGCAAGAGCAGAGAAACGGGCAACATCGAAAACTATGCCCGGGTACTGGCCAAGATGCACCGGGCCGGGCTGGTGTACGGGGACACCAAGCCGGCCAACGCTCTGGTCGGCCGCGACGGGATATACCTGATCGATCTGGAGCAGGCGGTGGAAGGGGGAGACCCGTCCTGGGACCTGGCGGAGTTCCTCTACTACTCGGCAAGGCTGGCGACGCAGGAGGATGGGATGAGGCTGGTGGCCGATTCGTTCCTATCCGCCTACCGGGCCCATAACGGCAGCCACAACATAGCCCAGGCCAGGAAGCCCAGGTACCTCAGTCCGTTCCTCATGTTCATCTCCCCGCGGATGAGCCGGGTGATCAGGAGATCGCTGGAGGAAAACTCCCGGACATTACGTCCAGGTCTGGAAAGGAAACAGTATCGCTGATCTCAAATCTTGCCCAAAAGAATGCATTTCGCTCGACGGATGAGGCCGTCTCGACACCTTTCGCGTCATTCTACTTCTATCCGATCGGTGATCTCGTCTCCGCCGAACACGAAAAGACGAGGTATGCCGTCCTCGATGACGATGTAGGTGTTGTGCAGCAGCGAGTCCTTCACCCAGGAACCGCTGTTGACCAGGTTGCCTCCGGTGTTGATGAACGGGTGGTGCGTGTGGCCGAAGACCAGCATATGGTCGGGCCTGTCGCGGATCTCGTCGTAGGCGCGGGACTCCACCTTCTCCAGCTTGTCGTACAGCCGCACCGCTGGCGATTCGTGCAGGCTCCGGTGTTTCACGACGGTGTCATTGCCTTCCAGGCTATGGACGAACATAGTGTAGTGCAGGTCCCCGATCAGCTTGGTGATGTCCACCCAAAGTTTGTCCTCCGGCACTCCCTCGGCATCGGACATTACATGGCAGAGCAGCTCCATCACCGGCTGGATGTACGGCAGCTCATTGCCGTACTCGAACTCATAGCCGTGCACGAACCAGTAGGTCCGTTTCCCGTCGACCAGCTGCAGCGTTTCCCGGAACTCGAACGGATAATGGGCACTGGGCGTGGTCCTCAGCTTCAGAAGGTGATAGTCGTGGTTCCCGGCGACCCAGTGGACGTTCATCCTTTCCTTGAGCGCGACGAGTATCTCGGCCGTGTCTATGTTCTCCAGGAATACCCGGACGCATCCCGCCTCCACATGTCGACGATGTCTCCGAGCAGGACCAGGTCGGTGACTGTATCATCATCTTTGAGCGAGGTCAGGAACGCGTTGAAGGCCGTCTTGTCGCTTTCCTCGCTTCCCAGATGAACATCGGAAACAACGATAATCTTGATCGGCTCACCGGTAAAATAACTCCAGCCGGGTCTATTTATATCCGGCGAGGCCAGGTCTTCCTGGGCTGAAGGTTTTTCGGATGTTCATTTGAATTCTGGGATTGATCTGACACTGGGGTTCGGAAATGGATAGTGTCCCGGCGAGGGAACTTCAATGTCAGATGGTAAGAACCCTCACATTCGCCAAGGTTGGCCGACCTCTTGTCTTCTGGCATTGGGTGATTTTAACTTCACAGCAACTATTTTTATACCCACCTCAGTGTTTAATATGAGCACCGCTCTATTTTGTCCGGTGGTTGCAAGATGAAATTCGTGATAGTCTATGATTCAGTATCGAAGACCAGGGTGACCGAGAAGGTCGCCGTGATGATCCAGGATGCGCTCAAGGAGAAGGGGATAGAGGCAGAGGCGCTGCAGGTCAACCATGCCAGCGGCGTCAGGATCGAGGACTTTGACTGTCTGATCGTCGGCTCTCCGACCATGGGATGGAGGCCCACCAAGGAGACGATGAACTTCCTGGACGGGCTCAAGGGAAAGGTGTCGGCGAACCAGTGCGCAGCCTCCTTCGACACCCAGATGAAGGTGTTCATAAGCGGCAACGCGAACAAGGCGATGGAGCCAGAAGCTCACCGAGATCGGCTTCAAGATCGCCCGGCCGCCGCTGCTGGCCTATGTGCACGGCGGGAAGGACAATTACCAGCTGAGGGACGGCGAACCGGAGAAGGTCAAGGAGTGGGCCAAGGGCATTCCGGACGCGGTCTCAAAAAAGTAGTCTGCGGACATCTCACGGCACCCGAATTCGTCAGGTCGACACGGTCCGGGAGCATGCCGCTCCCAAAGCGCACAGGACCTTCTAGACGGCGGCAAGGCCAGGGAATCCGCCGGTCATCCGCCTCGTTCGGACGGTGCTCCTGAAATTACGAACCTTCTGGAAATTACATCTGGCTATGCCTCTTTTTTTCGGGGAATGACGCAAATCCAACTTTTACGCGTCCTGAATTACGAAATATCGCTATCCGGTCGGAGTAGCATTATCAAACCACCGCGCTCCTCATAACTCCATTCCATGACGAGGATAAAGATTACCGATCGGATAGGGATGGCCGTCCGCGTTCTGGCGATCGAGGACAACCCAGGCGACCTCAGGCTGGTCAAGGAGTTCTTGGGCGAGGGGGTGCTGGGCCAGTATCAGATGAACAGTGCGGTGACCCTCTCTTCCGCCATGGAGCTGCTGGGGTCCGGCTCATATGACGTCGTTTTGCTGGACCTCAACCTTCCGGACAGCCATGGCCTGGAAACGTTCACCAAGCTTCACGGCAAGTTCCCGGGCGTCCCAATAGTCGTGCTCACTGGGTCCCAGGACGAGAGGGCGGCGACGCGCGCCATCAACGAGGGAGCGCAGGACTACCTGTACAAGGACGAGATAACCTCCGGCAGCCTTAGCCGTGCCATCATCTATGCCATCGAAAGGAAGCGGATCGAGGCGGAGCTCAAGGAAGAGAAGGGGCGGGCGGAACTGTACTTGGACCTGCTCACCCACGACATCAACAACTACATCACCGCGGCCATGGGATATCTGCAGCTGGCGGAGATGCGCCTCAAGCTGGAGGAGAAGGACAAGAAGCTGATCAACATCCCGATACAGCAACTGAGGAACAGCAGCGAGCTCATCGCCAACGTGCGCAGCATGCAGCGGCTCGAGGTCGACCGGAACAAGGGAGAGCCGGTCGACATCGTCCACATGCTTGAGGAGATCAAAGGCGAGTACGAGCATCCGCCTGGGAAGGGACGTGACCATCGTCATTACCGAGAAGGGGGACCGCCATTTCCGGTTTCCAGCTTCCTGAGGGACGCTTTCTCCAACATAGTCAGCAACGCCATCAAGCACTCCACCGGACCGATCCAGATCGGGATGGCTTGTGGTCGGCGGAGTCGGACGGCAAGCAGGTGCTATTGGTGAGCATAGAGGACAACGGGCCAGGCATCCCGGACGAGCTGAAGGACCGGGTCTTCGAACGGTCGATGCGCGGGGCCACTAAGGTCACCGGGCAAGGACTGGGCCTTTATTTGGTCCGACGACTGGCGGAGGACCAGGGCGGAAAGGTCTGGGTCGAGGACCGGGTGCCGGGCGACCGTACAAAGGGCGCTAAGTTCGTGGACAGCTTCCGGCGGTCCAGGCGAAGGACCCCGCTGTGGGCAAGGACACACCCAAAGGCGTCTAAGGCATGACACTTCGATCTTTTTGCTTCGTCGATCTGCATTTGCAGTCTGGAAGGGAAAGATGCTGTCTGGGCGAGCTCCCTGATCCAGACCTTTCCCTCTTGTTGTTCTTAGGATCATTCCATCGATTGTTGGCCTGGTGCAGATTTTCAGCCATTTGCGCATCGACCGCACCCGTTCCGCACAGCGGGGACATCTGGCAATGAGCAGCTTGAGCGACGCCTCCCGATCGATCCGGAACTCAGGGTACAGGTCGGTGGAGAAAACCAATGGGCTCCGGTGCCTCATGCCCCTGCGTTCCATCTCTGCGGCCAGCTCGTCATGGCGGCAGGCCACGCTATGAGGCTCGATCTCATTGTTCCGGATGAACCCGGCGATGCCCCGGCCGCGTATGATGTTGTTGGCTATGACGTGAGTCTCGAAATGCTCGCCGAGCAGATGCTGACTGCACATCACCTGGGCTCGACCATCCACATCCTTGTCATGCGATACGTTGAGCGGATCGCCCGTTCTTAAATTGTGCAACCTCGGATGCAGTTCATGCGACCCTTTTCTCATTCAAACGAACCTTCGCCGGTCGCCCTTGGTGGCAGGGCAATAGTATTAAATTAACGCTGTTGAGAATTGTCATCCTGAGGTAGTAGATGTCATCGTCCAAATGCGTGGACATAGGGATGAAATGTCCTTCGAGGTAAAGACCCGGACCGAAGAAGAGCTGATGAAGATGGTCGCGACGCACGCGGCCTCGGAACATCAGATGACCTCCTTGCCGCCGGACATGATGACGAAGATCAAGGCGGCCATAAAGCCTTGACGTCAAAGACGAAGATTCGTCTTCCGGCGAAACAATTTCCATTTATTTCATGAACAATCGGATTGGCCAGATGGCCCATTTTCAGGTTGTGGGCAAGAATACCGCTAATCGATAATGTCACGGAATCATTCATTTATCCGCTCAGTGGATGGGCCGGCCGGTGCTGATATTCCAAAAGTCATCTACATCGATGATGAACCACGGCTTCTGGAGTTGACCAAGCTCATTTTCGAAGAGGGCGGCGACGTTCAGGTGGACACGAACAATGGTCACGGACCGCACTGGAACGCATACGCTCATCATATTACGACGCCATAATCTCCGACTACCAGATGCCCGGGATGGACGGCATCCAGCTCCTCAAGGCGCTGAGGGATTCGGGAGACCGCACCCCTTTCATTCTGTTCACCGGCCGGGGACGGGAAGAGGTGGCCATAGAGGCGCTTAATCACGGGGCAGATTTCTATTTGCAGAAGGGTGGCAACGTCGAGGTCCAGTTCGCCGAGCTGAAGACGCCGTGGTCCAGCTGGTCCAGCGCAGGACCGCCGAGCTGAAGGTGGCACAGGGCGAACGCAAGTACCACGACCTGGTGGAAGGAGCCAACAGCATCATCCTCAAGATCGACACTGACAGTATCATTCTGTTCC